>DASTWO010000203.1:0-9095 GCA_035776675.1 Caryophanales bacterium
ATGGTCATTACTATTGGAACTCTCTTCGGCACAGCTTTGCGTTTCGTGGCGCACTTTATTTCCGGCTTGGTTTGGTGGAGGGCATTCGCGCCGGAAGGGACTCCGGTCTGGATTTACTCCCTTGTTTATAATGCGGGTTACTTGATTCCGTCATTTATTTTGACAGCAGTAGTCCTTGTTCTGCTAATTGTTGCCGCCCCCAGATTAGTTAAAGCGAGAATGGCGTAACCATGGAAATCCGCATCCTTGCAGGAGGTCCCGTTTCTCTTGTTCCAGAGTTGAGGTCCGACGGGAAAAACGTAACCTGGGTTGGTGTTGACCGTGGCATGTACCAATTAAATCGCCGTGGCATACAACCGGATTATGGGTTTGGTGATTTTGATTCGTTGTCCGTGGACGAATTGCGGAAGATCCAGACGGAGTCGAAGCTCTTTACTTTTCCAGCGGAAAAGGACAAAACCGACCTGGAACTTGCTGTTGAATGGGCTATTCATCAGCGGCCGGAAAGCATCACTTTGTTTGGTGCGACAGGGGGACGCCTTGACCATGAATGGGTGAACATAAGGTTGTTGAAAAAAAGCCTCGGTACCGGCATTGAAATGGCTATTGTTGACCGGCAAAATGAGATTATCGCACGGAAGCCGGGATGTTATCGGATCAACCGGGATACCGATTACCCGTACCTTTCTTTTTTACCTTTTGGCGAATCTATTAAAGGCTTAAGTTTGGAAGGTTTCAAATATCCTCTTTCCAATGTGGACGTTGATGGAACCACCACGTTGACTGTCAGCAATGAATTAATTGAAAAAAGCGGTACTTATTCTTTTACAGACGGCATAGTATTGGTTATAAGAAGCCGCGATTATTCATAACGGACGTAATTTGTGCGGCCAGGTACTTATTTTCTTCAGCATGAATATGCTGTTGGTGAATCTTTTTTTTGATTATAGAATGCTTGGGCCGGGACGTCTCATGAATGACGAAGGAGGGGGAGTATGAAGTTCTATACGATTAAACTGCCCAGGTTCCTCGGAGGATTTGTCAGGGCCATCATGGGTACCTTTAAAAAGAATTAAGCAAAAAAAGCACCGCCGGGGGTGCTTTTTTTGTATGAAACAAGATTAAAAAAAGGCCAGCCGTGAAACCACAACTGGCTTTTTTTGGGTTAAACCCTTTCCACTTTACCTGCTTTCAAAGCCTTTGCGGAAACGTAAACCCGCTTCGGCTTTCCGTCCACCATGATGCGGACCTTTTGTACATTGGATTTGAATTTGCGTTTTGAAGAATTCATTGCGTGAGAACGATTGTTTCCGGAACGCGTTTGTTTTCCGGTCACGACACATTTACGGCTCATTTTCATACCTCCTTATATGATGTTGGATGCCAGAAGTCAAAGGCTAGCTTAAGGCTTCGACCTTTGCTTTTATTCCGACAGCCAAACCTTGATATCCGGATTGTTATTATTCATCGGAATCAATACAGACAACAATATCAATCCTAGCATTTACAGGGCCGAATTTCAAGCCAGGTTGTGACGGGACGGTAAAGTATAGTAAAATAAGATATGGATACATGCGCCTAATGAATCGATAAAGGGGAGATTGCGGATGTCGGTCGAAATGAAAACCCAGTATGGTGCTATCGATATATCAAACGACGTACTTGCAACGATTTCCGGAGGAGCGGCTGTTGACTGCTACGGAATTGTTGGCATGGCTTCTCAAAAACAAATTAAAGACGGGCTAAGTGAATTGTTGAGAAAAGAGAACTTCGGGCGTGGTGTGGTTGTGCGCCAGCAAGAAGACGAAGTTCATATTGATATGTACATTATTGTGAGTTACGGTACGAAAATTTCCGAAGTGGCCCACAATGTGCAGACCAAGGTGAAATATACCCTCGGCCAAATGCTCGGTTTGGCTGTGGATTCCGTTAATATTTATGTTCAGGGAGTACGGGTCGCGGCCCCGTAAGGTAGGAAGGAGACAGTCTTGTGGCAATGGAACAGCTTGATATTGATAATTTCATACAAATGGTCACCAAAGCGTCGGAAGATCTTTCCGCTCAGGCGGATTCGATTGATGCGCTTAATGTGTTTCCTGTTCCGGATGGAGATACAGGGACCAATATGAACCTGACGATGAGTTCGGGGATCAAGGAATTGAGGAAACATGATTTCGACAAAGTAGGAGAGGCGGCTGAAGCTTTTTCGAAAGGCTTGTTGATGGGAGCCCGCGGCAATTCGGGAGTGATATTGTCGCAGTTGTTTCGTGGTTTCTCAAGGCAAATTGCCAGAAAGAAGATGATTACGGCAAAGGAGTTTGCGGGGGCGCTTGAAGCAGGAGTGAATATGGCCTATAAAGCGGTTATGAAGCCTGTGGAAGGAACGATCCTGACGGTTGCGAAAGATTCGGCAAAGCGTGCTTCGCAGTTGGCACGGAAGAACAGTGATCTCGCAGTGGTCGTTGAGGAAGTTGTTCGGGCGGCTCAAACTTCCTTGAAGCGAACGCCTGATCTTCTTCCGGTATTGAAAGAAGTTGGCGTAGTCGATTCTGGAGGACAGGGCCTTGTAACGATTTACGAAGGATTTCTGGCCGGGCTAACTGGAAAAACCCCTTTGAAAAGTGAACATAACGGACCTTCTATGGAGGAAATGGTTAACGCCGTTCACCATAAAAAAGTACAGACAAAAATGAAGACAGAAGATATTAAGTTTGGCTACTGTACGGAATTTATGGTTCAACTGAAGGCCAAAGTTTCCTTTGACGAGTCGTCATTTCGTGATGAACTCGGGATGCATGGAGATTCTCTGCTTGTTGTTTCCGATTCAGAAGTTGTAAAGGTTCACATCCATACCGAAAAACCAGGGGACATGCTGTCGCTTGGCCAACAGTACGGGGAACTTATTAACATGAAGATAGAAAACATGCGGGGCCAGCATCGAGAGATCCTGGAGAACGACAATAAAGGTGAAGCAGACACAGAAAAACCGAAGCCCAAGAAACAAAAGCCGTACGGTTTCGTAACAGTCGCCTCAGGTGAAGGGCTTACCGAGATGTTTAAAAGCATGGGGGCCGGTGTTGTTATTGAAGGCGGGCAAACGATGAACCCGAGTACAGAAGATATTGTTTCGGCCATTCATGATGTCGGAGCGGAACACGTATTTATTCTACCTAATAATGGGAACATCGTGATGGCTGCTCAACAGGCTGTCGAGGTTGCTGACCAAAAGGTTACTGTTATCCCCACAAAGACAATTCCGCAAGGAATTGCGGCACTTGTCGCATTTAATCCTGAAACGGAAATTGAACAGAATGAGAAGCAAATGGCTGAGGCCGCCGAGCAAGTTAAGTCCGGGCAGGTCACTTTTGCAGTCCGAGACACGTCCAAGGACGGTTTTGATATCAAAAAAGGTGATTTCCTTGCCATTACCGAAGGAGAAATTGTGGCTACAGATAAGCAGCAGTTGGGAGCTGCAAAATTGTTGCTTAAGCAGATGGTTACGGAAGAAGACGAAATTGTGATGATCGTTTACGGCAATGAGGCTGAGGACAGTCATGTTGAAAAACTGGTTGATTTTGTTGAAGAACGCTTTCCGGATATCGATGTGGAAACCCATAACGGAGGACAACCGGTTTATTCCTATATCATTTCCGTAGAATAGGCTGGGGGGCAAGAGTGCCTGACCGGAAGTCAATTTCTCCGGGGAATACCAGGATTGATTGAGGAACCGGTAGAAGTTGGCTTTTGAACGTCGTCATTTACAGGGGGAGATAGACATGAAATTCAGAAGTGTATTCGATATAATTGGGCCAGTGATGATCGGTCCGTCCAGTTCACACACGGCCGGCGCGGCGAGAATTGGTCGTGTTGCGCGGACGTTATTCGGCAAACCGCCGGAATGGGTTGAAATTTCATTATACGGGTCTTTTGCAAAGACTTATAAAGGTCATGGAACCGACGTTGCCCTTATTGGAGGCTTGCTTGATTTCGATACCTACGATGAACGGATCATTGACGCGCTTTCTCTTGCCGAGCAGCAAGGGATGAAGATCAATTTCATCGAGGAAGACGCTGTGACGGATCATCCCAATACTGCCAAACTGCATCTGGGCGACAGCCAAGAAGAGCTTGAAATCGTCGGCATTTCCATTGGCGGCGGGAAGATTGAGATCACAGAGTTGAATGGATTTGAACTTCGCTTATCCGGAAATTATCCAGCCGTTTTCGTCGTCCATAATGACCGATTTGGGGTCATTGCGGCGGTTGCCAATTTGTTAGCCAAACACGAAATCAACATCGGGCATATGGAAGTATCCCGTAAGGAGAAAGGAAAGCAGGCCTTGATGGTTATTGAAGTCGACCAGAATATTAATGATGCGGTTTTGGCTGAATTGATGACGCTTCCAAATGTGCTTAATGCTTCTAAACTGGAAAGCTAAGTTTAAAATTTGCAACTTCACTTGATCGGTTCTATATTGATCAATGGGATATACATGATGTTTCGCTGGATGGACATTGTTTGAGGGGGAATGAAGATGTTTCGCAACGCAGCTGAACTAGTGGAACTCGCGGAATCGAAGGATATCAAAATCTCGGAAATTATGATTCGAAAAGAAGTTGAGGAACGAGGCAAAAGCCGTGAGGAAGTTCTGCAGCAAATGGAAGAAAACCTTAAAGTGATGGAACAGGCTGTAGAGCGCGGAGCCAAAGAGGGTGTGAAATCCCGTTCAGGCTTGACAGGCGGCGATGCTGTGCTTCTTCAAAAATATATTGAAAAAGGGAATACGTTAGCAGGACCGTTGTTGTTGGACGCCGCTAGCAAAGCCATGGCGACGAACGAAGTCAACGCGGCGATGGGTACAATTTGCGCAACCCCGACAGCCGGCTCAGCGGGAGTTGTTCCAGGAACGTTGTTTGCCTTGAAAGGAAAACTGAATCCGACCCGGGAACAAATGATTAGTTATTTGTTTGCGGCCGGTGCGTTTGGCTACGTAGTCGCTAACAACGCTTCGATATCAGGAGCTGGCGGCGGTTGTCAGGCGGAAGTGGGATCTGCGGCTGGGATGGCCGCGGCAGCGACTGTGGAATTGGCAGGAGGTACGCCGCAGCAATCGGCGGATGCTCTTGCGATTGCGTTGAAGAACATGCTTGGTCTCGTCTGCGACCCGGTCGCGGGACTCGTTGAGGTGCCATGTGTAAAGCGGAATGCGATGGGAGCGTCTATTGCAATTGTCGCGGCTGATATGGCTTTGGCCGGTATTCAAAGCCGCATTCCGTGCGATGAGGTGATTGAGGCGATGTACAAAATCGGGCAAATGATGCCTACGGCTCTGAAGGAGACGGCTCAGGGAGGTTTGGCGGCTACACCGACCGGGCGCGCGCTTGAGGAAAAAATCTTCGGCATGCCGCTTGGGAAAAAGTGATGAGCGATCCATTGGCTTTACCTGTTAGCGAAGTTGCAGGGATTGGAGCCGAACGTGCGAAAACATTGTCCGGAATGGGATTGGAGACGGTTGGTGATCTGTTGTTTGCCTTTCCGTTCCGCTATGATCATTATGAGATAAAAGATTTAAACGATGTCCGCCACAACGAGAGAGCTACGGTGATCGGGAAGGTTCACAGTGAACCTTCTCTCGCCTTTTTCGGGAGGAAACGTTCTCGGCTCACAGTTCGCCTGCTTGTCGGCCATTATTTGGTGAAGGCGGTATGGTTTAACCGTCCTTATGTTAAGAAGCAACTTACATTGGGCGAAACGGTTACTGTAACAGGAAAATGGGATCAACACCGGAAAACGATCACAGTAAACGAATGGAAGAAAGGTGAACGCAGCGAGGACGAAACCATAGCTCCTGTCTATTCAGTTAAAGAAAATATTACCGTGAAATTGTTCAGGCGGATTATGGAGACCGTTGTACGGGAATTCGGAGAGGCCGTTCCTGAGATTTTGCCGATGGCGTTGCTTGAAAGATACAAGTTAATGGGAAGAAAGGATGCTGTGCGGGCATTGCATTTTCCCGAGAGTCACGGTGAAATACGGCAGGCGCGACGACGGATTGTCTATGAGGAATTGTTGTTGTTCCAACTCAAACTTCATATGTTTAAGAAAATCCGCCGCGAAGATTCTGAGGGACTTAGCCAATTATTTGATTCTGAGCAAGTGGATCATTTTAAACAAGGGTTGCCATTTCCGCTGACGGCTGCCCAACAACGTGTTACTCAAGAAATTTTACAAGATCTGCGTTCTCCACAGAGGATGAATCGATTGCTTCAGGGAGATGTTGGATCAGGCAAAACAGTGGTCGCGGCGATTTGTTTGTATGCATCTATAAATGCTGGTTACCAGGGGGCGCTCATGGTCCCTACGGAAATTTTGGCCGAGCAGCATTTTGAGTCATTTAAAGGGTTGCTTGCTCCGTTTGGTGTGAATATCGCTTTATTGACAAGCTCGGTGAAAGGTAAGGAGCGCAATGAAATGTTGGCTGCTCTTAAGAGTGGGAGCATTGATCTCGTTATCGGAACCCACGCTCTTATTCAGGACGAAATTGTCTTTGACCAACTTGGATTAGCCATAACGGATGAACAACATCGTTTCGGTGTCCTGCAACGCCGTACGTTAACTGACAAAGGACCTTCTCCCGATGTTTTATATATGACGGCAACACCGATTCCGCGTACATTGGCGATATCATTATTTGGGGATATGGATGTGTCCACCATAGATGAAATGCCTGCGGGTCGACAACCGATTGAGACCTATTGGGCGAAACATTCTATGCTTCGGAGGGTTCTTGATTTTGTTGAAAAGGAATTGAAAAAAGGTCGTCAAGCGTATGTCATTTGTCCGCTTATTGAGGAATCCGACAAGTTGGATGTACAGAATGCCATTGAGGTTCACGCTTTGTTGCAAGAACACTTTCGGAAATATAAGGTCGGCCTTATGCATGGCCGTTTAAGTGCCGAGGAGAAAGAACAAGTCATGGACGATTTCAGTGAAAATCGTTTTCATGTTCTGGTATCGACAACGGTCGTCGAGGTCGGTGTCGATGTCCCTAATGCGACGGTTATGGTCGTCTATGATGCGGAACGGTTCGGGTTGGCGCAACTTCATCAGTTACGTGGACGGGTCGGAAGGGGAAAGGCGCAGTCCTACTGCATCTTATTGGCCGATCCAAAATCGGATAACGGAAAGCAGCGAATGAGAATCATGACGGAGACAAATGACGGTTTTCTGTTATCGGAGGAAGATTTGAAGCTCCGTGGATCGGGTGATTTCTTCGGAAGAGCTCAAAGCGGTCTTCCCGATTTCAAGTTAGCCGACCTCACGCACGATTACCGAACGCTTGAAACCGCCAGGGCTGATGCAGACCAATTGATCGGCAGCGATGCCTTTTGGCATAAAGAGATCTATCAGCCTTTACGAGACTATTTAATATCGGTAGGGGCAACGTCTCGTGAAAGAATTGATTGATTGTTTCGGACGGTTTTATTTATACCGGATTCGGTCTGACTGTTGGCTGGGTCTTGACGGTTTTCCTGCTTTAATCATATACTGCTATTAATACCTAGTCATAATTTTGCTTATCAAATAAGATCGTTATGTTCTATTTAAGAAGTGTTGTTGGATGGTGGTCGAATGATGAAACAAGGAAAGAAAGAGAGACAAGCGCAACTGAAGACGACCATTGCGGCCATGCCTTTTGTCACCGATGAGGAGCTGGCCCGGAAATTCGATGTCAGTGTGCAAACGATTCGTTTGGACCGAATGGAGCTGTCTATTCCCGAAGTGCGAAGAAGGATAAGAGATGTCGCCCAGCAACAGCTGGATGAAGTAAAGGCGCTTCCAATCGAGGAAGTTATCGGGGAAGTTGTGGATCTCCAGCTTGATGAACGAGCTATCTCAATTCTGGATATCGGACCGGAACATGTTTTTTCGCGGACGCGCATTGCTCGTGGCCACCATTTGTTTGCGCAAGCGAATTCGTTGGCGGTTGCGATTATTGATGATCAGCTTGCCCTTACCGCGAAAGCCGATATTCGTTTCAGCCGTCAGGTGAATCAGGGAGAACGGGTTATCGCGAAAGCGGGAATCGACAAGAATGAGAAACATTTCACCGTTGTGACAGTCGAAAGTTATGTTGAGCAAGAAGCCGTATTCTCCGGTACGTTCACCATGTATCGTTCAAACAGCGAGAAGAAGGAAGGAACCAATGAATGAGAATTGCCATAGACGCGATGGGCGGAGATGATGCTCCGAAGGCGATGGTGCTTGGCGCGCAACAAGCCGTCCAGACCTATTCAGATTTAGAAATTGTATTAGTAGGGGACGAATCCAAGATCCGTCCTTATCTGTCTGATCCGTCCCGGATTGAATTGATACATACAAATGAAGCTATTAGCGCTGAGGATAGCCCTGTACAGGCGGTCAGAAGCAAGAAAGAAGCTTCCATGGTCCTGGCGGCGAAAGAAGTAAAGGAAGAACGAGCAGATGCGTGTATATCGGCAGGTAATACCGGTGCGCTTGTAACTGCGGGATTATTCATTATAGGGCGAATGAAAGGAATCAGCCGTCCCGGACTGGCTCCGACATTGCCGACAACGGATGGCAAAGGGTTTCTGCTGATAGATGTGGGAGCGAATGCGGATGCAAAGGCAGAGCACTTGTATCAGTATGCGGTAATGGGTTCCATTTACGTCGAGAAAGTTCGCGGGATCAAGAATCCGCGTGTCGGATTATTAAACATTGGGACGGAAGAAGGCAAAGGGAACCGGTTAAGCCAGGATTCCTTTGATATTCTTAAGGATGCCCCCGTCAACTTTATCGGCAATGTAGAGTCGCGCGGCTTGATGGAAGGCGCTGCGGATGTTGTCGTGTGTGACGGTTTTTCCGGAAACCTTGTGTTGAAAACAATGGAAGGAACGGCCTTATCTTTGTTTTCGTTGATCAAAAGAGAGTTGACAAAGACAACCATTCGCAAATTGGCGGCGGCTGTTTTGAAACCGGGATTATCAGGGGTAAAGGATACCGTCGATTATTCAGAATATGGCGGAGCGGCTCTGTTTGGACTTTCAGCTCCGGTTGTGAAAGCACATGGTTC
>DASTWO010000204.1:0-3121 GCA_035776675.1 Caryophanales bacterium
ATTCTGTCGGTTGCCGGTTTCGAGTTACTGTTTGGCTTTTCCGCAGATGCGGCACTTTCTCTTGCTTGATCGCTCATTCCACTGTCGGAAGAAACGGACTGGTCGCCGACGCTTCCCCTTGATGATTTGCCTACTTCGTTAGCTCCCGAATTACTTCCACCGGAACTGCTGTTGCTGCCACCACCCTGGCATGCCGCAAGAGAGATCATCAAAAGAACCATTGCCATCAACATCATCATCTTCTTCATCTAAATGACCCCCGTTTAAACTTTATCCAGTTGTGAACTGTATAAAGACTTCAAGCCTCTGGCGGATGCCACAGATTTTTTATAGGAATAGTTTGATTTTCCTTTTTCCCCGCGTCCCCGAAAAACGCTTTTGTGATTCTTCATAGGGCAGGGTGAAAATCCGATCGCTAATACGCCAGAGTAAATTTGAATATAAGACGCAAACAAAAGATAAAAGGTTTCATTATCGACAGGATCAAAGAGGAACGGAGTACTCTGAAATGCAAGGAATTACGGCTGTGGATAGTAAATCACCATAGCGGCATTGCAAGGTTCGTCTCCAGGATTGCTGTATGTGTGAGGTTTGTCCGCTGTAAATCGAATGCCTTCTTGCGCGCTAACAATGTAGCTCGCATCATCGATGAATACGTGGAGAGTCCCTGATTCAACCCAAATTTGTTCCTCAACACCCCGCGGATGGGATTCAGAAGAATAGTGGCAATCCGGTTTCATCTGAATCGAGAACATTTCAAAGGGCTTTCCTTCTTCCATTGGGAACAACGGATAGACAAGGTATCGCCCGTCGTCTTCAACGATCGGTTCAAGCTTCTGTTTCTTGACGATCTTCACGGCATCTTCCTTTTCCTCAAGAAATGAGGTGAACGGAACCCCCAGCCCCGTTGCGATTTTCCAAAGGGTACTGACGGTTGGATTAGACACGCCTCTTTCAATTTGTCCAAGCATCGCTTTACTGACGCCGGTTTGTTGGGCGGCCTTATCCAGGCTTAACCTTCTTTGCTCTCGAATCATCTTTAAATTGAGGCCAATCAATGAGTTTAAATTGTGATTTTCCATGGTTTTGTCACCCTTGAACTTTTGAAATTTATAACATACAATTAGCATAACATAACATACAGAATGGAATCATCGGAGGGAGAGAAATGGAAGCCAATGTGACAGCCGTTGCGAGAAAACCATCAGAATACCGCGCTGGACTTCATGCCGGTATCAGCATCGCGATCGGGTATTTGCCTATTGCCATGACCTTTGGCTTGCTTGCGAAATCGACAGGTTTATCTTTTGTCGAGACGATTGCGATGAGTGTCATCGTATTTGCCGGCGCATCGCAGTTTATCGCCTTGAATTTAATCGCGCTCGGCACAGGTGGACTTGAAATGATTCTGGCTACGTTCATTATTAACATTCGTCATCTTCTATTAACAGCTTCAATTAACGAAAAGTCAAGCGAAGATTCGCGATTTGCGAAAGCTTTATATGCTTTCGGGGTTACAGATGAGACCTTTACAGTCGCTGCGACAAGCGGAAGGACGGTAACGGCTTTCTATATGTTCGGGTTGATCACGATGGCCTATTCCAGCTGGATTGTGAATTCCGCCCTAGGCTATTATATCGGAGCCGCCTTGCCCGAAGAGCTTCAACAAAGCATGGGAATTGCTCTTTATGCGATGTTTGTCGGATTGCTCGTGCCTTCTTTAAAAAAATACCGGAAGGTGCTGGTGCTCGCTGTCGGAGCGGCGTTCCTCCATACCCTTTTTTCTTTTTTCATGAATGCCGGTTGGGCGATTGTCGCCGCTACGCTAATCTCCGCGGTGGGTGTGGAGTTCGTTTGGAAAGGGCGTGAGCCGGAATGATGGAACCTTTAATCTGGGTCATTGTCGGAATGGGTCTGGTCACCTATATCCCGCGAATGTTGCCGCTCGTCGTATTTGATGCGAAGAAAATTCACCCTCGATTGCGGGGCATCCTGAAGAATGTACCTTATGCCGCGCTTGGAGCCTTGATCTTTCCAGGGATTATTACCGTCAATGGTGATCTGCTGTTTGGCCTTGTTGGAGCCGTCACCGCTTTTACGGTTGCCTATTTGGGTGCGAATTTGATTTACGTTGTTTTAAGTGCGATTGTCGTTTTGAGTGCATATTCATACTTGTTTCACTAATGTCGCGAGTCCCGCTTCAGTTCATAGTTCTACCACCAACCGTGCATAATAACAACAAAGAAAAACGGAAACGGAGTGATGGCAATGGGTTGGTGGTTCTTGCCTATCGCATTTTGGGCTGTCGGTTTACTTGTCATGATCGGCGGTGTATACGTCGGCCATAAAATCGGAGAGACAAAAGCACACTTACACAAGGACGCTGAAGTGATGAAACATCGTGACAGAACAGCGAGCATGTACTTCGGGCTGGAAGGCAAAGCTCTCGATATGATTCCGTGGGTAACGGTCCGGTTGGTCTATGTGATTCTCGGCATGATTATATTCGCGCTTGGTTTTGTCGCTTTAAGTTTCGTGATTTGAATGCTTGAAAAGCACGAGGTTTATCCTCGTGTTTTTTTTATGGGTCTTTTTTCATCTAAACCGGTTAGGTCGTTTGGAATAATTGGGAGTCGGGGTGAATAAGAATCTTCTAAATGCTTGACTATCGAATCGCATCGTTTCGACAAAACAGGGGAAAGGGTTATTTCTATGATTCATTTTGAAAACGTCAACAAGTGGTTCGACAAATTGCATGTGCTGCAAGAAATTAATCTGGACATCGACAACGGAGAGGTGGTGGTGATTGTCGGGCCGAGCGGATCCGGGAAAAGCACATTGATTCGCTGTATGAATGGGCTCGAGGGATACCAACAGGGGAAGGTCGTTGTAGATGGGAAAGATCTTGGTGATAAAAAATTAAAAGTGAATGATTTCCGCAAGGACATCAGTATGGTCTTCCAGCATTTCAATCTCTATCCGCATATGAGCGTGCTGGCCAACGTTTCTTTCGCTCCGCGAAAAGTGCTAAAGCTGTCCAGGCAAGAGGCAGAAGAGCAAGCCAGGGAGCACCTGAACAAGGTAGGGATACTGGATAAGGCGGATGTCAAACCATCCCAGC
>DASTWO010000205.1:0-12598 GCA_035776675.1 Caryophanales bacterium
CAATTGAAAAAGATTTTGCAATGGTGCCGAACGAGGATTTCTTGGTTGCAAAATTCACCTTTACGAATAATCAGGCAAATCCGATTAATTTCAACGTATTGGAGCAAATTCATGTTAATAACAAATCCATAGGTGGATCAAATAATGTTCATCATGCTTGGTACGATACTACACGAAATTCGATGTTTGTTGATATGACAAGTTCTGGCCAATATTATATCGCCCTTGGTGCTTTTCAGAATGCAGACGGTCATCAGGTAGCCGATGATACCGAGTCAGACCTATCACAAAATGATGTAGCTGCATGGTTTACGTTCAATAACAATGGAACAGTGAAAAATAATGATGATGTGAACGCGGTGGATACTAGTATTGCATTTCAAGATGTCGTAAACATTCCGGCGAATGGTACCGTGTCCATTTCTTTTGTCGCTACTGTGCAAAATACTTTATCTAGTGCTCAAAATGCTATTGACAGTGCATTGAGCCAGAATGCGGATTACTGGTTTACTCAAACCGGAAATGCCTACACAAACTGGTTGAACAGCGGGAAAACTGTACAATTCAATGATGAAGGAATCAACAAGGCTTATAAACGATCCCTTGTTGCAATAAAAAATGCCATTAATCCAACTCATGGAGCTACTCCAGCTACAACCAATCCGGTTGCTTACGGGTATAAGGTGTGGATACGTGATTCGGCAACGACGGCAATGATTTTGGATCAGGCAGGGTTTCATGAGGAGGCGAAAAAATATTGGTATTGGTTACAAGATAGACAAGAAGTGAACGGAACCTTTAAAACTACATTTAATAATTGGACCAATGCCTATATGCCTTTTGTTGAACCGGAACATGATTCAATTGGGATTTTCTTGGTAGGAGCATGGAAACATTATCAGTTAACTGGGGATACCACCTTTTTGAATAATATATGGGACAGCTATCGAAAGTCTGCAGATTTTATATGGTTGAACCTTGGATCTGACCCGTATGGTTTCGGTGAACCTGATTCCAGCATTTGGGAGGAGGACATTGAATACAACGCCTTTACACAGGCATTATATGTTGCAGGACTGGATGCTGCTCAACGTATGGCAAGGGCGAAAGGTCTGTATGATTTGGCAGATCGTTATAATGGAGCAGCGAGCAAAATACGTTCTAACATTCAAAAGTCGGATACATGGAATCCGCCGGGACTTTGGAATATCGACAATGGATATTATAACCGCGCAGTAAAAACTGACGGTACGCCGAGAACATTGGTGGATGCCTCATCAGATGCCCTAATGGTGTATGGAGTGGTAGATTCTAATTCTTCTAGGGCAAAAAGCCATATTGACACTGTTAAAGCTCATTTACAGCATGATAATTATGGAATTGCTCGATATGATGGAGATACCTTTTATTATACTGCTCCTTACAGTCCTGCTGGTAATGAGGCTTTGAGTGACGAACCATCGTGGCCACAGATGAGTTCTTATGTAGCGTTGCATCATATTTATCGAGGGGAAAAATCAACCGCCCTGCAATATTTGAAATGGATAGTCTCCCGTATGGGGGTTGGCTATATGCCACAAGGAGAGGCAGTGTCCCGAGTGACGCTTAAGCCGATGCCGAGTACCATGGTGGAACCTGTGACCGCGGCATGGTTTGTTGTGACGGCTTTAACATATCAGGGAAAGGCGGATTTACGTGTAATTCCACCGCAATCCAACGCCGGAGCAAATAAAACAATTAAGGTGACAGCGAGTGTTGCTAATGATTTGCCACAATGGAGCAATGTCCCGTATTACCTGGACAAACAAGGGGATAGTTTGTCGGGTTCAGGAGATATGGATATCGGCAAAGTTTATATATCAAATGATGAGAACAATTTGTATGTACGAGTCAAAAATACAAGCGGAAATCTTTCAGTCTATGACACCACACCTCGTTTTGCGATCATGGTCTATGCGGAAGACTTCAAAGCGGGGACGAATGAGTCATCGAACACAGGCATTTACGGTGGAAGCCTGGATCGTCCGATGCAGTACATGGTTGGTCGTTGGAGCGACTCCAATGATTTTGCCAAATTCCATGTCAGCGGTGGTAGTTGGAAATTTGATCATTTTATTTCAGGTGTGACGGAACCGCAATGGGATCCGAGTACTGGAAATATTGAGGTGGTAATTCCATTGTCGGAATTGTCAAGCACCGGTTCTGTCGAATCAAACGATTTCGGTAATTTGAACATTGTTTTGGTTCGTCAAGATCCTTCGTCCTTAAATTGGGCAGAAGATGATCTTTCAGCTCTCCATTACCGAGTTACAACTTCTGGCCAACAATGGTATTATGGAAATGTTGAGTGATTTTCAGGCTGGAAGGTTAGGTTGATGAACAGATGTCTTGTATTAACGTTGAGGTTGATTTCGAAAAGTCAAAAAAAAAGCGAACCGCATTCGAGAGCGGCTCGCTTTTTTCTATTGCATGAGGTTCCCGGGGTTCGGGAATTGTTGGGTTTTTTCATTGGAGAATTTCTGATAATCCTGCTGAAGTTGCTGCGGATCAGAAGCTTTCAGGCTGTACCAGCCTTTTTGGTACATCAAGTTGAATAGGTTGCGCTGGCAATCCTGGGTTTCATTGAAGACTGTCTTGATGTCACGGTACAGCATGTCGTGGCTCATTTCGTTCAAGGCCGTTGAGTAAGCGGCCGTCATGTATTTTTCCGTAGCTAAGGCATCATTCGCAAAGTCACGGTCATTCATTTGCGGCGTTGTTGGAACATTGGTCTGCGGGTTTTGCAGTTTATTTTGATTGGGCAACTTGAATCCTCCTTTATGCGTTCATATTGGGCTGGGTTTGGTTCGCGTTTTGGAAGTGTTTCAGGATCAGGTCATAATGGCGTTGATGCATCTGGCATGCCTGTGTTAGGGCATTCTGGATATCGGGATCCTGGCATTGTCCGGCAAAGAAATGGGTCTTTTTGATCGCGCCCATATTCCAATGCAACATATCTTCCAAATAAGAATGATCCTTCGTCGTAATCACATTGGGGGGTTGCGGCATAGTGTTCTGCTGCGGTTGCATGTTCTGTTGCTGATTTGATTGCGGTTGCAAGGTGTGTCCTCCTTTGTCGATTTTGTACAATTTTTTCTACATATATGTTGTGTTGTTTCGCGTCTTTTATTCAGGCTTCGTCTCCCATGAAATGTTGTATTTGTGGATTTTCTTATATAGGCTCACTCTGGAAATTCCAAGTTTTCTCGCCGCTGCGCTTTTGTTGCCATATGTTTCGGTTAGGGCACTTTCAATCCGTTCTTTCTCCAGTACTTGTTTTTCATCTGAAAGAGAGTTTGGATGATCGACGGAACCGGCTTTTTGAGGAAAAAGCCCGAGAAGTTCCCGTTTCCCGATTTCTTTTTGTTCCGATAGAATCAAGGCGCGTTCAATGATATTGCGCAATTCACGGACATTTCCGGGCCAATCATATTGAAGCAGCATTTGCATCGTTTCATCCTTTAAAGAAGGACCGGACATCTGGTATTCCACTTCTAATTCCTTCAAGAAAACCGTGACAAGTTCCGGAATGTCTTCCAAACGATCGCGAAGCGGGGGAATGTTAATCTGAATGACATTGAGTCGGTAAAATAAATCTGATCGGAAACGCTCTTCTTCCATCATCTGGTCCAGGTCCCGATTGGTGGCGGCAATTATTCGAACATTGACCTTGTTTCCGGTTGAGCCCCCAATTCTATAGACGATATTTTCCTGCAACACCCTTAATAATTTCACCTGCATCTCCAAAGGGAGTTCCCCGATTTCATCCAAAAAGAGGGTTCCGCCGTCGGCCGCTTCGATTTTCCCGGTTTTACCTTCCTTTGATGCTCCGGTAAACGCGCCGCGTTCATAACCAAACAGTTCGCTTTCAAATAGGGCATGCGGAATCGCCCCGCAATTTATGGGAATGAAGGGTTGGTCTCTTCTTGGACTGGTTTCGTGAATCGCTCTGGCGCAAAGCTCTTTTCCCGTGCCGCTTTCCCCAAGGATTAATACGGTCGCATTGGTTTTGGCGGCTTTAACAGCAAGTTGAATCGTTCTTTGCATGGCTGCGCTTTCCCCTTGTAATTTTGCAAAAGGGGTCTCCAGTTGTCTCTGATAAACCTTGTGTTTGTATTCATTTAATTGGGTAGAAGTCGCGGACAGCTTTTCATTTAATAACACTGTATGCGTAATGTCTTGCTCGATGGAAACAGCACCGATTAACCGATGATCGGAATCATAGACCGGAGAAGAGTTGATGAAAACATGTTTGTCTTCACGTGGACGGTGGTAGATCTGTCTGACGGCTTTCCCCGTTTTGAGGACCTGAAGGACCATCAGGTCTTCTGTTTTGAAATACTCTGTGATTTTCTCACCGACAATCTGTTTTTCGGAAATGTTGTAGGTTTGTTCAGCCGCTTGATTCCAGAACAGGACTTCCCAGTTAGTATTAATAGCCGTTATCGTATCATTGTCGGTCGTGAGGACGGAATCGAGATAAAATGGGGTTAATCCATTTGGAAAGGCATGCATCTCATCACTCTCCCTAGGAGATTTACGAAAGTGTAAACCTTTGATGTAAACATAGTTTACAATACTGTAAGGTAAATGTACATGACAATAGATGTGGTAAAATAAGACTAGTCCCTCGTTAGTTTGTCTGTCGATTGAAATGTGATTGGCATGATTCTTGCTTTATAGTCTACAACAGTGGGCAAATTGAAAGTATGAAGGAGAATTTAGGAGGTGACGATAAGAATATTGCATGATTTTTTTACAAAAAATCGAAACATCACAAAAGGAGGACCCAACAACGCATCGTTGAATAGACGGTGTTAGACCGACCGGAAAGATAAGCTTCTTGAATGGGCTTTGGGTTGGTCATATGAAAGTTTGAGTCCTGGTACAGTCCGATTGATTTTCGGACATAATAAAAGGAGGAGAAATGAAAACATGAATCTCAATCTTGAAACGGGAACAGTGATCAGTCTTGTGATTTATATGATTGCGATGTTGGCGATCGGCTATTGGTCTTTCAGAAAGACTTCCACTCTCTCAGATTATATGTTGGCTGGACGCGGGCTGGGGCCGTGGGTTACCGCTCTTTCAGCAGGGGCTTCCGACATGAGTGGTTGGATGGTTATGGGTTTGCCCGGTGCTTTGTATGTAACAGGGTTGTCCAGTGCTTGGATCGCCATCGGATTATCTATCGGGGCTTATGTCAATTACCTGGTGGTAGCGCCACGACTGAGAACTTATACAGAAATCGCAAATGATTCCATAACCATTCCGGATTTTATGGAATATCGCTTTGCCGACAAGTCGAACATGCTAAGGTTGGTTTCAGGGATCATCATCCTTATTTTCTTCACACTCTATGTAAGTGCTGGAATGGTCAGCGGCGGTAAATTATTTGACAGCGCTTTCGGATTCAGCTATCACTTTGGTGTTATCTTGATTGCGGCAATTGTTGTTGCTTATACCCTTTTCGGGGGATTCCTTGCCGTTAGTACGACCGACTTTGTTCAAGGGTGTATCATGTTTATCGCCCTCGTAGTGGTTCCTTTTGTAACCATTGGTCATATCGACGGTGGAACAGGTGCGGCAATTGATTTGATCAAAAGTGTAGATCCGACAAGGCTTAATTTGTTTGAAGGGGCCACAGTCCTGGGACTCATTGGATTCATCGCATGGGGCCTCGGTTATTTTGGTCAACCTCACATTATCGTTCGTTTTATGGCGATTAAATCGACGAAAGAATTAAAAGCGGCGCGCTACATCAACATTATTTGGATGGTAATCGGTTTGATGGGAGCTATGGCCGTTGGCTTGCTTGGGATTGCCTTCTTTACTCAAAGCGGTATGGAACTGGCCGATCCGGAAACCGTATTAATCCGATTTGCGGATCTTTTCTTCAATCCATTCATTACAGGATTTATTTTGGCAGCGATATTGGCAGCGATCATGAGCACCATCTCCTCTCAGTTACTTGTGACATCCAGTGCTGTAACGGAAGACTTTTACAAAACTTTCTTCCGCCGAGATGCTTCGGATAAGGAACTTGTGTTGGTCGGCCGATTGGCTGTTCTGGCAGTTGCTATTGCCGCTGTGCTGCTTTCGATTAATCCGAATGAAACGATTCTGAACATCGTAGGGCAGGCATGGGCCGGGTTTGGTTCGGCTTTCGGTCCTATTGTGTTGTTAAGTTTACATTGGAAGCGCATGACGAAGTGGGGAGCACTGGCCGGTATGGTCGTTGGCGGTGTCACCGTTATCGTTTGGATTGTATCGGGACTCGGAGAGTATTTATATGAAATGGTTCCAGGGTTTATTCTGAGTCTTATTGCTGTCATCATCGTGAGCATTTTGACGGAACAACCTGGGTCCAATGTGACAGATCAGTTTGAGGAAATGGAAAAGAAAATGGCGGAATAAACGGTTGTCCGTTCATATTACAACTTCTGTCAAAACGAAAGTGATATAATAGGAATTGAAAGGCGTTTGCATAGGAGGACACACATATGGAGCAATTACTGAGGAATTTCTTTCTGTTTCTAGGCGGAAACCGACAATTGACAAAACTGGCGAAGAAATATGGCATGCGTTTTGGTGCAGACCGTTTTGTAGCCGGCGCCACATTAACGAGCGCTTTGTCCGCTATAAAAAATTTAAATAACCAGGGTTTCTCGGTCACAATCGACCACCTCGGAGAGTTTGTCGACAATGAACGGGAAGCGAATGAAATGGCGAACCATTGCATTGAAGCTATAAAGGGGATTAATCGGGATGATCTGGATTCACAATTATCCTTGAAACTGACTTCAATGGGACTTGATATTGATCGTGATCTGGCCGTACGCAATATGAAAAGAATTCTGGATACGGCCAAGGAACACGGCGTGTTCATTACAATTGATGCGGAGGATTATGAGCATTGCGAAGCCACCCTGGATGTATTCAAGGAACTGAAAGCTGAATACGACAACATCGGTACCGTCATTCAGGCTTACTTGTATCGGACGGTTGATGACATTGAGGATCTGAATCCGTATCACCCGAATCTCCGGATTGTGAAAGGCGCCTATAAGGAATCGCCTGAAGTAGCTTTTCCTGAGAAAAAAGACGTCGATGAGAACTTCAAGAATTTGATTCTCATTCACTTACTCAGAGGTAATTATACTGCGATTGCGACTCATGATGATGACGTGATTCGTTTCACGCAGGAGCTTGTGAAGAAACATAACATCCCGAAGGATCAATTCGAATTTCAAATGCTGTACGGCATACGTATTGAGCGACAGAAGGAAATCATTGACGAAGGCTATAAAATGCGAATTTATGTGCCATATGGCGAAGATTGGTACGGCTACAACATGCGAAGGCTTGCGGAGCGTCCCGCAAACGTTGCTTTTGTGGCGAAAGGAGTATTTGGGAAGTAATTGAAGGAGCCGATTCGGCTCCTTTTTTTGTGTGGCACAACAATACGAAAATCAATAAAAAAATGTTATGGTATTTATTAGATAAATGGATAGATGAAATGGAGGTTAGAGAAATGAACTCATTAAGGTTGGTTGCAGGATTACTTGTGCTCACAATATTTGCGGCAGGATGTGGTTCGGGAAGTGCTGAAACCGGAGAAAAGACAGACGGCAATGGCAAAAGCGAATTTGCGGGGGAGGAGTTGGCTGTCTATGCGGCGGCCCATCTGACAGAAACCTTCTCTGAGATGGAAAAGGTGTTTGAGAAGAAGACGGGTGCGGATGTCACGATCAATTTCGCGGGCACCCAGACACTGCGGACACAGATTGAACAAGGTGCCCCGGCTGATGTATTTGCTTCCGCGAATCTGGGTCATATGAAAGCTGTCAAAAAGGAAGGTTTCGTAGAGCAATATAAGACATTTGGCTATAATACGTTGACAGTTATTATTCCAAAGAGCAATCCGGCGGGTCTGAAGGATTTCAAAGATCTCGGGAAAAAAGATTATAAACTTGTGATTGGCGTAGACAACGTACCCATCGGAATTTACACGAGACAAGTGCTTGACCATGCGGCAAAGAAATATGGGTCCGATTTCAAAAAAAATATAATGGACAATGTGGTTTCGTTCGGGCCGAATGTCAAAAAAGTCGCTGGAAAAGTGGCGCTCGGAGCGGCGGATGCCGGGTTTATTTATGTAAGCGGACTGACACCGAGTGTTGAGAAAAAGGTCAAAACCATTCAAATCCCGAATGATTTAAACGTAACCGCGACAGACACCATTGCAGTTGTGAAAACCGGAGATCATCCGGAATTGGCAAAGAAATGGATTGCGTTTGTGATGTCCGAAGAAGGCCAACAGATTCTGGCTGATCACCACCTGATTCCGTTGGATGAGAAAAAGAAATAAGGGGAGATGCACAAGTGAAAGCATCACGAAGAATAGGAGCCGTGCTTGTAGCGGTCGCGGGTGCCATCATGATTGCGTTCCTGTTATTGCCGATGATCGCTGTGTACCTGGATATGTCACCCGGGAAACTATGGGATCAACTGACCACACCGGTGGCTTTGAAGGCGTTACAATTAAGTGTTGTCACAACGTTCATTTCACTCGGTCTGATTTTATTATTCGGAACACCATTGGCCTATTTCCTGGCCAACAATGATTTTCCCGGCAAGAGAATACTGGAAGTGTTGCTGCAATTGCCCATCGTTATCCCTCCGGCGGTTGCGGGTGTTGGTCTTTTGCTTGTGTTTGGCCGCTTTGGATTGATCGGCCAATGGTTAAACGAGTTAGGCATTAACATCGCTTTTACCGCGATAGCGGTTGTAATGGCGCAAAGTTTTGTGGCAGCCCCTTTCTACATACAAGGGGCACGTACTGCATTCGCAAGTATTGATCCAACGCTTGTTTCGGTATCAAGGACGCTCGGGGTTTCCCAAGCTAGAACGTTTTTCCGGGTAGTCCTTCCGTTATCGTTACCCGGGTTAATTTCAGGAGCCGCTTTGAGTTGGGGCAGAGCTTTAGGGGAATTTGGCGCAACTATTATGTTTGCCGGAAACCTGCCGGGGAAAACGCAGACTTTACCGTTGGCCATTTATTCGGCCATGCAGTCGAATCTCGGTGTCGCGATCGCCATATCCGCGCTGTTGATAACGGTTGCCTTTTTCCTATTATTGTTGGTGAAATTGGCTGAACTGTGGCCGAAGTTGAAGAGGAAATCCCGGAAGAAGAGGGGGGACCAAGATGCTCAGTTGCAACATTCATAAAATGCTTCGTGATTTTGAGTTGAAGATGGATTTCTCACTGGAAAATGAAACGCTTGTGATTGTCGGGCACAGCGGTTGCGGGAAGAGTACGACCTTAAAACTGATAGCCGGTTTGATGGCTCCCGAAGATGGCAGGATCGCAGTCGGAGAACGTACCTTTTTCGATCATAATGAACAGATCAATGTTTCACCGGAGGAGCGACAAACGGGATTTGTCTTTCAAAATTATGCATTGTTTCCGCATTTGTCGGTTTTCGAGAATGTTTCTTACGGCCTGGATGGACAGAAAATGCCAAAACCGGAAAAGGCAGCGAAAGTTGAAAGAATGCTGGAAGCGTTGAATATCTCGCATCTGATCGAGAGTATGCCATCTGATTTGTCAGGTGGTGAACAGCAGCGAGTCGCATTGGCGCGGTCGCTTGTTTTGGATCCGGAAGTCCTGCTACTGGATGAGCCATTATCTGCATTGGATGTCACCACACGTGGAAGGGTCAGGCGTGAATTGAAAAAGACGCTGAGCGCGTTGAATATCCCAAAGATTATTGTAACCCATGATTATGAAGATGCAATCAGCCTTGGAGACCGCATATTGGTCATGGATCGGGGCCGAGTGATTCAGGAAGGGACGGCTAAAGAACTGCTTAATTCTCCCAGATCCCCTTTTGTGGCGGATTTCAGTGGAACCAACTTTTTCCCTGGCGAAGCGCTTGAAGGAAATCGCTTGAAAGTAGGAGAAAAAGGTGAAATCTTGCAATCGGTCACGAAGGCGGAACATGACCGTTTGTCGGTGATGATTTATCCGTGGGATATTGAATTGGCGAAGGATAGACCGGTGAATTCGAAGATGAATGTGTTAAAGGGTGAAGCGGTGAATATTCTTTCCTATGGGAACCGGGCACGGATTGAGATGGAAGGGTCATTGCCGTTAACGGCGGAAATTCCTGCAGAAACGTTGGAGCGGCTCGGATTGAAAGAACAGGAAACGGTTTATGCGATGATTGATCCCGTTGCGGTTCAAGTGTTAAAAAACACCCGGGAGGTGGTATAATGGCTGAAAGGAAAATGATCGACGTACGAGATGAGACGGAATACAATCAGGAGCACATTCCGGGCGCAACATCAATTCCGGTTTCGGAATTGCAAAGGCGTCATACGGAGTTGCAAAAAGATGACGAAATCACGGTTGTTTGCAACCGTGGTGGACAACGCAGCCGCAGGGCAGCGGAAATATTGCGAGAAAAGGGATACGAGCAAGTCGAGATTTATGAAGGCGGAATGGCGGCATGGAAACAAGAAGGGGAGTAACAAAATGAACCTGAACAAAATCCGCGCCTTCCTTTCGGTTATCGACAAAGGAAGTTTCTCAGAGGCGGCTGAATATTGCGGGCGCTCGCAGCCGGCGATCAGCCAACAAATCAAAAGCTTGGAAGAAGATCTTGGCATTGCGCTGCTGGATCGTTCTTACTCTGCTGTTCAACCGACGCCGGCGGGAAATTATGTTTACAAAATGGGGCGCCGGCTGCTGGATCAGTGGGAGGAGATGGAGGAAGGCGTCCAGGCTTTTCAAGGGACCCTGGCAGGGATGTTGAAGATCGGAGCGAGTACAATCCCGGGAGCCTATTTGCTTCCCCGTTGGATCGGGCAATTTCACCAGCTGTATCCGAAGGTAGAACTGACAATTGAAAGCGGTGATTCACGTGAGGTTCTGTCACAATTACACAATCGTCAGGTCAATGCAGCGATTGTCGGATCCAAACCTGATTCAACAGAGGTTATTTCCCATCCAGTAGCGGCTGATTCCCTTGTGTTGATTTCTCATAAGGATCACCCCGTCGCGTCCAGTTATGCCCAGGATCCATGTGATTTGGTTGACTATGATTTTGTTATTCGTGAGAAAGGTTCCGGGACTCGCAAAGCGATGGAAGAGGGACTTGCCCGTTGCGGTCTAAAGGTATCCGATCTGAATGTGGCGGCTCGATTAAGCAGTACAGAAGCGTTGATCGGAGCCGTGGAACAAGGGCTTGGGATCAGCTTTGTTTCGGAATTGGCAGCAACTCCCGCTGTGGAAGCCGGTCGCGTGGAATTGGTTTCTGTCATTGAGCCATTCAGCCAAACCTTTTATTTCTCCTGCTTGAAAAGCAGACAGGAAGATCCACTTATCAAGGCTTTTACTTCCGTGATCTTTGACGAGAATCGGGATTAAATTGATTGGTCCGGCTGGATTCCTGCAAATCGCTTCTTTCTCAACAGGAGCGATTTTTTTGTTTCCTCATATTTGTGATGTCACCTCCAACTGCAGGGTGCACACTCCCCGAATCCTAATCCATTTTTTATAAAAATTTTCTTAAATCCAATAAATATGACACTGGTTGTCAAGAAACCACCTGTATAGTGGAGTTATCTTTCGAAATGGGGTGTATTTATGGATTCATTAGCAGGAACCATTGCATTGGTGACAGGAGCGAGCAGAGGAGCCGGACGGGGGATTGCCATTGAATTGGGGAAGGCGGGAGCAATGGTTTACGTTACGGGACGAAGTGTTAGAGGGAAATCAACAAATGGGTGGCCGGGAACCATTGATGACACAGTTGACGAAATTCAGTCTGTCGGTGGAACAGGTACGGCTGTTCAATGTGACCACACGGATGATGAACAAACCAAGGAAGTGATTGAGAAGATTAGAAGAGAGCATGGAAAATTGGATCTTCTCGTTAACAATGCGTGGGGTGGCAGCGAGCATGACATATCTGGTACCTATGAAGAAAATACCATGGACCATTGGAACTCGATGTTTACAGCAGGTGTAAGGGCGCAATTGGCGACCAATTATTATGCGGTTCCATTTATGCGTGAAACCGGTGGAGGGCTAATCATACATACAACGTTCTGGGATGATTGGAAGTATACCGGGCATTTCTATTATGATCTTGCAAAAAACACATTGATTCGAATCGCTTATGGGCTGTCAGAAGAGTTGAAGGGCAAAGATATGGCAGTATTGGCGGTATCTCCAGGCTTCATGAGGACAGAAATCGTCTTGAAAGATTTTCATACGGATCAAGAACATTGGCGAGAGGTGGAAGCGTTAAAGGTGACGGAAACGCCTCATTATGTGGGCAAGGGGATTGTGGCTTTGGCCAGTGATCCAAATGTAATAAGAAAAACCGGCAAGGTGTTTCGATCCGGGGATTTGGCTGAAGAATACGGGTTTACCGATATTGACGGAAAGAGAATCCCGCCGTTTCATATTTGAGAGAACGCCGCTCTTTCCGGAGCGGCGTTTTATAAGCTCCGTTCAAATTCGATTTCATGGCGGATTGGAATGCCT
>DASTWO010000206.1:0-44076 GCA_035776675.1 Caryophanales bacterium
CTTTCACTGCCGAATTGGATGCAAGTGATATCGAGAAGGGCACTTATCCGCATTACATGTTGAAGGAAATCGATGAACAGCCTGCTGTCATTCGCCGGATTATTGGTGAATATCAGAACGAAAACGGCGATTTGAAATTGGCTGATGATGTTCGGGGTGCAATGCGGGATACAGATCGCATCTATATTATCGCTTGCGGCACAAGTTATCATGCCGGATTGGTCGGTAAGCAATTGATCGAGAAAGCGGCAGGAATTCCGGTAGAGGTTCACATCGCAAGTGAATTTTCCTATAACATGCCGTTGTTGTCGAAGAACCCGCTGTTTGTTTTCATTTCGCAAAGCGGGGAAACTGCAGATAGCCGTTCGGTTCTCGTTCAAGTGAAACAACGTGGCTATAAGACATTGACCCTTACGAATGTCGCAGGATCCACCTTATCTCGTGAGGCGGATCACACCTTGCTGCTTCATGCAGGTCCGGAAATCGCCGTAGCCTCTACGAAGGCCTACACGGCTCAGATTGCTGTGTTGGCCATCCTGGCGGTAGATACCGCCAGGGTGGAAGGTAAGGAGCTCGATTTCGATCCCATCCAGGAGTTGGGGATTGTCGCCAACGCAATGGAATCGCTCGTCGATCAAAAGGATGACATGGAACAAGTTGCTCGCGACTTCCTTCCAACGACGCGGAACTGTTTCTTTATCGGCCGCGCTGTCGATTACTACGTTTGCCTCGAAGGAGCTCTAAAGCTGAAGGAGATCTCCTATATTCAGGCGGAAGGCTTTGCAGGCGGCGAGCTTAAACACGGCACCATCGCCTTGATCGAGGACGGTACGCCAGTTGTGGCCCTCGCCACTCAGCCGCGCGTCAACGGCAGCATTCGCGGCAACGTCAAGGAAGTGCACGCTCGCGGCGCCAACCCATGCGTCATCAGCATGACCGGCCTTGAGGAACAAGAAGACAGCATCGTTCTGCCGACTGTACACGAATATCTGACACCGCTTGTTTCAGTAGTTCCCATGCAGCTCATCGCTTATTACGCTGCGCTCCACCGCGGCTGTGACGTCGATAAGCCGAGGAATTTGGCCAAGAGTGTTACTGTGGAATAGGGAAAAAAGTGTAGTTATGAGTGAATATGATAAAGGATACAATGATTGCATTTGGTATCACCCCTTTTCGCTATGGTATGTCTTAGGACGTTGCTTTAGATAGGGAGTGAACAAGGCCGGATAAGGTTCTTTTTGATCCTTTTTCTGGTCTTGTTTTTTATAGATATCGTCTTTGCTTTAGATTACGCCGTGGATGGATGTTCCCGCGGTCTTTTTATTGTAGATTAAAAAGCTAACGGAGAATTAACTGAAAAAGGGTATTCGAACCGGATGTCGAATTTATTTCATGCGGAACAGAACATCATTCAGGGAGGATTTATCATGGCCAAACATAAGATCTATACAATGAGTGTCGCAAAAGTCTATCCCCATTATGTGACGAAGGCGGAGAAAAAAGGACGGACGAAAACAGAAGTCGATGAAATCATCCGTTGGTTGACAGGGTATAGCCAGGAAGAATTAGAAGCCCAACTGGAAAAACAAACAGACTTTGAGACTTTCTTTGCGGAAGCTCCCCAACTGAATCCTTCACGGACTTTGATCAAAGGTGTGATCTGTGGTGTGCGAGTGGAAGACATCGAAGAACCCACTATGCAGGAAATTCGTTATTTGGATAAGCTAATCGATGAGTTGGCAAAGGGAAAAGCGATGGAGAAGATTTTGCGGAAATCATAATTGAATTCCCGCTTTTCCGGGAATGGTTTTCTTAAATTACCGGACGCGTTTATCTGAGACGCGTCTTTCTATTTTGGGTGTGTGATAGACTAAGAAAAACATAAGAAAGGATTGATCTATAATGGAGAAGGTTACGCCATTCTTAATGTTTCAAGGTGGCAAGGCGGAAGAGGCGATGAATTACTACACATCACTCATTGAGGATTCAGAAATGACGAGTATCACTCGCTACGGAGCAAATGAGGCTGGAGATGAAGGAACCGTCATGCATGCAACCTTTTGCTTAAAGGGACAAGAATTTATGTGCATTGACAGTAATGTGAAACATGAATTCACTTTTACTCCTTCGTTTTCCATCTATCTCACTTGTGACTCTGAAGAGGAGATCCATAATCTTTATGAGAAGCTTCTTACCGATGGACAAGCTCTAATGCCTTTGGGTGACTACGGTTTCAGTAAGAAATTTGGTTGGATCAATGATCGGTTTGGTGTCTCGTGGCAACTTAATCTTCCGAAATAATGTTGACTTGTAATGAAAACAAGAATCTGAGGAGACCATGCGTTGAACCAACACAAATTCATCATTGCTCAGTATCATCCCGGGTACGCAAACCAAACCGTGGAAATGTGGCGGGAAAGTAAAGAACGAGCCATTGGTCAGAAGGAAATTCACAGCTATGACAATCACATCTATTTCTTGAACCATGTATTACCGAATGAGTTTCAAATCTATTTAGCTTTAATGGATGAGAAAGTAGTGGGCATCATTGCTTATAATGAAAGGGAGATCAACCAACTTTATATTCATAAAGACTATCAGGGGATCGGGATAGGTCAAACATTACTGGATCTAGCCAAAGCACAATCAAGCGGAAGCTTAACGTTGCACACATTTGAGGTCAATCAAAAGGCACAGCGATTTTATGAAAAGCATGGATTTCAAATCGTCGGGAAAGGACATGAAAATGAAGAAAATTTGCCCGATATTCAATATGAATGGAAGACCCGGGGATCAAATTGAAATTTTTTTGCAGAACAAATCCATTTGGGATTAGGGTGAAAACATGGATAAACCGATCCACATTCTGGTTGTCGAAGATGATAATGATATTAATCGTCTACTGTGCAACATTATTAAAAAGAGTGGTTATTCTTCCCAACCTGCCTATTCAGGGACTGAAGCGCAGATTTACTTGGACAGGCAGGAATGGGACATGGTTCTGCTTGACTTGATGTTGCCCGGCATGACAGGCGAGGAACTTCTGGGACAAATTAGTGAGCAAAATCCGGTTCCCGTCATTATCATTTCGGCCAAAAGTGGGCAGCAGACGAAAATCGATACGCTGCGGACTGGGGCGGATGATTTTATCACAAAGCCCTTTGACATTGAAGAGGTTTCGGCAAGAATTGATTCGTTGTTAAGAAGATATAAGCGATTGGCAGCCTATTCGCAAAGGAACCGGTTAATTTTCAAGGATATCCACCTGGATCTTGACACGAAAAAAGTGACAGTTAACGGTTCTGAAATTGTACTAACTGCTAGGGAATATGCCATTTTGGAGCTGTTCATGTCCTATCCAGAGAAAGTTTTTACAAAGGCCAATGTGTTTGAAACCGTCTGGGGAGAAGCATTCTTCGGTGATGACAATACGATCAATGTCCATATAAGCAATCTCAGGAATAAACTTTCCAAAGCCAATCCCGACGAAGATTATATCGAAACGATTTGGGGCATGGGGTATCGCCTAAAATGAACTTAAGGTTTTCTTAAGGATTGTCTTAAGCCTCTCTTTAGTTTTCGTTTCTATACTGAAGCTATCACATAAGGGAGGTGCCGCTAATTCATGAATGAATATGTACTGAGAACGATCAATCTTACGAAGAAGTACAAGAATGATGTTGCGCTTAACAATGTCAATCTTTCCATTAAGAAAGGCGAGATTTGCGGGTTTATCGGTCAAAACGGAGCTGGGAAATCCACGTTGATTCGGATTGCTACAGGACTGGCTTTCCCGACGGATGGTTCGGTAGAGCTATTTGGAAAAAGTGATGAAGGTGAGAAAACCCAAGCCCGAAAGCGAATCGGAACAATTATCGAAAGTCCGGCATTGTATCCGAAAATGACCGCTTATGAAAATCTCGAAGCCCACAGGTTGTTAAAGGGAATTCCGGGCAAGGAGTGCATTCAGCATAAACTTGAAATTGTCGGTCTGCAAGACACCGGCAAGAAGAAGGCCAAGAACTTCTCAATGGGGATGAAACAACGCCTGGGGTTGGCGATCGCTCTGCTGAGTGATCCGGAGTTTCTCATTCTTGATGAACCGACGAATGGACTCGACCCGATGGGAGTAGTGGAAATCAGAGAGCTGTTAAAAAGGCTTAACCGTGAAAATGGCGTGACTATTTTAATTTCGAGTCATATTCTTAGTGAACTTCATCAGTTGGCGACACATTATGGGTTCATTCATAATGGAGAATTGCTTGAACAGTTGACGGCTCAAGAACTGAATGACAAATGCCAAAGTTACTTACATCTTAAAGTGGATCGTCCCAAGAAAGCAGCAACCGTGATCGAACATGAGCTTGCGATCACCGAATTTGAAGTCATGCCTGACGGTTCAATCAAGATCTTCGATTTGGCCGATAAGCCGGGTAAAGTCTCGACTACACTTTCAAATGCGGGTCTCGTCATTGAGGAACTCATGCCCATGGGTGAAGATCTGGAAAGCTATTTCACACACCTGATCGGGGGTGTGCAACATGGGTAATCTTATAAGGTCAGAACTGTTTAAGTTGCGTAAGGATCGCTCCTTTTGGGTGCTAAGCTGGATCATTTTGGCTTATGCTTTATTTGTGCCTATCTTTCAGTTTTTCGATAATGGCCCTCAATACAGTACCGGCATCAAGATTTATCTTAATGCGTTGGCTGGAAATAACTACATCACGAAGCTTGTTCCGTGCATTCTAGCAGGCTTTTTCATATCAAGTGAATATTCGATCGGGACTATGAAAAGCATGGCGTCAACAGGAAGTAGTCGAGAACGCATTTATGTCGCCAAGTTCATTGCTTTTACAATTGGAGCTGTTCTGCTTTCGTTGCTGTACCCGGTTATGAACGGTGTGACTGCTTCACTACTATTTGGGTTTGGAGACATCCCTCAGATTACAGAAATCAATTTCCTGGTTCAAACCATCAGCTTATTGATTTTATACGCTGCAGCCTTCGCATCTATCATGGCGTTATTCGCCTTCATTTTGACGGATAGCGGGAAAACGATCGGATTATCCTTTCTATTCTTCCTGCTGTTTGACAGTATTCTGCAAGCATTAAGTGCAAGGTTTTCCATTTTCGAGACGGTTTATGATTACTCAGTGTTTAAGTTGTTTATGGACATTAGTAAGGTGAACTTAGAAAGCGGAGAGTTGTTGAAGCTAATCCTCGTGCCGATTTTGACTTGTATCGGATTTGGGATTTTGGGCTATTTGGTGTTTCGCAGGAAAGAAATCAAATAATCATACGAAAGGCGGGTGAGAAGCGTGCTCTATATCATGATGATTTCTGTGGTGGTAGCGGCGGCTGTTCTTGTCCATCTTTATTTTATCAAAAAAGAATTGAAAGCCATCACGGGCCAGCTCCAACAGGTCAATCTTCACAAATCGGAAAAGAAAATCGATCTTGCCTTCTATGATAAGGACATCGAGTCTCTTGTTATTGAAATCAATCGGGAGTTGGATTTGGTAGGTCGAGCAAACGCTGAGAAGAGGCGGTCGGAGAATGAGTTGAAGCAAGCGGTGGCTAACATCTCACATGATTTAAGGACCCCGCTCACCTCTATTTTGGGCTACATTCAATTGCTGGGTTCCGATGAAATAACTCCGGAAGAAAGGCAAGAATATTTAACGATCATTCAGGACCGAACCAGGCGTTTACAGGCATTAATTGTGGATTTCTTCGAACTCTCCGTTTTTGAATCCACCGATTATCATTTAAATCCCGAGCGGATCAAAATGAACAGCGTCGTCCTTGATACGTTAATGAGTTTCTATGATCAGTTTAATGAACAACACATAGAACCGAGTATTCAAATGCCAGAGGAAGATTTATGGCTGACCGCGGATGAATCGGCTGTGAAGCGTGTGATCGAAAACCTGGCTCTCAACGCCATCAGACATTCCAGCGGAGGTGTCCGGATCCAACTCGAAATGCAGTCCTCAAGCATTGTATTAACAATCAGTAATGACGCTGACAATCTTACCCCGCATGAAGTGGACAAGCTATTTGACCGCTTTTACATGGCGGACCAAAATCGATCTGGCAAAGGGACTGGATTGGGCTTATCCATTGCCAAAGAATTGATGCGAAAAATGTACGGCGAGCTTTCCGCTGAGTTGCAAAACGGACAACTGTTTCTGAAGTGTGAGTGGAAGCTCTCTACAGCTGCCACATAATGAAACGCATGGAAAAATCGTATTGAAAGCCACAGAATAACTTGTCACACCCGCTTATTTTACATACGTAGGCGCATACCACCTGAATATGTGGATGCTTTGTGATCAGCGGCGTCTGTCAAGCCGAAGCAATCAAGCATATCGTCCGAAATCAGCCGCGGGTTTTTGATGTGTCGAAGCCTGGCAATCATGATCAGATTTTCCCGTCCGGTCAATCTTTCATCCACGGAGGCGAATTGTCCGGTCAGACTAATAGCCTGCCGCACCTTGTCGGGCTGGATATAACATCGAAACTGTTTACGGCAGCCATGCCGCCGTCCGGTTTGAGCAGCGTGGTGAGAACTTTGACAACCGTTGTCTTTCCCGCGCCATTGGAACCGAGCAGGGCGAAAATCTCATCCCGCTTCACTTCAAGATTAACGCCTTTTAGGACTTCTGTATTCTTAAAGGACTTTCGCAGACCTTTCACTTCAATTGCCTTCTCCATCCCGCTGTCCCTTTTTACCTTTTTTTATCCGTAACCTTTTTTATGGCCATGTTCACTTCTTGGCCAACTGATTCTTGATAGATGTCAGCGTAAGTTTTTGAGTCTTTGATTAGATCGTCACAGAAAGCCGCTACATCACTACCCGTCACTTCGAGCACATCTTTCCCCGAGGCAGCGCCTTCCTCAAAAAGATCGATAATCCCCGAGAGCAAACCAATCCCTTCGGTCAGCTCAACAGGGCCGACCTTAAAGAGATATTTTTGAATCTCTTTATATACAATCTGATAATCTTGCGGGAGCGCTTTGACTCGTGCCATGTGCGCCCGCCACTCTTTTTTGCCTTCGATGATGTCTTGTATGCTCATTTTTATCCTCCTCATTTGCCTAGCTTTTTAGCGATATTATGGTTGAGTTGCTCACGCCATTTGTCGCGAAAGGACTTTGCCCCTTCTTCACCGGCCAGCGCTGAACAGAAGCCTTTGATATCATCACCCAAAACCTCTTGGATACTTTGACCGTCCGCCGCCGTTTCCTCGAATAGGCCAAGTACACCGTCAAGAATTGGCATCAGGTTGCGACCGGTGAAATCTGAATGCGGCCAAAGATGGGTATTAATTTGTTTCCATGCGGCTTGATAATCAGCCGGCAGCTTTTTGGCCCGCGATTCAAAAGTTCTCATTTTTTTGGTCATGTCGCTGCCCGTAATATTTTCCCAGAAATTCATTGTTTTTTCTCCTTTAACTCGTTCATTTTTGATGATATGAACTCCCATTTTTCCCAGAACTTCTGTAGTTCCTTGCGCCCTTCATCGTTGAGTACGAAAAACTTGCGTGGCGGTCCCATATCGGATGGTTTCTTTTCTGTGTTCACGAGTTTATTCTTTTCAAGTCTAACCAGGATGGTGTACACCGTTCCCTCCACAACATCTGTGAAGCCGAGGGCGTTCAGATGCCGTGTGATTTCATAGCCGTAGGTTTCTTTACGGCTAATAATTTCAAGGACGCAGCCTTCAAGCACGCCTTTGAACATTGCCGTTAGGTTATCCAGCACGATCACTCCTTACTATTCTGTATGACTGGTATTACGTATTACTTATTACAGGTATATAGTAACACATAATAGTTGGCGATATCAATAGCGAAATTTGAGACCAGTTTGAAAAAGAGGATATTATTTGATAGATATTGAAATTAATCTTAAGAGACAAAATAGGTTGGGGTGATAGGAATGGGTGAAGTCGACAAGGACAACAAGTTTACTGATGAAGTGTTTACGTATAAGGTGACGAAGGATCAAAAGGTATTTATTTACTGGTATGGCAAACAGGTAACGATACTCAAAGGCAAAGCGAGCCTGAGGTTTCTAAATAAAATCCAAAGTGCGGATTTTCAGGAAGCACAATATATCATGGCAAGAGCGACAGGAAACTTTAAACGCGGAAATGAAAAAAAATAAATGTGTGCCAAGTGGATTGATGATGTACTTTGGCGACCCGGACGTAATAAAACAGCGTTCGTGAAAACGAACGCTGTGGGTCAAACTGTTGCTTTTCTGAGAAACAGGTACGAGACGAGCAAAAAGATGACAGCCAAAGGCACCGTCCACAAAGCGAGTTGGAAGGCGGTGTGGTTGCTAAACCAATGGAAAACGTCCAACCACCACTTATAATACGAGCAAAGATATACACCGATGGTGACAATCAAACCAATGGTACCGAAAAAGTAGTACATGCCGTTTCGGCCAAATCGTTGGTACACGCTGGAAATGGTGAAACCCAGAAAGCACATGTTCAACAATAAAATGAAGTGAATCAGCAATTGTTCAATTGCAGAGCCATCGCTTAAATAAGGAAGATGGAAAAAGTGTAAATTCACGCCCCAGGCCCCGGTCCATTGCTCCACAAGTGAAAGGAGTAACAGCACAATAGCTATCCCTGCACTGACTGCCACGATCATCCCCGTTGTGCCCAGAAAGAAATCCGTTCTTCGCACGCTTAGACCAATTGCAAAAGGATGCATTTGCGCCAAAACGATGATACCTGATATCAGCATAGCAATGTAGATGGAGGATAGTCCGCCTGTATAAAGGGGGGATTCACCTCCGGTAAGAAATCCGATAATCAGATTCACCGTAAAGCTGATGAACAGGATCAGCCATGGAACGAAGAACAAGGTGACATGATCCTTCGTGTGCATTTTCATGACATTTGTGATCTGACTCATTACACGGTCACCGTCTTTCCGTTTGTTTTTTCATTTGTTAGATGGACAAACATCTGTTGCAACGAGACCGGAGTAGGCTCCAGCCCTAAAGATTCCGCTTGTTTGCGATCGTCACTATTCATATCCCCTATGACGGTAGCCGAAACCAATGCGCCAAGTGGAGTCTGAGCAATAACCTTTCGCCCCGCTGTAAACGCCTCGATCCTGTCCTTATGCCCCGCAATGGTAAACGCGCTCCCTCGAAGTTTGTCAGCATCCTCGTCGACGATCAGCCTGCCTTTATCGATCAACATGACGTGTTCCAAAATCTCACTGATTTCATCAATCAAATGGGTAGACAAGATAACCGTACGGGGATGTACGCTGTAATCCTCAAGCAATCGATCGTAAAATAAAGTTCTCGCTACAGCGTCAAGTCCCAAATAAGGTTCATCAAAAATGGTCAGCGGCGCCCGGCTTGCAAGACCGATAATAATGCCCACGGCTGAGCGCATTCCTCTTGAAAGCTTCTTCATGCGCCGCTTAAGAGGTAGCTGAAAGTCGTTGACCAAATCATGGGCATACTCACGGTCCCAATTTGGATACATAAGTCCAGCAACATCCAGGACATCAAGAATACGATAGGCATCCGGATACCTCTGGCTCTCCTTTATGAAACAGATTTGGCCAAGTACACGTTGATTTTCATAGGGATGCTCTCCGAATACCCTCACTTCACCGCTGGTTTCGAATTGTTGCGCTGTAAGCATATGCATAATCGTTGTTTTCCCCGCACCATTGCGTCCTAGCATCCCGTAAATTTTATTCGGTTCTATTGAAAAGCTGACATCTTGGACAGCTGTCACCTTCCGGAATGACTTCGTCAAATTGTTCACTTCCACCACATGGCTCATTTTGCTTCCCCCTTCCGGATCATCTCTGTTAATTCGTCCGTTGTGATGCCGAGATTTTCAGCCTCTCTGATGATTTTTACAACATACTGTTCAAAGAAGCCTTCCTTTCGTGCCTTCATTAATTTTGCGCGTGCCCCGGACGTAACAAACATGCCGACACCTCGTTTTTTGTATAAAATACCCCGGTCCACTAACTGATTGACCCCCTTCGCAGCCGTCGCGGGATTTATCTTGTAAAAAGAGGCGAACTGATTGGTTGAAGGGACCTGTGATTCTTCCAATAACACCTCTTTGATAATGTCGTCTTCAATCCGCTCAGCGATCTGCTCGAAAATCGGACGACTGTCGTCGATCCTGCTTGCCATATTTTCACCACCATGTTGGTTAGTTACTTATGTAACTAACCATATAACGGAGGAACGCATTTGTCAACAAAATTTTTTGGGCCGGAAAAAGAATGGCTCCAAACCTTCAAGTAACTTTAAGGTTTCGGTTTTGGTCTTGGAGAAGATTCACCGAAAAAGAAAGTTCATTATAATTGTTTTTTCACTTGTCGCGATGCCGTTTTCGTGAGTAAATAGAAGTATCGGGACCCGATAATCTTGCCGAAAGGAGGCGGATGATATTGATCACGCAAAATGAGGTGATTTCCGCGTAAGCGGAAATCGTAAGGAAGTGGGGCCGCGAGGGCGGTCTCATTTTTTTTTATCTTTCCATAAGCCTAAATTCGACTTATACTAAGATTATTGAATATTGTTTCAAGAACAGCCTGTCAAAATCAAATGAAAGGAGATTACAGCCAATGGATGAGATGAACGGAAATTCACACGGACACCTTAATAAGGAGGACGTATATTTTGCAATACAAGAACGGAAAAGAGGTGCTTCCCCCTAGGTTACTGAAGGAATTACAGAATTACATCCAGGGCGAACTCCTTTATATTCCTAAGGAAAAAAACCAGAGAGCCGGCTGGGGCGAAATGAACGGTTCACGTGAGTTGATCTTCCGAAGAAACCAAGAGATCTGCCAGTTATACAAGGAAGGCTGGTCTTTTGAAGAATTAGAACAGAAATACTGCCTGTCCATGGACAGCATCCGAAAAATCATATACAAAACGCGCGGTGTAAAGTGAAGGAACAAGGAACGATATTTTCGAAAAGAGGTTTTCTGATTGAAGCAAGCTTTACTGGTCATCGATGCTCAGCAAGAATTAATGGACGGCAATGAAAATGAGAAAAGTGTTTTGAATAAGGAACGCGTCTTAGGAAATATCAATTTGGTTATTGAAAAGGCGCAGGCATCCGGTTCATCCATTGTTTTTATCAGAGATCTTGATGTTGCTGAAGGCAAAGGAGAAGGGTTTCAAGTCCATGAAGCGATTCAAGTGCCGGATGGTTCGGAAGTCTTTGACAAAAAAGGCACCAATTCGTTCTTCGAAACGCCCTTATTGGGCTTTCTAAAGGATAATGGAATCGAACACCTTGTGGTGATGGGATGTAAAACAGAGCACTGTATCGACACTGCGGTAAGAACAGCCACAGTGAATGGCTTTGATGTGACGTTAGTTGGGGATGGTCATTCGACGGCCGATTCCGAAACTCTTTCTGCCGATAAAATCATTAGTCATCACAACGAGATTCTTCATGGCCATGACAACGTCTATCACTTTTCCATGGTTCGGAAAGCTCAAGAAGATCTGTTTCAACCCATGCATGACCAATACCGATGATTAGCCACCAAAAAATGACTATCAAATTGCAGGTGGATTTGATGGTCATTTTTTATTGTCATAACAGTTTAGACATAAAATTTGTCCCCCTTTTGATGACAAAATGAAGGCAAAATCAAATGTTGGATGAAAAGAGTTCAGGAACATAAACAATTAAATACTTTGGAGGAACATCATTTGAAAATCAAAACGGATCGTTTGTTAATCATTCCTAGCACCGCGGAAAGTTACGAAACTTATTCCGATCAATATCAAATGGGTCCACATATTGAAATGTATCTTAAGAAGTTGAAAAAGGACATGACACTTAAAGGCTGGGGTGTTTGGTTTGTTATTCATAGTGAAAGCCATTTGGTTATAGGAGATGTGGGTTTTAAAGGGAAACCAAACGATGAAAAAGTTGTAGAAATAGGGTATGGAATGAATCCAGACTATCAAAATAAAGGTTTTGCAACAGAGGCCGTAAATGGAATTAAAGATTGGGCTCTTGCCTCCAACCAAGTTGATAAGATCGTTGCAGAGTGTGCCGAAGGGAATGCTGCATCAATCAGGGTTCTCGAGAAAATAGGAATGAGACGAACCTATTCTAAAGATGGTTTTATATACTGGGCAAAACACAGGTAGAGTGAACAACTAAACAAGATTTTCTTAAGAAGCGTGAAGAGTTTTTATAAACGGATTCAGGCGCGTTTTATTTCAAACGTGTCTTTTTTACCGTATAAAGTATAAGCTATCGGAGAATATCTCGTGTTATCAAAGAAGAGAAATCGACGTTGAAGACACGTGTAAGAGATAGATAAGGGCAACTACGCCTATTTACGCCAAGTTTTTTTATAGGACCAATATCATTTCCGGGTAACTTCCCTTATCGTGTATTATTGTTATAAACGAATGAGCATTAGGGGTTGTTTTTTCTATGAATACATTAAATCAAACAGTAGAATTACGGCAGTATAAACCGGAACACCTAAAGATATTAAGAGAATTTAAGTTACCTGAGGCAATGGCACAATATACAGCATTCCCTGCTGTCGTATTGGAAAATTTAACGGACGGGCAGTTCCCAATTGTCATATTAAGTAATAATGAACCGGTTGGCTTTTTCGTATTACACTCAACTGACAGGGTACAGGAATATACGGATAATCTGAAAGCCATGTTATTAACGGCACTATCGATAAACCATTCCGAACAAGGAAAGGGGTTTGCAAAAAAGGGGATGAATATACTTAAAAGCTTTGTTAATCAGGAATTCCCCGAATACAACGAGATTGTATTAGCAGTTAATCATCAAAATATTCCAGCTCAAAACCTTTATGGAAGAGTCGGTTTCAGTGATACTGGTAGAAGGAAAATAGGGAGGATTGGCGAGCAATTTATTTATAGTAGCTTTGTTAGGTGATCAGCAAAATACCTTCTCAAAAAAGGTTGGCGAAACGTGAAGGAGCGAGGAAAGATCATTCAAAAAAGTTGTATTGGCGAGTGGCGGCTGATTTTCTGGGAACCCTTTTGGGTGCTCGGTGGCGTTTTATTTATTGGTTCAGCACTAGGGGTTTAAAATGAGTGTGAATAACAACAGCTGGAAAGGCGTGATGAAATGTTAAAGAAACCAAAAAAACTGCAAGAAGGTGACAAAATTGCGACTGTCAGTCCGTCCTGGGGCGGGGCTGGAGATCCTGATTTGAGATGGCGATATGAACAAGGGATTGAAAGATTGAGTTCTGTGTTTGGCCTTGAGGTTGAGTCGATGCCAAATAGTTTAAAAGGATCGGATTTTCTTGATGAAAACCCACAGGCTCGGGCGGAAGATTTGATGATGGCGTTTGAGGATGAAAGCATTAAAGGCATCATTGCGAATATTGGAGGAGAAGACAGCATTCGGTTGCTTCCGTACATAGATTTTGAAGTGATTCGCGGGAATCCGAAGATTTTCATGGGTTATTCCGATGTGACGATTCCTCATTTGTTTTGCCATAAGGCAGGCGTGTCTTCTTTTTATGGGCCGGCGATTTTAACGGATTTTGCCGAGAACGTTGAGATGGATCCCTATACAGTTGAAATGGTGAAGCGGACGCTCTTTTCGGATGAAGTCATTGGTGAAATTCAACCGGCAAAAGAATGGACCAGTGAGTTCTTAGAATGGGATGTAAAGAACAAAAACCAACAGCGTAAGATGAAACCCAATTCAGGCTATGAAGTGCTCCAAGGGTCAGGAATTGTCCAGGGGCGTTTGATTGGCGGGTGTATTGAGGTGCTGGAATTCGCTAAGGGAACTGAAATTTGGCCTGATCGGAGGTGTTGGGAAGACAGCCTTCTTTTCTTTGAAACTGCAGAGGAAAAGTCGGAACCTGACTTTATCAGAAGGTGGTTGCGGAATTATGCTGCACAGGGCATTCTTCAAACTGTGAAAGGCATCATTTTCGGAAAACCGCTGGATGAGAATTATTACGAGGAGTATAAGGAAGAAGTCCTGCGAGTCATGAAGGAACAAGATTTGGAGGACTTGCCGATCCTTTATAACCTGAATTTTGGCCACACAGAGCCGAAGTTTATTTTACCGTATGGTGCCATGGCTGAAATCAATTGCGATAAAGGGACCTTCTCCATTTTGGAGAGCGCAGTCGAGTAACGGACTTTAGCCCTTTTAATGCTGATTTTCCAAGTGCTTTTACAAAAGATGAAAGATCCGCTAAGATGGTCTAAGATATGAAACTTTTATTTTCCGTTCGGCGTTTCATTGTTGTAACAAGATCTGGTAGATAAGTGGGGATAGTGGTTATGTGTGGATTTGTGGGTTATAGCGTCAGCGAACAAGGTGAAGATCAAACGATTATTAAAGATATGGCGGATCGGATCAGCCATCGCGGTCCGGATGATGAAGGATTTTTTATAGACGATAACATGGCACTCGGTTTTCGACGTTTGTCGATTATTGACCTCGATCATGGTAAGCAACCTCTGTATAACGAAGACGAGTCGAAGGTTCTGGTCTTTAACGGTGAGATCTACAATTATCAGGAACTTCGGGATGATCTTATCAATAAAGGGCATCAGTTCAGTACTGATACGGATTCAGAAGTCCTCATTCATGGTTATGAAGAATACGGAACTTCTTTATTTTCGAAATTAAGAGGAATGTATGCCTTCGTTATTTGGGATCGGACGGAGCACAAGTTGGTAGGGGCGCGTGACATTTTCGGGATTAAACCGTTCTACTATTACCATGATGGTCAAGCTTTCATGTTTGCTTCGGAAATTAAGGGTTTTCTGCCCCATCCTCAGTTCCAGAAACAATTCAATGAGGCGCATCTGGCGGAATACTTGAGTTTCGAATATGTTCCATCCAATGAGACTTTGTTTCAACATGTCTATAAACTGACGCCAGGGCAGTATTTTGAATATCAGGACGGAAAATTTCAAACGTATCCCTATCATGAGATGCGTTATGACACAGATCAATCGAAAACGATGGACGAGTATGTTGATTTGATTGCGGAAACCTTTCAGGAATCGGTGAAGATGCACGAAATCAGTGACGTTGAAATTGGCAGTTTCTTATCCAGCGGAATTGACTCAAGCTACGTTCTGAATGAAGTCGCCAAGACCAGCAAAATCAAGTCGTTCTCGGTCGGTTATGAGGAAGAGGCTTACAGTGAGTTGAGTTATTCAACCGCGTTTGCCGAACAAATTGGCGTGGACAATATCGCTAGAAAAATTTCGGCAGATGATTTTTTCTCGGCGGCGCCAAAGGTGCAATACTACATGGATGAGCCGCTTTGCAATCCCTCGGCTGTGCCGTTGTATTTCTTGACAGACGAGGCAAGTCAACATGTAAAGGTCGTTCTGTCAGGTGAGGGAGCAGACGAATTATTCGGCGGATACAACAGGTATAAGGAAGCATTGGTTTATGAAAAATACCAGAAGCTGCCGCGCGGTTTGCGTGTCGCTTTGGCGAAATTGGCTGAAAAACTGCCAAACATCAAAGGACGTCGTTTCTTAATACAGGGTGCCAAACCGCTAAAGGAACGGTTTTTCCGGATTGACTATGTTTTCAATCATGACGAGCGCCAAAGGATCTTGAAAAATAAAAGCCTGAATAAGCAGTGCGCGCCAGTAACGGAAAAATGGTTCGAGCAATCGAAACATTTGGATCAAGAAACGCAAATGCAGTATTTGGATCTTCACACGTGGCTGATTTACGATATTTTATTAAAGGCTGACCGGATGAGCATGGCCCATTCGCTTGAGTTGCGGGTTCCTTTCCTGGATAAAGAGTTGTTGGAAGTAGCTTTAAAGATCCCGACTCAATATCGGGTCACGAACGAAAATACAAAGGTTGCGCTGAGAAAAGCGGCCAATCGGGAGCTGCCGGACAGAACCGCAAATAAGAAAAAGCTGGGCTTTCCGTCACCGCTGGCTGTCTGGATGAAGCAGGACAAATTTTACGATATGATTAAAGCCAAGTTTACTTCCGGCATCGCGAACCGATTTTTCGAAGTGGACGAGTTGATTCGTTTGTTAGAAGATCACCGTGCCGGACTTGCGGCCAACATGAAAAAAATATGGTCGATTTATTGTTTTATTTTATGGTACGAGCAGTATTTTGAGGACGTAAGTTGAATTTTGTATGCATCATGTATATACAGAAAAAATCCTTGTCATACAAGGGTTTTTCTTGTTTTCGTCGAATAAGGAATGAGGGTGACTGCTATGAATACAAACACCATTCTTCATTTCAATACAGCCATTGCCCGTACGAAGCCGAATAACGTATTACGGGAAAGCGCATGTCCGTTTTGTGACCCTGCTGAACTCTCCGACATATTGGATACTCGGGGCCCGATGATTCTTGTGAAGAATAAATACCCCGTCTTGCAGGATGCCTTCCAAACCGTATTAATCGAGACGGATGAATGTGAATCGGAATTGTCCAAATATCCGCTGCCCCATCTTTATGAATTGATCCGCTTTGGCGTGGAGAAATGGTTGGATATGGAGCGGCACGGTGGCTTTCAATCTGTGATTTTCTTCAAAAATCACGGTCCGTTATCAGGTGGATCGATCCGTCATCCCCATATGCAAATTGTGGGGCTGGATCATGTTGATTATCGGGACAACTTGTCCGAGGATTATTTTATGGGGCACGAAATTCAGGTTTCTAACGGAGTTCACTGGAATCTTTCAACGAAACCGATGATTGGATTTACGGAATTTAATGTGATGCTCGAAGATCTGGAGGAAATCGACCAGGCTGCCCGCTATGTTCAAAAAACGGTTCAATATATCCTGAACGACTTCAATGGCCACGGATGCTCCAGTTACAATCTCTTTTTTTATCATTGGTTGGGGAAATTCTTCATTAAAGCTGTGCCCCGCTATGCGACTACACCTTTGTATGTGGGATATGGCTTGCGGCAAGTTCACAGTAACGCGGATGCAATGATAAAGGCAATACGGGAACGTTATTGTTAAGGAGAAAGGATAAAATATACCAAGAGAAAGGAAGTTGATTCATGATGAACAATCTGACAAAGATCAAAATAGCAAAGCCGGCCCATGAGGTATTTGAAGCCTTCGTCGATCCTGAGAAAATCGGAAACTACTGGTTTTCATCAAGCTCTGAAAGATGGGAGCAAGGCAAGACCGTTACGTTAAGATATGATGAATACGGTGCTGAAGGCGAAATAGAGGTAAAGGAAATCCAGCAGGATAAGAAAATAGTGTTCATATGGGGAGCAGACCATACTGTCACCATTAGCCTGGAAGAGACGGGCAACTCGGAAACCATTGTTGGCATTAATGAAGAAGGTTTTCAGGAAAATGACGATGAGTTGATCGATCAATTGGTGGATAATAAAGAGGGCTGGGTTTATATGTTGACCTGTTTAAAGGGTTATTTGGAATATGGCGCTCAATTGAGGGCGGCATTGCTTAAATAATTGATGAATCCAATGGGCCCTTGGGGAAAGTTTGATTTAATAAAAAGTTGCTATTCCTTTCTGTGGGAAAATTGTTTAAAATAAAGGTATTCAGTGATAAGGAGGCTTTTCATATGAGAAATATGACGAATGACCCCACCAAAGCATATAAGGGTGGAGCCTTTTAACTTTATTCAGCAGAAATCCCCCTACTTCCATAAGTGGTGGGATGAATGCAATATTGATTCTCCCTTATATGTGTTAATCAAATAACACAAAAAGGGGAAAAACATGGATTTTCCAATTAAAAAATTCTTTTCATATTACAGACCGTATTTAAGACTGTTTCTTTCGGTACTGGCGTGTTCCTTTGTCGTATCTGCCGCCACCTTGGTATTTCCGTTGCTTGTTCGGTATATTACCAAAGATGTCCTTGATGGAGATTTGTCCACTGCACTGAGTCAGGTGTATTGGATTGGCGGGCTCATGCTTGTTTTGGTAGCCATCCAGAACATCGGAAACTACTTCGCAGATTACAAAGGACATGAAGTCGGGGCGCGAATGGAAAGTGATTTGCGCAGCGAATTGTTTGCCCACATGCAAAAGCTTCCGTTCAGCTTTTACGACAAGGAGAAGACAGGGCAACTGATGACTCGCATTACAAACGACTTGCTGTTGCTCTCTGAGCTGTATCATCATGGACCGGAAGACTATGTTAATTACTTCGTGCGTTTTATTGGCGCTTTTGTGATTCTATTCTTCATTAACGCACCGCTAACGCTTGCTGTATTTTGCTTTTTGCCTTTGCTGGGTGTGTTCTCGTTGTATTTCAACAAGGTCCAGAATCGGGCACTCAGAAGAAACAAAGAGCGAATCGGGGATGTCAACGCGCAGGTGGAGGATAGTCTTTCAGGAATCCGCGTGGTTAAATCGTTTGCGAACGAGGAAGTTGAGATTGCAAAGTTTGATCGGGAGAATCATCGCTTCCTTGAAAGCCGGAAGAAATATTACAAGACAGAAGCGAACTTTTACAATGGGATCGAGACATTTATCCAGTTGATTACGGTCACAGTGATCGTTCTGGGAAGTGCCAGTATCGTTCATAACACCTTGGATTTAGCGGATTTGATCACTTTTTTACTCTATATCGGCTTTATGGTCGAGCCGATCCAAAGGTTGACTCATATGAGCACGCAGTTTCAAGAAGGCGTCACTGGTTTTCAGCGGTTCATGGAAATCATGAAGATCAAGCCGGCTATTGAAGACAGCCCGGATGCTGTTGCTCTGCCAGAGGTGCGTGGTGAAATTGAGTTCAGGCAAGTGACCTTCCGTTACGAGGATCATTTGGAGAATGTCCTGGAAAACCTGTCTCTTCACGTAGAGCCGGGAGAGTACGTGGCTTTAGTTGGTCCGTCCGGTGCGGGGAAAACTACTTTGTGCTCGCTTATTCCTCGATTTTATGATGTGAACAGCGGAGACGTTGTATTGGATGGCGTCGATGTTCGGGGTATTGAGCTAAGGTCGTTAAGAAATAACATTGGCCTTGTGCAGCAAGATGTCTATCTTTTTTCGGGAACGGTGATGGAAAATATCCGCTACGGAGATCCGGAAGCTAGCGACGAGGAAATTATCGAAGCAGCCCGACGTGCCAATGCCCACGAGTTTATTATGAGATTGCCAAATGGCTACGATTCGGAGATTGGACAACGGGGCGTGAAACTGTCCGGCGGGCAAAAGCAGCGTTTGAGCATCGCCCGTGTATTTTTGAAAAATCCGTCGGTGTTGATTCTGGATGAAGCGACGAGCGCGCTGGATAATGAGAGCGAAAGCATTGTCAAGGATTCCTTGGAGATGCTGGCTAGAGGCCGTACAACTCTCGTGATTGCCCATCGGCTTTCCACGATTCGCAATGCGGGGCGGATTGTCGTATTGACGGAAGACGGCATTGCGGAGGAAGGACCACACGATGCGTTGCTTGCACGTGATGGAGTGTATGCGCATCTGTATTCCAGGCAATTTGAACTGCAAACTTAGACTGCCAAACCAATCAGCTATTCCCTTTAGCGAAAGAGAGTAGCTGATTTCCTTTTTTAAGAGCAACAACTGCTTTAAAGAAGTTCGGAAGAACCGGCATTTGGTCAGGAAGGGACGAGTGTGGATGGAAAATATCATGAAACATCAATATGACTTGGTTCGATCGGTAAGGCAACATTTATTTGGCTTTATGGAAGAAACGCCTTTGGAGAAATTGCATGAAGGGGTCCCAGGCTTCGGGATCGGAAGGATGATCGAAGCCCATATTCATGCTGCCGATTGTTACAGGTTCTGGATTGGGTCGTTTGCCTTTCAACAGAAGCCTTCTGAATTTGCAGATACCCCGGAAAGGGTCATTGCGAATGCGGATGTCCGGAAAGTCCGGGAAATCTTCGATTCCGTAGACGAAACTGTCGAAAAGTTTCTCGATCGGTACAATTCCCGCTGGTTGGAAGAGATAGAGAATGTGGTGGAAGAAGGGGACAAGCCCGTGCGCTTAACTCCTTTGTTCCTTTTGTCGCATGCAGAGACTCACGAGTTCCATCATAAGGGTCAAATTGTATCAATGGCACGGCACCTTGGTTACAATCCTCCGGCGGATGAACGATTGGGAGCGTTATTTGCTTAATTCGAATGACAGAGGAGGGCTGCAAAATGGACGCTGTGACGCAATCCTATTTTGAAAATCTGGAAGCCAAGGATAAGGACGTTCAATATGAAGTCTTCAACAATATTTTAGCGGCGACACGAGAAGAAGTGGACTGGGCCTATGAAGTGTGGGACCAATTAATAGAGTGGCTCACGGACGCCGACAATCATCGTAGAGCCCGGGCGGCTCAATTTCTTTCCAACCTGGCCATCAGTGATCCGGAACAACGAATGCTGAACGATTTTCCTGCATTATGGGAAGTCACAAAGGACCCGAAATTTGTTACAGCTCGGCACAGCCTGCAATCGATATGGAGAGTGGGCCTGGCTGGAAAGGAACAAAAAGAGATGGTGATCGATCATATCGTGAATCGCTTTCGAAACGGCGTTGATGAAAAACACTATACTTTGATTCGATTTGATATGATCGATGGCCTGAAGAAGTTATATGATGCGTTGAAAGAGGAAGAGATCAAACGAACGGCAATGAATTTAATTGAACTGGAAAAGGATAATAAATATCGAAAGAAATATTTGTCTGTGTGGAAATGACGTTAAAGATGTGGAGGCCACTATGAACTTACAATACGAAATAGTACCCGATGATAAAATAGAAATTTGCAAAGAGTTATGTCATGAGCTCATGGTCTTCCAGAAATCGAAAGCGTACATTACACCGGAACGGTTCGACACGATGAGTTTTGAGACAAGGCTGCTTCCATCAATCAAGAGCGCCATCCATAATTATACAGTGATCGTAAAGGACGATGGGAAACCGGTAGCCTATGTTTATGCAAATATCTCGCCCAAAGAGGCCTATTCGAATGATTTTGCTACATTTTTCGACCTTTCTTCTGTCAGCCGTGAGAATGTCGGCTGCTTATCGCAATTTTATATAAAAGACGGCTACAGAAAGTATGGGATCGGTTCAAAGCTTTTCAATATGTCGATGGAATGGTTGAAACAGTTTGATGATGTTGAGGATTATTTCATCTATGTCTCGAACGGGAATGAGAATGCCCTGGAATTTTATAAACGAAAAGGGTTTTCCGTCAGCCATGACATCCTGGACGGGTTTATCACGGTTTTGCGAAGCCACAAACCGGGTGTAAAAAAATAATTCAGTTTGACAATATGTAATGCGTTACGTATTATGTTAAAAAACATACACAGGCGATGAAGAGAAGAGTAATTAAGTGGAACGGTCGTACAGAGAACTCCTGGTGCTGAGAAGGAGGGATCGGTCCCTTGATGAAAAAAGACTCCGAGCCTCGTATTGAACTGAGCGGAAGCTTGGGGATGATGCGACGGGATCTCCCGTTACAGAGATAGGGTATAAGCCATAAATTGTGGCCGTACCTGAAGAGGTTGATATGGTGACATATCAACAAACTGAGGTGGTACCGCGAAGCGAACAACTCTCGCCCTCAAGATGAAGAATCTTGGAGGTGGGAGTTTTTTTATTGTCCAGAACTTAACAAAGGAGTGATTGAAAATGCACTGGGCTTATCAAATGGCAAAGGATTTAATTCGAAAATACCCGGATCGCGAGACTTTTATTTGTGCATCAGGCATCAGTCCGTCAGGATCGGTGCATATTGGGAACTTCCGTGAAATCGTAACAACCTTTTTTGTGGTGAAAGCCTTAAAGGATTTAGGAAAATCTACGCGGTTTATTCTTTCGTGGGATGATTATGATCGTTTTCGAAAGGTGCCGCGAAATGTAGACCCGTCTTTTGAAAAATATATTGGGATGCCCTACTCGGATATTCCGGATCCCTTTGGCTGCCATGTTTCCTATGCCGACCATTTTGAAAAAGAACTGGAGGAATCCGCGAAGGCTTTCGGAATTGCCCCGGAGTATATTTACCAGAGCAAGGAATACAAGTCGGGGAGATACAATGAACACATCCTTCATGCCTTGAAAAATCGAAGGACAATCTATGATCTCCTTATGGCATTTAAAACGAATGACAGCTCCGAGGCGGAAAGGAATGCCTTTTATCCCATTACGATCTATTGTGAGTCATGTGGAAAGGACGATACGGAAATTCAAGGGTTTGATGAGGAGCGTGGTCTGATTGAGTACACTTGTCGATGCGATTATCACAATGTGTTGGAGGTTATGGAGGGCAGAAACATCAAGCTGAATTGGAAAGTAGATTGGCCGATGAGGTGGATGGTGGAAGACGTGATCTTCGAACCCGGGGGACGAGATCATTCTTCGGAAACCGGTAGTTATAATGTCTCGAAGAAAATAGCACGGACGATTTTTGATCATAACGCTCCCGATTATGTTGCTTACGATTTCATCGGAATCAAAGGTCAGCAAGGGAAGATGTCAAGCTCTTCGGGTAACAGCATAACTCCAAGCGAACTGCTAAAAGTTTATCTGCCGGAGATCATTCTGTTCATGTTTGCAAAATATAAGCCGGGTGCGGCCTTCACGATTGGATTAGATGAGGATGTCCTGAAGAATTATCAAGAATACGAGCGGTACCGGGCGAGTTATTTGGGTTATTCCTTACAGGATGAGGCCATTCGCCGTTCAATTGAACTGGTGGAAATCAGCGATGAGGAAAATCATCTGCCGAAGTTCAATCAGGTGGCGGGGATTCTGCCGTTGGTGAATTTTGATATTGAATTGCTGGCGGATGTCTTGAGTAAAATGGGAGAGGATTATTCTCCTGAAGATATAGAGAAAACCATCAGTCGCGCGACCCACTGGATTCAGCATTATCAGTCGCAAAAAATGATTCAGGTGAATGAGAAGATAGATCATTTATTCTATCAATCATTAAGTAAAGTTGAGGTTAACTGGTTGCGGGAGCTTTGCGACGTCATTCGTGAAAGCAAGCCCTTGAATCAAGAACAACTGATGCGACAAATATACGATATCTGCCATCATGAAGATAAGAAAATCAAGAAAGCCAATCAAAAGCGTTTATTCCAGATCGTTTATCGACTGGTGTTGGATAGCACGAGCGGTCCGAGATTACCTTTGCTGATTAAGGCTGTGGGGCCAAGCAGAATGTTGTCCTTGCTGGATTTTGACCGTTGAATGATTAAGTTCCATGAAAGGCCCATTTGCGTTTTCAGAAAAATAGGTTATAATAAATGTATTCGACAACCAAAGGGGTTTGTTTTGTGGAAAGTGTTGTTCTTAACTAATTCGCGTAATTTGATACGTGCGTGCGAAATGGGAACGTAGCATCGACTTGGTCGAAGCTTGTTTGGCTATGACCCTTTTTCGTGACGATAGTTAAGAACACGGTTTGCGCCGATCCCTTCTATAAGTGGAATGAAGCGCTGTGCTTTGCACAGTTTTTTTCATTTACCAATGATGACTTGTTAGCCGCAAAAGAACCAGTGTGTTCTTCTGCGGTTTTTTACATTTGTCGATTTCTCATTTCCTCGCACGGATACAAGATCAATTATTGATAAGGAGGAAATGCGATGCATTCCCAAACAATTGAAGCTTTGCAATTTGATGAATTGAAAGAGGCCATTGCGGCCTACACCGTTTCTGAATTGGGACGGACCGAAATCCTTGAACTGGAGCCTTCCCTCAACAAAGGGCAAATCGAATCGTGGTTGCAAGAAGTGACAGAGGCCAAGAATATCTTGGACTACAGCTCGAGCATACCGATCGATGGCTTGAAAGGGATGCAACATCTATTTCGAAACCTGCATAAGGGGACACCGCTGCGTCCGGATCATTTTACTGCGCTTCTCGGTTTGTTCAATTGTATTGAACGGCTCAAAAGGTTTTTGCAAGACAAGGAATATGTAGCGCCGAGGATCACCACCTATATATACTCGTTGTCGGACCTGAAGGATCTGGAAGATGAAATCGATCGCTGTATTCGAAACGGCCGTGTCGATGATTATGCCAGCAAGGAGCTGTCAAAACTGCGCAAGCAGATCACGATTCTGGAAGACCGGATGAAAAACCGCATCGACCAGACTTTGAAATCATCGAAGTACAGTCGTTATCTTCAGGAAAAGACCGTCAGTCTCAGAAGCGGGCGCCATGTGATCGCAGTGAAAAAGGAATATCGAAAACAGGTCAAAGGTGTCGTGTTAGATGCTTCAGCTTCTGGATCGACCGTTTATATGGAACCTGAAGAAGTAGGGGCCATCCAGGATGATATTGATGTGCTGAAAAGTCAGGAAGAGGCGGAGGAACAAAGAATTCTCATGGTTCTAACAGGGCTTGTCCAACAAAATGAGCATGAAATCAAAATTGCTGTCGATACGATGACACGATACGATGTGATTTTTGCAAAAGCCAAGTACAGTCTGGCCATCAAGGGCACCGCTCCGCAAATCAATGAGCATCATACGCTACGTTTGGTTGGGGCTCGTCATCCACTATTAGGAGAAGGCGTAGTGCCGTTACATCTGGCTATCGGTGAAGATTATGACGCGCTTGTGATTACCGGGCCAAACACAGGTGGAAAAACAGTGGCGATGAAAACTGTCGGGCTGCTCACGATGATGGCGCAGTCAGGTCTGCACATTCCTGTGGACAATGGTAGTGAGGTTGCCATCTTTCATAACATTCTCGTGGACATTGGCGACGGGCAAAGCATTGAGCAGTCCCTGAGTACTTTTTCCGCACGGATCAAAAATATCATTGGGATTTTGGTGGAAGCCACACCGCAAACCCTTGTTTTATTGGATGAATTGGGGGCTGGTACGGACCCGGCAGAAGGAATGGGGCTGGCGACGACTATCCTGGAAGAACTTTTTCAAAAAGGCGCGACACTGCTCGCAACCACTCACTACAATGAAATCAAGGAATTCGCCCGCGAACGCGAGGGCTTTGAAAATGGCTCGATGGCCTTCGATCTTGAGACGCTCCAACCCACTTATCGTTTATTGATTGGACAGGGCGGGGAAAGCCAGGCATTTGCCATTGCCTTGAAACTCGGCATGCACCCAAATCTTATTGAGCGGGCCCATCAAATCACGTACAAGGAATCCAGAGATTACAGCGAAGCGACGCCTTTCAGCCGGCAGCAGTTGCAGAAACAACTGGCAATGAATGCAAAGCATGTTTACAAACAAAAACATGCCAGAAAAGAGAAGAAGGAAAAGCAGGCCATCCCTTACAAGCGCGGCGATAACGTGAATATCCCCTCCATAGGCGAGTTTGGAATTGTTTCGAAACCCGCTAACGAGCGAGGAGACGTCGAAGTTTATGTGAAAGGTGAAAAAATGACTTTCAACCACAAGCGCCTTTCGCTTTATATCAAGGCTGAGGATCTTTATCCAGAGGATTACGACATGGACATCATCTTCGAGTCCAAAGAGAATCGGAAAATTCGGAAAGAAATGAGCAAGCGTCATGTCGAAGGAGTGGTGATTGAGACAGATGAAGAATGAACCGCAATAAAGAAAAAGAAAAGCCCCCTTCTGCCAAGGAGGGGGCTAAAACTTCGGCCTTAAGGGGAATCTTCCAGTGTTGGACGAGCGCCCATAGGGTCCTTCTTTTTCTTAAATCCTTTTTCAGGGTGTCCGGCGTTTTCGATGTCACCGGTTGCTTCGTAACCTTCAACTCCTGTGTTTGCCGTTGTACCGTAGAAGCCCATTCCGCTGAGTTCCACATTGATGTCCTGCTGTTTCTTCTTGTCCTTTGCCACATTGGTCACCTCCCTTTGGCTTCATTTTTCCTCCAAGGGTAGTCGTTATCCCGTTTCTTCAAGTGCCTTTGTAAAACAGATATTTCACCTTTTGAAAAAGGGGTTTCCTGAATATGAAAACGAGATAGAGGCTTAAGATCAAAACGTAGGTGAGCTGTTCTTGGAACGTGCCCGACATAAAGGTATTGGGTGCCTGTGCCAGGATGTAAAGCAGGAAAATGATTCTGATCCATTTCATGTTTGGGGGCCTCCCATCAATCTCAGATTTAATGAATCGCTTCTTTGCATAGAATGCATCAAATTTCCATTCCTATTCTTTTGTCATTTATAATGAGGGCAGAAGAGCGTAATGACTTGGCATATCGAGGCAATTCTTAATGCTAAACGGAGGGATAATATGAGAATCTATTTAACCAGTGTGTTTGTGGATGACCAGGATAAGGCGCTAAAGTTCTATACTGAAACTCTCGGTTTTGTGAAAAAAATGGACACGCCGGTTGGAGAGTTCAAATGGCTGACCGTTGTTTCACCCGAAGGTCCGGATGATGTTGAGTTACTCCTTGAACCCAACCAAAATCCAACCGCAAAAACCTATCAACAAGAACTCAAAGAACAAGGGATCCCAGCTACCTCTTTTGCAGTCGAGGACGTGCAACAGGAGTATGAGCGATTGAAAGAATGGGGTGTGACCTTTACGATGGAGCCAACCAAAATGGGCCCCGTGACCATTGCGGTATTGGATGATACTTGCGGGAACCTTATTCAGGTCGCGCAGCATGACTCTGACAGCGGATCATAGTCCATTACAGAGATGTTGAGTACATCCGGAAAGGCGGCCAATATGTACATCATTGGCATTGACTGCGCGGTAGAGGAGAAGAAAACCGGGTTAGCCCAACTCTATTTCAATGGGGAAGCTATTCGATTGCTAAAGGCTTAGAAAGGCTCCAGAACCAAGCCGGCGGTCGCTGTCATTGAAGACTGGATAGAAGAAGCTACCCAACAGGGAAGTAAAGTTCTACTGTGTTTCGATGCGCCGTTAGGCTGGCCAAAGCATTTTGGTGAATCATTGAACCGACATCAGGCAGGAACAGAGCTACAAGGCGATATTGATTCATTTTTCCGGCGGCGAACAGATAATGTGGTCCACCAGCTTCTTGGCAAAAGGCCACTTGACGTGACAGCGAGTTTCATAGCGAGAACCGCTTTTCGGGCTTTGAAGATGATCGGATCTTTGCAAGGGAAGTTCGGATCGGTGGAATTCGTTTGGGATATTCGCCGATTGGAAGGCATCGGCTGTATTGAGGTCTATCCGGCGGCTTGGCTGAGGTCAGAAGGCATTTCTCATGAAAAATATAAGCAACAATCGTCCGTCAGACGGGACATTGTGAATGAACTCCAGAAACAGATCTCAATGGATCCGGGGCAGAAGGAGAAATTGATCGCCTCCGATCATGTTCTGGATGCCTTACTTAGCGGATTGAATGGTGTGGACTTCGCTGAGAACCGATGCATTTCACCTGACGAGATGAATGTTGAAGAAAATACCTTGCTGACCGAAGGATGGATCTGGGTGAAGCCTGGGGACCAACAAAGGTAGGTAATGGGGGCAAGAAAATAGGCGAGCGGGTTTTGCCTTCTCTATTTTACTTGCCGCTTGTTCTTTGATTAAGGACTGTCTTTTTGTCCTTCGATCCAATGGCGTAACACCTTCTAATTCGGATAAAACAAGATCATGCTTAATCGGGTCAAGGTTTCACCAGAGTTATGATAGACATGGGGTCTGTCGGCCTTGAGCTTGATGGAGTCTCCATTTTTCAAGGTATATTCATTGTTATTGACTCGAATTGTAAGTTCCCCTTCAAATACAGTTATAATTTCCTCAGTTCCCTCTTTATGCGGATCGGCGCTTAGAAACCCCCCTTTATCAATTTCCACTGAAAACACTTCGAAACGTCTATCATCTTCGAACGGAAAATAGGGATGGACACGGAATTTTCCATTGTCCTCGGATAATGTTTGCACTTCACTCTTCAACACCACTTGTGTATCAGGTTGCGGTTGGTCGATTAATGATGTGAAAGAGATTTTCAGTCCGTTGGCGATTTTCCAAATCGTTGTAATGGTCGGCGTGGATTCGCCTCTTTCGATTTGGCCAATCATCGTTTTGCTTACTCCTGATAACTCCGCAACCTTTTCAAGACTTAATTTATTGCTTTCCCGCAAAGCTTTAAGGTTTCGGGCAATGATGAGATGAATTTCTTCCATAGTTCCCACTCCTTATTATTTACAATATAACGTCCGTAATGTACAATAAAACGTATATACGTTATGATGTACATTTTGTTCATTATAGCATTTGAGAAATGGAGGTTCCAACATGCCTGTCATGTCCTTCCTGGTTTTTGCTTTTGTCACGAGCTTTACCCCGGGGCCGAATAACATTCTATCAATGGTGTTTGCCAACCAGTATGGTTTTAAGAAGACCATCCGTTTTTGTATCGGGGTAGGAACAGGGTTCTTTGCGATTATCTTATTAAGTTGTTATTTCAATCTTTTGCTTAAGAACTTCATTCCGAAAATCGAATGGGTTATGACCATCATAGGGACAGCCTACATGTTATATCTGGCCTTCAAAATCATAACAAGCCAAAACAGTAACAAAAATCAGGGTGGAGGGAAGAATAACAACCTCTTTACCGGCGTCCTTTTGCAATTTGTCAATCCGAAAGGCATCTTATTTGGTATCACGGTAACTTCAACCTTTATCATTCCTTATTACACTTCAAGTTTCAGCTTTATCTTTTTTGCGCTGTTTTTGGGGCTTGTCGGGTTTGCGGCGACATCCAGCTGGTGCGCTTTTGGCACGCTCTTTCAAAAGTTCCTATCCAAATACAGAAAGCCGTTTAATGTCGTTATGGCTTTGTTGTTAGTGTACAGTGCGTATTCAATTCTTATGGAATAGAGGATCGCCAAAACCGAAAGAGGCAATGAAATGAATTTCAAAATGGGTGAAGCCATTGAGATTTTGGAACGGACTCCGCAAACTTTGGAGTCTTTCTTATCCGGCCTATCCGAGTCATGACGGAGAGATACAGGGCTGACGTTGGACCCTGGAGCGAATATTTAGGTATACTGAAAAAAGATAAGGTCTAGACGGAAATCTCAAATTTGGAGCGTGGAAGCATCGTCTGAATCAGGTTGTGAAAACCAACAATCCGTGTTAAAATATTTCTAACTTTAAAAGAACGGAGGGTTACCTGTGTTGATCATGGCAGCAAACTTCCTTTCGGGAAGAATCCGATTTCAAACTTTGTAACGCGAATTGAATAGCGCGAAGACTCTGTCTGTGTGCAGGGTAATCGGGATTGGTCTGCCTATCGATATGGGAACCTTATTTGGTATATGAGATAAAGGAGGGGACAAATCTGTCTTCTTCTTTTTTTATACGAAAATGAAAAGCTTGCGGGGCAAATGTACCGGTGTGGCCAGAATGGGATTCTTGCCTATTTTGTCATGTCCTTTTCCGTTTACTGAGCATCAGGCAACAGAGCTGTGATTCAAAAAGGTAACGGAGGGATGTAAGCATGAAACAAAAGGCGATTCTGGCCGGGGTCAACCTCGGTCAAGAGGACTTCAGGTCATCCATAAAGGAATTAGGGAATCTGGCGGGCGCATGCGGAATTGAGGCAGTCGGCGAAGTCACACAGAATTTGCAGCGTGTGAACAAAACGTATTACATCGGACCAGGGAAGGTTTCGGAGGTTGCGGCGTTGCTTGATCAGAAAGACGCGAAGGTTGTGGTTTTTAATGATGAGCTGTCTGCGACCCAAATACGTAATCTTGAAGCGGATTTAAAATGTAAAGTGACTGACCGGACGACATTGATTCTCGATATTTTCGCGAAACGCGCCAGCACGAAAGAAGCGCAACTGCAGGTGGAGATAGCCCGTTTACAGTACATGCTTCCTCGCCTAGTCGGCTCACGGGAGTCGTTAGGCAGGCAAGGCGGTGGTTCGGGTTTAAAAAACAGAGGCGCTGGGGAAAAGAAATTAGAATTGGACCGCCGCAAAATTGAGGAAAAAATCACAGTAAACCAGAAAGAGTTGCAAGCGCTGGTGGCGCATCGGCAAACTCAGCGAAAACAGCGTAAGAAAAGGGCGGTTCCTGTTGTTTCATTAGTCGGTTATACGAATGCCGGCAAATCTACGATAATGAACGCGATCCTGGAGTTGTTCAGCCAAACCGGCGATAAACAGGTATTCGAGAAAAATATGTTGTTCGCTACGTTGGAGACGTCTGTAAGAAATGTGAAGTTGCCGGACAACAAATCACTGATTCTTACGGATACAGTCGGATTCGTGAGAAACTTGCCTCATCATCTTGTGAAGGCTTTTCGTTCCACATTGGAGGAAGTGACAGAGGCGGATTTGCTGATTCATGTCGTGGACCGTTCCAATCCTGAATTTGAACAACACATCGAAGTGACAAATGAGACGTTAAGAGAATTAGGTGTGAAAGATATCCCTGTCATTTATGCCTACAATAAGTCGGATTTAACGGATAATGAATGGCCGAAAATCGAAAATGATGCCGTTTATCTGTCAGCCAAGTCCAAGGTTGGCGTAGACCAGCTTCTCCAAGAGATACGCAGTCACATCTTTCAAGATTATGTGCAGTGCGAAATGTTAATCCCTTACGACGAGGGACAATTCGTCTCCTATTTCAACGATAACGCTGATGTGATCGCTACAGATTATGAGGAGAAAGGTACAAAGTTAACAATGGAATGCCGGAAAATCGATTATGAAAAATATCAACGTTACGTTGTTGGTATGTAGTTCAACTAACACCTCGATCTCATCAATTTGAGATCGGGGTGTTTCATTAAAGGAAACTGGAAATCATGGTTTTGACCAAAGAAAAGCCCCGATTTTATCAATCGAGGCCGTTAAGCATTCATTCTTTCCGAAACAGGTACGCCCTGTTGAAGCAAATACATTTTGTAGTATAAGCCCTTCTGATTCAACAATTCCTGGTGGTTGCCACGCTCCACAATTTCGCCGTGGTGGAGGACAAGAATTTGATCCGCATCCTGAATGGTGGATAAGCGGTGGGCAATGGCGATTGTGGTCCGGCCTTCCCGCATTTTCTGCAGGGCGATTTGAATCGCTTCTTCGGTTTCGGTGTCCACGCTTGAGGTCGCTTCGTCCAGGACAAGAATTTTCGGGTTTCGCGCCATCGTACGGGCAAATGAAATGAGCTGGCGTTGCCCGCTGGAAAAGGCAGCCCCTCGTTCGCCAACCGGTTCATCGTATTGCTCCGGAAGTTTTTCGATAAACGGGTGAGCCTGCACAAACCGTGCGGCTTCTTCTACTTCTTCATTGCTAATGCCTTCACGGCTCAGGCGGATATTTTGTTTCACATCTCCTACAAACAGAAACGGATCCTGAAGGACAAGCCCGATTTTGTCCCTTAATTCCTTATTATCGTAGCTTTCAAGGGAAGTCCCGTCTATCGCAATGTTTCCTTCTTTCAACTTGTAGAAGCGCATCAGAAGGTTGGTAATCGAGCTTTTGCCGCTGCCGGTATGGCCGACAAGCGCGATTGTTTCTCCGGGGTTCGCTGTAAAGCTAATGTTCTTTAGAACGTTGGTCTTGCCGTCATAAGAAAAGTTCACGTTCTGAAACTCAATTTTCCCTTCCTTAATCGTCGGCGATTGATCACCTGTTTGATCAGGTGCCATTCTTTCTTCATCCAACAAACCAAAAACCCGTTCAGCGGAAACAATCGCTTGCTGAAATTGGGTCAATCGGTTCATCATCATGTTAACAGGATGAAAAAACCGGTCCAGATAATTAACAAAAGCATACAGTACCCCGATCTCGATTGGGCCACTGAAGGATTCAAATCCGAAGAAGCTGAGTACCAGCACAATGGCCATTACATATAGAAAGTTGACCGCCGGTTCTAACAGGAGGCTATCTAATTTAATCCTTTTGACCATTGCCGAATTGTGCTCGCTGTTAATTTTGCCGAATTCTTGGCGCATCCGTTTTTGCTGGCGCAAAGCTTGAATGATATTCATCCCTTGCAATGACTCGTTCAGCTTGGCGTTAAGTTGACTCAGCTTCTCCCTTGACAGGTGATAGACTTTGGAGCTCATTCTCCGGTAAAAGTACATCAAGGCAAGAATAATCGGAATCAGCGCAAGGCAGAACAGGGCAAGCCGGACGTTCAAAAAGAACATCCCGATGAAAATGCCGATGAGAAAGATGATATTCTGCACAAACGTCGACAGTACACCGACAAATAGTTCCTTAATGGCTTCGGTATCATTCGTGATTCTCGATACGAGGCTGCCTCCGGGTGTTTTGTCAAAAAAGTTCAGCCCAAGATGCTGGACCTTTCCGAAGACATCTACCCGAAGTTGTTGAATGATCCAGAGCGCGATTTTCTGGAAGGTAAACAATTGATAGTAATTAAGAAAGACAGAGCTGAGGTGAAGAAGCATATAGCCCCCTCCCAGAATTGCCAAAGCGGCTGTGTCAAAATTTCTCGGTGCCAAATAATCATCGATGAAAATTTTCGCCAGAATCGGCCCGATTACATCGGCGGCCGTTGCCCCCATTAGCACAATGAATGCCAGCACCATGATTTTAATGTGCGGCCTCGTGTAACCGAGAAGCCTCCGGAACACTTTATTTCGGGTCAGTGTTTCTTTTTCATATCTTTCGCTCATCCAGAACCCCCTCCTTGTGACACGAGCACTTCAAGCTGCTGGCTGCGGTACATCGCCGCGTACCAGCGATCGCCATTCATCAGGCTTTCGTGTTGCCCGTATTCGACGATATTTCCTTCCTCCAACACAACAATCAGATCTGCATGCTCCACTGCGCTTAATCTGTGCGCGGCAATCATAGTTGTTTTGTTTGTACGGGTTTCCCTTAAGTGATCCAAAATCATTTCTTCCGTTTCGGCATCGACCGCGGACAATGAATCATCGAGAATCAAAATTTCGGGATCCATCAGCAATGCGCGGGCGATTGAAATCCTTTGTTTTTGCCCGCCGGATAGCGTCACTCCGCGTTCACCAACAACGGTTTCATAACCATCCTCAAAATCCAGAATATCTTCATGAATGTGGGCAAGCCTTGCCGCCTTCTGAATCTCTTCCATAGTGGCGTCAGGTTTTCCGAAGGCGATATTTTCCCCAACCGTAGCCGAAAACAGAAAATGATCCTGAGGCACATAACCTACAGCGCTCCTCAACGCGTCGAATGTAAAATCGTATATCGACTTTCCGCCAATTAGAACGTCTCCGTCTTTACAGTCAAACTCTCTTAACAAAAGTTTCAGCAACGTTGTTTTGCCACTGCCTGTTTTCCCGACGACCCCGAGCGTCTCCCCTTTTTTCAAAGGAATGTGAATATTTTCCAGAGTGGATGCCTTCGCTTCAGAATAAGTGAAGGTTTCGATTTCAAATGTAAGATCGCCGGAAGGTTGCGTAACATCCGCCTCCGGTTTGTTCACGACAGCAGGCTTTACCGATAACAATTTTTGGATACGGTTATATGAAGCGTGCCCTCTCTCGACAATGTTGAACAGCCAACCAAAGGCCAAGAGAGGCCAGATGAGGCGGCCGAGATAAATCGTAAATGTTGTAAGCTCGCCAATGGTCAGTGATCCATTGACCACGAACCGGGCGCCAAAGGCAATCGCAAGAAAGAATGAGATTCCAACAATCAAGCTGATCGTCGGATCGAATAAGGAATCGACTTTGGCTACGGCGATATTTTTGTTGACTACATCTTTGGATTGGCCACGGAACGATTCTTTCTCCGCTTTTTCTTCTCCAAACGCTTTAATTACACGGGTTCCAGACACATTTTCCTGGACTTTATCGTTCAGTTTAGAGAAAGCCGCCTGTGCCTTGTCAAAACGCTTGTGAAGCATCGAGCCGTATCGACTCGTTGCCCAAGCCATAATAGGCATCGGGATCAGGGCGATCAATGTCAATTTCCAGCTAAGAAAAGTGGCCATTGTGGCAATTACTAGTCCGCCCATCGTCAATGAATCAACGAGTGTTAAGATCCCGGCTCCGGCTGTCTCCTCCACTGCCCGAACATCATTGGTGGAATGTGCCATTAAGTCACCGATTCGTCTTTTTTGATAGAAAGACGGCGACATTTTGGTGAAATGGTCATACAAACGATTGCGAAGAATCTTTCCAAGCTGAAAGGCCGACCCGAAGATCATCAATTGCCATACAAAATCAAAAATATAAATGAATACTCCTGCAAGGAGAACCCATACAATCCATTTGAGCAACTCTTCTTGTGTCAGCATTCCGGTTTCAATCCCATCGACGATGACACCGACGACATAAGGTGGGAAAAGCGTAAAGATCCCGGAAATAATGAGAAGCAGTACCCCGAATAAATAATGTTTCTTCCTCAATTGAAAATACCAGAACAAATCACGAAAGACTTTCATGTTATCACCCTCTGACTCACAACTTTAAAACGCTTTAAAAAAACAAAAAAATCCACGGAGGACAAGCGGCCTCCGTGGATTGAAACGAACGTTCGTTCATTTCCGGCTAATCGTCAAACTTAATCATTTAAAAACGGAAGAGGCGGTGCCATACAAATACAAAATTATTTGGTTCGCAGCGTTTTGTTGCACTTGCTGGATCATGGCACTCACCTCTCTCATTCATTGGTAAACAGATTATACAATTTTCCTTGTGGAAAGTAAATACCTTTCCGCTTATTTTTTACAGCGGTCTGCAAAGATTGCCATAGCATCCCGCATAAACGAGGCTAAACCTTCACCGAATTTGTCGATGTTTTGAGTAAATCGTTCATCATCGACGTACATTTGGCCTAATCCTTTAAATGCCTCTGGCGGGTAGTGGCCCATGTTGTTTAAGACATCGTACCATTTTTTAATGGCTTCCTGTGCTTCTGTGGATTCAGGTGAGCTGTGTCGCAAGGACGCCAGTTGTTTATAAATCTCACCCATTTCTTTGCCCATCTCGTCTTGTTCGTCTTTCGTCATGCTTCCAATCTTTGCGTTGCTGCGATCAACCGCTTCGTCTCCCCAACGCTCTCGGGCTTCTTTCTCGTAAGGATTATGACTGAAGTCAAATCCCTCGAATTTTTCTTTAGCCGACATTCCAATCTCTCCTTTCGCGTATCGAAGTGTTTTATCAACCGTCTCAATCATTTGATCCAGCCTCCGGCGCTTTTCAACCAACATTTTTCGATGAAGTTCCAGAGCCTCCTTGCGATCGAACGAAGAATTGTTGATGATTTCATTGATTTTTTTTAAAGGGAAGCCCAGTTCCTTGAAAAACAGAATTTGCTGCAGTAGCTCAAGATCGTCTTCCGAGTAGAGGCGGTAGCCGGATTCACTCGTATCCTCTGGAGTTAGTAGCCCGATTTCATCGTAATGATGCAGTGTGCGCACACTGATACCTACCAAATCAGCCACTTCTTTCACTTTTCTGGCCATCGTTTCGGCCTCCCTTCGCTTTTGACTATAAGGTATCACGTAACGTGAGAGTCAACAATTCATTTCAGGTTCCCGTATCTTTTTGAAGAGGTTTTTCGTTTATAATAAATGAAAGACCAAAACAGAGGAGGACCAAACATGCGGCCGCTTGTTGAGAAAACTCCCTTTGAAGGCAAGGAAGAATTCGAGGCTGTCGTGCAGCCTTATATGCAAGAATTACGAAAGTATTGCCTATCCCTGGAGAAGTCGCTATGGGATGGAGAAGACTTGATGCAGGAAACTTTGATGAAAGCTTATAAAAGTTGGTCGAAACGGCCGAAACCGATGGCCAAAGCCTATTTGTTCAGAATCGCTTCAAACACATGGATCGATCGTTATCGTAAATGTGGAATCGAAGAGGACATGAATCGAGATTTGTCCGAATTTAAACAAGAAGACGAGGCCATTTCTGATGCGGCAATTGAAGCAGTTGAAGTGTTGTTGGATAAATTGTCCCCGAAACAGCGGGTTGTGATGCTGCTCATGGAAGGATTTGGCTACACCGCACAAGAAGCCGCGAACATGATCGGTGAAAGTGAAGGGTCTGTGAAAGCTGCGCTTCACCGGGCACGGAAGAAATTGAAGCCGATCCGGCGTGATAGCTTAGAACTCGATTCGGAGAAAGATGAGACGCTTCCCTATATAGCGGCATTGCGTAACGGAGATTCGGCTGGCTTTGTGCGTTTATATCAAAAAGAAACCCAACAGCCGCAGATGTCAGTGGTAAGTTCCCGAACGGATGCAACTCCGGTTCCGGCGGTGCCATCCATCGCAGGTGGCGGGACTTCCTACGTGCTGGTTTCCATTCCAATGAGAAACGGAGAGACCTTGTTTGTCCCGTTTTACCAGCTGGAATTGTCCATATTGCTGTCTAGATTGGAGGGAATCCGCAGGGAATTTTCGATTGCGGCGTAGAAAAGGAGTTTTCAACTATGTCCAATGTGATTCCATATGTGGTGGAACAAACAAGTCGCGGAGAGCGTTCCTACGATATTTATTCCCGGTTGCTGAAGGATCGGGTGATTTTCCTCGGAACGGAAATTAATGATGAGATCGCAAACAGTATTGTCGCGCAGTTGTTGTTTCTGGCGGCGGAAGATGCTGAGAAAGATATTTCTTTGTACATTAATAGTCCAGGCGGTTCAACGTCTGCCGGGTTCGCCATTTATGATACGATGCAGTTTATCAAGCCGGATGTACAAACGATTTGTACAGGGATGGCGGCGTCTTTCGGAGCTGTGTTGCTTGTAGCCGGAGCACCGGGGAAACGTCTCGCGTTACCGAACAGCGAGGTCATGATTCACCAGCCGTTGGGCGGGGCAAGAGGCCAGGCAAGTGATATCGAAATCAATGCCCGCCGAATCATTCAGCTGCGAAAACAAATTAACGGGGTCCTTTCCGAACGAACTGGCCAGCAGCTTGAAAGAATCGAGAAAGACACCGACCGGGATTATTTCATGTCGGCTGAGGAAGCGAAAGCGTATGGGATGATCGACAAAATTGTCGCTAATAAAGGATCAATCGGAAATCATTAAGGCTCGCCGGCTTTGACCGGCGGGATTTTTTTGTGTTTTCTTTTCGGTTGAAGATGGGCTTAACGTGTGACAAAATGCAAAGAGTCACGTTTGGACTGGAAGCAAGTAGGTCCCCAGTTTAGGAAAACGACGACGGGATATGAAAGATCTAGAATGCTTAAGCCGAAAGTGGATAGCGATGCCGGATTAGGGTATCGCTATTCATAATGGGGTTCGAATGGGAACGTGATAAATGACCCGGTAAAAAAAGACGAATTGTTCAAAAATGGTAAGTTCACCGCCTTGATCAACAGCTCTAAAACCGAATAATTGTATAAGAAAAATAAACTATTGAATGATATCCGTTGAGAAAGTCGGATGTTTTGTGGAGGGGATTATAATAGCTGAATCTGATGGACATGCAAACACAAATATGAACAGAGCAACGGCAGCCACTGCCATGGGTAATTTGGTGGAGTGGTATGAATACGGTGTTTATAGTTATACGGCGGGGATTATTGGCACTCAGTTTTTCCCGGAAAGCAGCACAACGGCGGCATTTCTATATGCATTTGCGGTGTTTGCCGTTTCTTTTTTTCTTAGGCCGCTGGGTGGTTTACTGTTTGGTTCAATCGGGGATCGATTGGGCAGAAAAAAGATTTTGCTCGTCACCATCGTATTAATGTCGGCATCAACGGCTGCGATTGGTGTGATTCCTAATTATGAGACGATAGGCGTAGTGGCTACGCTCTTGCTTATTTTGATGAGGATGTTGCAAGGGTTGGCAGCAGGCGGGGAATACGGAGGCGCGACCGTCTTTATGAATGAGTCCGCTCCGCATCGACGTCGTGGATTATTCACAAGTTTCCTTGAATCCGGTGTTTTGCTCGGTTATACCATTGGTGCCGGATTTGTGGCATTGCTCACTTCGCTGCTCAGTCCAGATGACATGTCTTCATGGGGATGGAGGATTCCTTTCCTATGTTCATTACCTTTGGCTTTAACCGGGATGTATCTCAGGTCGAAGTTGGATGACACGCCGGTTTTCACTAAGATGAAAGATGATGATTCTCTTTCTTCCAAGCCGCTTCGAGAGATGTTTTCCACGGCAAGGAAACCATTGGTTATAGCTTTCTGTTGTGTAGCATTCGCAAACGGAGCTTATTACACATTGTTGACCTATTTGCCGTCATATTTTGAGACGCAAGTCGGGTTATCAGCAGGTGAATCCTTGACAGTCACGATCGTGGGAATGGTTCTCATGATGTTTCTCATTCCAGTGGTTGGGGTGATGAGTGATCGATTCGGAAGGAAGTTTTTCCTGTTTGCCGCCACGATTCTGACGTTATTAACGTCTATTTCTATTTTTTCCTACGTTTCAAGCGGATCTGCTGCTGGTCCAGTAGTCGGCTTTTTCGCACTCGGAATCCTGGTATCCCTTTTTGTTGGGGCCCATCCGTCTGCGCTTCCGCCATTGTTTCCGAACCGTGTTCGGAATAGCGGTTACGCATTTTCTTATAATGTTTCAACCGCGATTTTTGGAGGCGGAGCGCCGTTCATTATTACCTGGCTGAAAGCGTCGACAGGAAGCAAGTTGATGCCGGCCTTCTTCCTGATGGCTACAGCCATTATTGCGATAGCTGCCATTATCTTTATGCCCGAGACCGCGAACAAGCGAATTGAAGTCGGGGATGCGGAGACGGAGAGGCAATAATCGACTCCGCTGATGATCAAAGAATGAATAGAACCGGGAGGAGTGAAATGATGGAATTCAGCCAATTGAAAAAGACCGATATGAAAATCTCGAAAGTTGGGATCGGAACCAATAAGGTAGGCGGTCATAATTATTTCAAGAATTTAGATGAGCAGCAGGGGAAAGACTTTGTTAAGGAAGCGATTCGTCTGGGTGTGAATTTCATTGATACCGCGGATGTGTACGGGTTAGGCCGTTCCGAAGAATTGGTCGGAGAAGTCTTGAAAAGTCCCTATGTAAAACGAGAAGATCTTATAGTAGCGACGAAAGGTGCCCGTGATTGGAACGCGGATCGTACGAGCAACAAACCGGAATATCTCCGTTCCGCGCTGGAAGCGAGCTTGAAAAGGCTTGATCTTGATTATGTCGATCTTTACTATCTTCATTTTCCGGATGGAGAAACGCCACTTTCCGAGTCGGTTGGAGAATTATCCCGGTTAAAGGAAGAAGGAAAGATCAGGGCGATCGGGGTTTCCAATCTGGATATCGACCAGTTGAAAGAAGCTGATGAAAACGGAGATATTTCCGCTTTGCAGTCGGGTTATAATATGTTCGACCGTTCAGTTGAAAAAGACGTCCTGCCGTATTGTGCGGAACATAATATTTCTTTCATCCCATACTTTCCACTGGCTTCAGGATTATTAACCGGGAAGTACACCGCAAATACGGACTTTCCTGAAGGGGACCCTCGCAGGGAAAGATTTCAGGATGAGGAATCCATGGAAAAGTTTCAGAAGGTGAAAAAACTGAAGCGACTTGCTGATACGAAAAACATTGCCACGTCTCATTTGGCTCTCGCCTGGCTATTGGAGCAGAAAGGCGTTGACGCGGTAATCCCTGGCGGCAGAAATGCTGAACAAGCAAGGAATAACGTTAAAGCTGGCGAAGTCAAATTGTCTTCGGCCGATCTTGACGAAATGAATGCGATCCTGCTGGGATAAAAGGTTTTGCCCGGACCGTTATCATGCGTTATGCTGATAACGGTCTTTTTCAGTTTGTTCAATCTGTGGTTTAGTCGACTGAATAATGTTTAGCCTCCGGCGGACGCCACAGATTTTTAAGAGAAAGGAGATAGACATGAAACGTTGGCAGGCTGTTATCTTATTTACAATCGGGGCGGCAAGCTTCGGATTCAACCCGATTTTTGTTAAATATCATTTTGCTGCGGGCTATACACTTGGGGAATTGAATGGCGCGCAAATGTTAATTGCCGCAGTGGTTTTGTGGCTGATCGGTTTCAGAAAGAGGCATTTGATCAAAGGCATATCAAAGAAAACAGTCGGCATGTTGATGGTTGTTGGGACTTTCACTGGCCTGACAAGCATTTTTTATTATGGAGCCATGCAATATCTCCCGGCTTCCATCGCCATCGTTCTGTTATTTCAGTTTGTTTGGGTGGGGATTTTGATCGAATGGGTGATTCAAAAGCGTCGTCCGAGTACTGAAATAGTTATGTCTCTGATCCTAACCTTAATCGGGATTTTTCTTGCAGCAGATGTAGTGAGCGGAGACTTCACCGACCTTCCGATTGTCGGAATTCTGCTTGGCTTTTGCTCGGCGTTTTCCTATGCCGGGTTAGTTTATGTCAGTGGAAATGCGGCTCCTCATATCGACCCGTTGATCAGGGCGCCAATTATGATTACGGGCTCGCTGATTCTGATTCTTGTCGTATTTCCGCCCGGATTCTTGTTTACGGAAACCGTGATCAGTTCCGTTTGGATTTATGCCGCCGGAGTAGCATTGTGCGGGGCCATTCTGCCTCCGGTCCTATTTGCGGTCAGCGCTCCGCATCTTCCGACCAGTGTTGCTACGATTCTGGGGTCAATTGAATTGCCGGTGGCCGTCATCGCTGCCCATCTTGTATTATCTGAACAGGTTACGATTTTTCAGTGGCTCGGTATCGTATTGATTCTGATCGCGACTTCAATGAATGAAATCCGGAATGCTTTCAGTCGGAAGAATAGGGAGCGCCGTACGGCAACTAATTAAAGAAAAATAGTTTATGCCTCAGTATGTCAAAACCTCTGTTCAGACAGAGGTTTTTTTGTTTTGCCAAGCGGATTTTCCAAAGTTTTCTTTACAAAAGATTATCTCCATAATAAAATGAATTTATCACTAAAATGATTTTATCGGTAAAGTAATTTTATTGAAAAGGAGGGACCGGAATGTTTCATTTGTTTCAAAACAGTGGATTTTTAAAGCTTTGGATCGCCCAACTTGTTTCTCAATTTGGTAATGGTGTTACAGAAATCCTGTTGATCTATTTGGTTTCTCAATTGACACATAATCCGTTGGTCATCGGCATGGTGATCTTTGCACAGTTATTGCCGACAGCGGTGTTTGGGCTTTTCCTTGGTCCATTGGCGGACCGTTTCTCACGGCGTTTTCTTATGGTTTTCGCTGATTTTTATCGCGCTGGAATAGTCATCATTATGATATTTTCTCAGGATTCTGCTCTCGCGTTATTGGCTCTCATTGTTTTACATGGGTTAGGCTCCGCTTTATTCACACCCGCAAGGTCTTCGGCTATTCCTGACGTGGTAGGGGAAGAACAGGTCTCAGAGGCGATTAGTTTGTCACAGGGAACCTATGCAGCTATGCGGATTATTGGTCCGGCAGTTGGGGGGTTACTGCTGATCATTCACCAACCGACTATCATCTTTACCATGGATGCCATTACTTTTATTTTATCGGGGCTGCTTATTCTTTCGATGAGAAGGCTGGGCAAGGTTTCAGCGGGAAAGTTCCCGAAGGGCGAGTCTTATTTTCGATCGATCCGTTACGGCATTAAAGGGGTTTGGGGGCTGCATTCGTTAAGGTTTCTGTTAATCTCCTTAATTCCCGTAGTTTTTACACTGGGGGTGCTCAATACAAATCTGGCGGCGGTGCTTCTTCTTAAATTTAAAGTGCCGGCTGTTCATTTCGGCTTTCTTGAAGGATTGCTTGGTTGCGGCGCGATTATCGGTTCATTGGTAGCTCCAAAAGTTCTTGAGAAAATACGGCCTGGTTATATGCTTTTGGCGACTATTGGTTTTATTGGCACCTGGATGGTTCTTCTTATACCGCTGGAAACCGTTCGGCATATCATCGGACTTCCGTCTGTTTACTTTTGGTGTGGGATGGTTGGGCTCCTGAATGCCCTGATCAATGTTCCGATCAGTTCCTTGTTTATCAAAATGACACCCAAGGCTTTTCGCGGGCGGGGAGCTGCCTTGCTGCAAGCTATTATGAATGCCAGTCAAATGCTTGGATTGATCCTCGGAGGGTGGTTGGCCGGACAATTCGGGGTCTTACCCGCGTCAGCTTTTGCTGGTACAATGTTAATAGTTTTGGTGTTTCTTTTGCCGTTGTTAAAGGGCTTTAGAACACTTAGCAATCCGGAAGTTGTGAGAAGGACGGGGGCAACTTCTTCAATGGAGTGATAGGAAATGGCGGAGTATCACAAAATCAGTGATTCAGAATTAATGAAAATTCTGGTGGACCCAAAGAAAGTTAAAATATTGGACATCCTGAAGAAGGAACATTTGACGGTCGCGCAGATCGCCAAGCGTCTCGGCCAGAAACCGTCGAGGCTCTATTATCATGTCAATAAACTGGAAGAGGCTGAGCTGATCCAGTTAAAGGAAACCAGGCAAAACGGAAACTTGATTGAAAAATATTATGGCATTGTCCCCAAAACAAGAAAAACCTTCGAATTTGACCCGGCTATGGTCGCAGAAAATCACCATGAGGTGATGGAGGGAATTGTCCAAACCATTCAACCCGGTCTCGCCTTGTTGGAAGATGATTTAAAAAGCGGGCAAAAAAGTGGCGTTCATGTCGATTATGATATTAATTATAGTGATTTCACGGAAAAGGAGTGGCGGGCTTCGCACGAGAAAATGATAGCCTCAATCGAGGATGCGCCAGCACAAAGCGACCGGAAGAAGGTGGAAGAGACAAACCGCTCGTCGGAAAAGGAGAAGAAGGACCGATACGTTCACATTATTCTCAGCTATCGGTTAAGCGATGCCGATCATTTGTAGTTTACCTAAGAGCGTATGCCCCTCTTTACTGCATTAAAGCGCAAGAATAAAGATGAATCGTGATCCAATCCTTGATAAGGTAGTGGTTGAAAAGAAGGTGAATCCCATGAGAAATCAATCAATCAGCCTGTCATTCGATGAAATGGTGAAAATCTATAATGCTTCGGACAGCTCCTATGATGGGATATTCTACACTGCCGTCAAATCAACGGGAATCTATTGTCGTCCCTCTTGTAAATCGAGAAAACCGAAAAGAGAAAATGTCGCCTTCTATCAAACTTCGCGCGCAGCGGAAAAGGCAGGGTTTCGAGCCTGCAAAAGATGCCGGCCCGACAAGGTGAGTTTCGACCCCAAAATGGATCTTGTTACCGATGTTAAGGGCTATATTCAACACCAATATAAAGAAAAATTGACCCTTGAAGAGATTGCCCGGCATGTCGGAGTGAGTCCGTATTATCTGGGAAGGCTGTTCAAGGAGAAAACTTCGGAGACGCCACGTTCTTACTTGGAAAAAGTCAGGATCGACAAGGCGGAACATCTTTTGAAAACGACAGATGAGTCGATTACCGACATATGTTTTGAAGTCGGCTTTCAGAATGCCTCCAGTTTCTACCGCGCTTTTCACGATTTAAAACAGTGTTCACCGAAACAATATCGAAAGGATGCTGGCGATGATTTATGATGAATGTATGACGGAAATCGGCCGCTTACGTTTGATTTTAAAAGAAGACGGAACCTTGCAGCGGATTTTGCTGAACGACGTCCTGTGGTCATCATTTTTGGGTGACAAAACGGTAAAACAAAGCACTGAACTTGGCGGTCCGATTCGTCGGCAATTGCAAGAGTATTTCTATGGAGATCGCAGGGAGTTCGATTTGCCTGTTGAATTAAACGGCACTCCTTTTCAACAGCAGGCATGGCAGGCTTTGCGGGAAATTCCTTATGGCGAAACGCGATCTTATTCAGAAATGGCCAGTTCTATCGGCCGGCCAAAAGCCGTACGGGCAGTTGGCCATGCCAACGCTGTGAATCCGATCCCCATCATCTTTCCCTGTCACCGTGTTATTGGAAAAGACAGAAGTCTGACTGGGTATGCGGGTGGGATGGATATGAAGAAACAACTACTTCAAATGGAAGGAGTCGTTGTTTAGAGTGCAGACCGAGACTTTCCAGTTCAAACCGAAATTGCCGTACAATTTGAATCTGTCACTTCAGAGGTTGAAACGGAATCCCATCAACACATTTGGTGAAGAGGGTGTAAGCCGAACATTAAAAATCGGTGGTTCACTTTATTTGCTGAGAATTTATTTTCAGGCGTCGGGTGAAAAAGATATTAAAGTTGAATGTGTTTGTTTGGACGGGGAAATGGAGAGAGAAGAGGTCCGGCGCGTTCTGGAACGAATGCTTTCAGTCCAT
>DASTWO010000207.1:0-26005 GCA_035776675.1 Caryophanales bacterium
CCCCGTAACTTTCAATGACTTCACGAATTTACCAATCGCATAGTCAGTATAATGCTGCGCTTGAAAGTAATTTCCGACCAGTGTCCCCTTATATTTATCGGGTAATTCCAGCATCTGTTTATCTTCCGGCATCTTGAACGGAGTGTGGCTCGTAACGGTAATGATGTGAGCATAGAAGAGTTGCTCCTCTTGCTGCTTCTTCAATAAAATATCCAGCGACTTGTTAAACAACACCTCATCCGACGCTCCGTGCCCGACTACATCCTCATTCCCGAAATAAGGCTTTTCATAAAATTGGTCGAAACCAAGGGCCGGGTACATTTCATCGCGATTCCAGTACGTCAGCTCATCTGTGTGAAACGTGGCCGACCAATACCCTACCTTTCCCAGCAGCCTTGGCAAACTAGGGATTTCCGTCCCGACAATGGTTTCGGAAGTAGGTTTATCCCCGATTGGATAATAAGAAGTGTTCGCCATGAATTCAGCATCGGAAGTGTTGCCCGCGCCAATTTGTTGGAACACATTTGTGAAATAATAATTTTCGTGAATCAGGTCATTCAGATTCGGGGTGATTTCCTGGCCGTTAATTTTCTTTCCTATAATAAAATCTTGCAGCGATTCCACCTGAATCACGATCAGGTTCTTTCCCTTCGCCTTCCCAAACATGACATGTTGCTCAGTAGGAACAGGAACAACACCCTTCAATCTCAGAATATCCTGATTGGTAAAGTCAACCTCGGCGGCGACACTCACAGCCGGATTCCGCGTGAATCGGGTAACTTCAAAATTCATAATCCCATGATCCGCTGCGAACAAGGCGGGATCGGCAATTTCCTCGTGTTGGTTGACCAGAAAATCCGACACAATGACAACAAGACCGACCGCCAGCACAGCACCGGTAATTTTCCAGCTTGAAGACTTACCGGACAACCGTTTATGGACCAACGGCAGAAACAGAAACCCGATGAAATCTATGAAAAACAGTCCGTACACCGGCGATAGCAACAAGATAATACTGCCGCCAACCGTTCCAGCCTGATCAAGCTGAAACAAATCATAATAAGAAGGAAGCGTTTCAAAGTACCCCGCATACAAAACAAACGACAAACAAATCAAGGAAAACAAAAGATCGACCGCGATATAAAGAACGACCCTTCCCTTCCGGACAAACAAATCTATGAAAGCCAGAATCACGGCAAGATAGCTCAAATCAAACCAAATCGCGGAAGTGAACTGGTAGAAATGAAACAGGAGATACCTCAGCAGAATAAGCTTTGCACCGAGCACTATAAAGAATATAAAAAAAGAACGCCTGAAGAAAGAACGGTTGTAATCATTTCCCAACGGACGCACCCAAACTTTCCAAGAAGAATTTTGTTACCTTTTTGTCATTATGTTACACAATAGTAAAGAAGTCAACGGAATCCGCATGAAAAAAAGCCATCACAACGATGACTTTTCTTTCCTTATATCGATTTTTCGTAACCGTAGGCTTTCATACGTTCTCCGCACAGCCTTTCAATACTCTCCAGATTCCGCTCTCCGAAGAATTCCTTTTTCTTCACGTTCTTATTGCCGGCGGGCTGATACTGAATATCTACCTTGCCGCCGATATCATTCACCTTCGGCAAGCCAAGCCGATCGGCCAATTTCTCAATCGAACCCACCTTATCCTTAACGAAATCTTCGTAACGGATCAAGATCATATTGTCGGCGTGCTTCTCGTAAATGTCCACCGCCAGGTTCCAACGCTCCGACATCCATTCTATGTAGGAATCTCCCTGAACGCCAAGCCAGCGGCTGTCGATCACCCGCTCCCAATCCTTCGGGGCGCGGTCCAATTTCTTCTGTTGTTCCTTATCAATTTCTCTCAAGTTCCCTGGCATCCCGACCCGATTCAAGATGCTTCGAATGTTGTCCCTCGGATCGCGGACAATAAAGACGAATGAAGCTTTCGGGAAATAAGAAACAAGATCCTCATAAAGGAAAGTCAACGAAGGTTCCTTGATGACCGCTTTCGAGAAATCATATTTGTTGCTTTCGACAAACTCCGAAAAAGAAAGATCGCGGCTATGCAATTCCAACTGAACCGGTTCACAAATCCCCGGAAGGTCGATCGCCACCGGCAATCCCGCCATATCCGCCAACAAGGCTCCGATCGCCGAAGTCCCGCTCTTCTGATTCCCCAATACGAAAACAGGAGACTCATGGACCTCTGAAATTTGATTAAGCCGCCGTCTCTTTAGATTTTCCGGTAGATGATAAACCTTCCTGAGCAAGTTTTTCGTTTGGTGAATCATGAGTACCCCCGAACCAGATGGTTTTTTTTTGATAAAATCCGAATGGAAAATGCGAGCTATTCAGCCCCCTGGGCGTTCTCCGAACCTCCACCGTTCTCCAGCTGGGCCATAATCATATCATGCACCCTTTGCCGTTCGGAGTCGCTCACGATATACCACCAAATATCATTAATATAGCCGCCGTGACCTTTCACTTCATACGTCTTCAAGTTCTTTTGGGCATCCCGGTAGTGAAGCGCGATGTATTTCATATCATCAAACGTGAGATTTGTTCGAACGTTCTCACTGATCGCATCCAGTATATCCTGATACTGAGCAAACGATGAATAGCTTGCCGCTTTATCGATAATCGCCTGAATGACTTCGCGCTGCCGTTCGTTACGGCCGATATCCCCTCTCGGATCGAGATGCCGCATCCGGACATAACCAAGGGCTTGTGGACCGTTCAAAGTAATCCAGCCCTTTTGATAGAAATAGCCTTTCTTATAATAACCTTCATCATGCCAGCTGATATCATTGTAAACCCGAATTCCGCCAACCGCATCAACCAGATCGGCCAGGCCTTCCATATTGATACGAATATAATAATCAAGCGGAATATCAAGGTAATGCTTGACCGTCTTCATTTCAAGAGCCGTACCACCGTACGCGTAGGCAGCATTTATTTTATGAATACCGCTGTGCGGGCCGTCTCCCGGAATCATCACGCGCGTATCACGGGGAATGCTGATCATCTGCATCGTATTCGTGTCCGGGTTCAAAGTCAGAACCATCAACGTGTCCGAGCGGCCGACATCATAGGTCCGCTCATCAACCCCCATTAACAGGATCGAAATCGGCCTTGGATCGGCACCCTGATCCACTGCTTTGTGTTCAGGCTGCGCGGCCTTCCCGTCTCCTTGAGATGAACCGCCTTCCTGGTCGCCTGAAGGATTCTTCACTGGCTCATACATTTTGTTCGCGGCGTCTTTCACGGAATCATACAACTGATAAGCGTAAACCCCGCCTCCGATCAGAAGCACCCCGAAAACACAGGCGGCCGCCATTAGCGCCTTCTTCCACTTCCGATTTTTCGACTGTCTTTGTTGAACGCGTCCCTCGGACGATTCATTTGAAGCCGATTTGCTCATGAAACGTGCTCCCCTTTTGATTGTGATAAGAAATTTCGACACTCACATCTGTTATTTTATTATAAATGATTTTCTGACGGAACCCAATGAACCGAAAAACCCTCGGGCCGCAAAACCCGAGAGTCTTATGAAATCACCTTAATCCTCTTCCTGCAACTGCCCCGCAATCATATCATGCACCTTCTGGCGCTCCGCTTTATCCACGACCAGGTAATAAATCCCGTCAATCTTCGTGCCATTGCCCTTAACCTCATATGTCTTCACATGGGTCCGGGCCTCGCGGTAATGAAGCGCAATATACTTCATTTCATCGAACGAAATATTCGTCTGGATATGGTCACTGATCGCGTTCAGGATGTCCTGATACCGGGTAATCGACGAGAAGCTGGCGGCCTTATCGACGATGGCCTCAATCACTTCACGCTGATGCTCATTCCGGGTGAAATCCCCGCCGGGCAAATAGCGCATTCGGACAAAGCCAATCGCCTGAGGACCGTTCAGGTGCAAAGTCCCTTCATGGTAGAAATAACCCTTCTTATAGTACCCGGGATCGTGCCAACTGTCATCATTATAAAGCGTAATCCCTCCGACCGCGTCCACAAGAGCCACAAGCCCCTGCATATCCATCTTGATGTAATAATCAAGATCAAGATTCAGGAAATGTTCGACAGTATTGATCGACATCTCGACGCCGCCAAAAGCATACGCGTGATTGATTTTATCCTGAGTGCCTCTTCCGACAATCAAAGTTCGGGTATCCCTCGGAATACTCACCATTTGCATCGTTTTGTCAGCCGGGTTCAGCGTCAACACAATCAATGTGTCCGATCGCCCCACATCATTCTTGCGCTGATCGACCCCCATCAGCAGGATCGAAATCGGATCCGGATCGCCGTCATCATTAGCATCGACAGCCGACGGACCTTCGTTCGCCTCGGAACCGACAGCATGAAACATATCATCAGCGGCTTTCTCCACCGAACTGTAAATCTGATAAGCAAAGACCCCCGCAGCCAGGATCAGCACTCCGAGAATGCTAAGGATCGTAATGACGATTTTCTTGCGGCGGCCCTTCTTGAGCCGTCTCTCTTTTCGCATAGGTTCATCCACCTTCGATTGATTCTCAGAATCTAGAAATTTTACCCCCGTCCATTATACAAGATTCGTGCCGATTTTGAAAATTTGATTTGAATAATTTGGCGCGAGACCGCCTTCAGGTCGGCTTTGAACTTCGTCTTTTAACCGTTCGTGCAATGATGGAGGACTTTGACGCAATTACCCGGATTTTGACGTTTTCAATCTTCTGTTTGGATAGGAGAAATACCTCTGTTAGCCTACCAAACCAATTTCAACAAAGTTCCATCCTGATCTATGAGAGCTGTAAGTAAATGGTCGTTATAGAAAGCCTTGATAAGCCCGTCTTCCTGGAATCGAATACCCGTTAAACTTAATCCGGTGAAATAATCTTGTGCGCCGAGTTGAATTGGATCATCTGACGAGTGGCGATCCCTTTTTAATAGTTTGCGAGCAATGTGATATCGAATCTTCTGGTCCTTGGAACGTAAAGTTTGAAATCGAGATTCCGCCTCCGTAATAGCGTCTTCCAAAGATTGATCACCATTATGGATAGAGATGGACACAACATGATTCGGAAAGATTTCGATTTGCCCAGACAACCCTTTTTTCGGATAAAGAAACAGTCGCCCGAAAGTAGGATGTTGAATCGATCGATAGCCTACCGGTTCCTTTGAAAGTTGGTAACACAATTTGAATTTGAAGGGTTTATGCCCTACCTCAATGTATTTGACAACACCTTTTCCTTTAGATAGGTAGAGAATCTCAACTCTTTCCATGCTGTTGCCTGAGAAGAACTCTTTTCTGACTTTCAAACATCTCAGGTTGTCCCCGTTCAAAGAAAGATGTTGAAAAGATTGATAAACGAAAACTTGGTTGGCATATTGACCCTTTGCGTATTTTCCAATATAAGTGGACGGCACGAATTGGAAGACTTCATTCTCTCTGTTATGGACTCGCTTTTGTTCATCAACCCCACTGTCGCTATAGGAAAAGTAAGCTTCAGCTTCATACATGACGCCTCTCTCTTCATTAAGATAAGTTCGGGATTGAATAGAAACAGGGGAGTCTTTCTGATAAACCTGATCGATATTTTCGATGAAACAATGAAAAGGGTATTGTTCTTCTTTTGACGAGAAGGTCCCTTCGTATTCCGCAAACCAGCCTTTTTCTAAAGGGAAATAATCTTGAACGTCAAAATCCAACTCTTTGGCAGTGGAACAATAAAATAAAATTTGGTTGAAATACTTTTTAAACACTGACCTTCTCCTTATCTCTTGTCTTGACAATCATATCGGTCCAATGATTCAAATCAATGGCCTCATTTCTACTGGATCTTGCGAATAACCCAATAGGACGTTTCACCCAATCTCCCAAACCCGACTTTTCGCCCTTCTATCGAAGTTCGCAATCTTCTATTCTTATATTACGACACAAACCACCAAAATTTGAAGGAGGAGAAGCATGATGTTCCAAAGAATGTCCAGTAAAGTGACCTTGCTTGGGCTGGCACTCGCCCTTGCCTTCGGTGTCCTGGCGACCAGCCTGTTTCATAACGCCGATGCGAAAAGCTACAGCGGCCCGAAAGTGAAGAATGTCATTCTATTAATCGGGGATGGCATGGGGCCTTCCTACTTAACGGCCTATCGTTATTTCAAAGATGATCCGGCCACTCCGAAGATGGAAGAGACCGCCTTTGATAAATATCTCGTGGGCATGCAATCGACGTATTCCTATGATAAGCAGGAAGCTGTCACGGACTCCGCAGCCGCCGCAACGGCGATGAGTACAGGCGTCAAGACGTACAATGGAGCGATCGCCGTCAATATGGACAGGGAACCGGTGGAAACCGTGCTCGAACAGGCGAAAAAGGAAGGTAAAGCAACCGGCCTTGTTACGACAGTGCAGATCAACCATGCCACCCCGGCGTCGTTTGGAGCCCATGATGTGGAACGGCACCATTACAAGGCGATCGCCGACGATTACTACGATGATCTGATTAACGGGAAGCACAAGGTAGATGTCCTGCTGGGAGGCGGAACAAAATACTTCATCCGGGAGGACCGCAATCTCGTGGAGGCCTTCAAAGAGGACGGCTACAGCTATGTCACCAACCGACAAGAGCTGTTGAAGGATCAAAACGACCAGGTATTGGGCTTGTTTGCCGAAGTGGAAATGCCGAAAATGATCGACCGACCGGAGAGCGTCCCTTCACTGAAGGAAATGACGGTGAGCGCCATTGATCGTTTGAGCCAGGACAAAGACGGCTTCTTCCTGATGGTAGAAGGTGGCCAAATCGACTGGGCCGGCCACGCCAACGACATTGTCGGCGTCATGAGCGAGATGCAGGACTTCGAGGCAGCCTTCAAAGCGGCCATCGCCTTCGCGAAGAAAAATGGCCACACCCTGGTGGTCACGACAGCGGACCACTCCACAGGCGGATTGACGATTGGCGCGGATGGGAAGTACGATTGGAACCCGAAACCGATTAAACAAGCCGAGAAAACGCCGCAATTCATGGCGGAACAGATCGCCAACGGCGCGCCGGTTGAGGAAACCCTGGACAAATACATTGGATTCGACCTGACTCAGGAAGAAACCCAATCGGTGAAAGCCGCTGAGGCGGAATCAGACGGAGACCCGGCGGCCATCCATGAAGCCATCAATACAATCTTCACCGAACGCACCAACACAGGTTGGACAACCAGCGGCCATACCGGCGTCGACGTCCCTGTCTACGCTTACGGACCAGCCGCGGAAAAGTTCAGCGGAAAGATCGACAACACCGACATTGCCAAGAACATCTTCGACATCTTGCAGAACGGCAAACAGAAGAAGCACTAACAGACAGAGATCCCTGGCCGCGGCCGGGGGTCTTTCTTTCGACATGCACGATGGGATCTAGGAACGGCCAAAACCCCCAAGAAAGACGAAAAAAAAAGCACCAGCGAGGTGCTTTTTTTACACTTCATAGCCCTTTGGGTTCTGCTTTTGCCAGCGCCACGAATCCTCGGTCATGTCTTCAATACCGCGTTCCGCGGACCAACCGAGCTCGCGCTTCGCCTTCGACGGATCCGCATAGCTGACCGCGATATCTCCGGGCCGCCGCTCCGCAATGGAATAAGGAATCGTTTGGCCGACGGCTTTTTCAAAAGCCTTAACAACATCCAGGACACTATAGCCTACACCGGTTCCGAGATTGTACGTTTTCACACCAGGCGTAGCCAATACCTTCTCCAGAGCTTTCAAATGACCAAGCGCCAGATCCACCACGTGAATATAATCACGGACGCCTGTGCCATCTTCCGTCGGATAATCATCGCCGAACACCTTCAACTCCTCCAGCTTCCCGACCGCCACCTGAGTGATGTAAGGGGTAAGATTGTTCGGAATCCCGTTCGGATCCTCGCCGATCTGACCGCTTTTGTGAGCGCCAACCGGATTGAAATAACGCAACAAGGCAATACCCCAATCCTCATCAGCCACAGACAAATCCCGAAGAATCTGTTCGATCATCAATTTTGTCTGCCCATAAGGGTTCGTCGCGGAAAGCGGCAAATCTTCCGTAAACGGCACATCCTCCGACATGCCATAAACAGTCGCAGAAGAACTGAAAACAATTTTATGAACGCCGTGCCTTTGCATGACTTCGCACAACACAAACGTCCCGGTCAGATTGTTATGATAATACCGCAGCGGCATCTCAACCGACTCACCGACAGCCTTCAAACCGGCAAAATGAATGACCGCTTCGATATGATTCTCGCTAAAGACCCGATCCAACCCTTGCTTATCCAACAAATCCACATGATAAAAGGAAAAAGCCTTCCCTGTAATCTCACGGACCCGCTTCAGGGCTTCCCGGTTACTATTCGAAAGATTATCCACCACAACCAAATCATAATCCGCATTCAAGAGCTCCACACAAGTGTGGCTGCCTATGTAGCCCGCTCCTCCGGTCACCAAGATCGCCATAATCAACCTCCATTATTGATAAAAAAAATCATTGCTTATGAAATAAATCAAGGATTCTTCAAGCGACGCAATTCCAGTTCATGCTGCGCCGTCTTGTGGAAAGTATACTCAATATCGCCTCTATACGTCTGCATAACTGTGTTCATTTCATTGAAATAATCCGTTATTTCGTTGTGAATCTCCTTTTGCCCATCTATCAGCACCTTGAGATCTGCCTGAATGTCTTTTTGACCCGTTTCAACTTTCCCAAGACGCTGATCGATCTTCTGTTGGCCAGTCTCAACGCCTTCCAGGCGTTTGTTCATCTTTTCAAAACGCTGTTCCAGCCTCTGTTGACCGGTCTCAACCTTCTCCAGACGCTGATCCATTTGATTAAGCTGCCTGTTCACCGGCTTTAACTCTGCTTGAAGCACTTCCCTCAAGGTTTCCTTAAGTTCCTCGTTCATGACTCGAACTCCTCTCATTTATTCAAGTCTTCCTTCTACTTCTGTCTCGTCAAAACCTTAATTAGAGTGAAATCTGAGCTGGTCAAAATCAAATGGAATCAAAACGAGTTCGACATTATTCTATCACATCCGGTTCCGGATGATAACGCCGAAGGTGCGGAATCTAAGGAGAGCTTTAAGAGGATAGACTTTGAAAAGTCTTATATCATATATAATACACGATCACACGTTCTCTGTCAAGCCGTGAATCAGCCTGCAAATACCGCTTTTATTTTATGGCTCTGTTAAAGGTAGATGTTGAAATTTGATACCCCTCTGAATTTTTGATATAGTGGATATAGGAACAAATATTCGTGTTTGTTTAAAAAAAGACAAGGGAGAAACGGATGTCACAAAAGGGAATGGTTTTAGTAGCAAGTGTCTCAATCTTGAGTGATGATAAAGTCTTGATGATCAGAGAGAATAAACCTACTGCTTTTAATAAGTGGAACTTTCCGGGCGGACATATCGAATATGGTGAAGACATTCTTTATTCAGCTCGAAGGGAAGTTAAAGAGGAAACGGGATTTGATGTCAACCTGACTGGGACTACTGGTGTATACAATTTTATAAGTAGCTCGAACGATCAAGTGATCTTATTTCATTTTATTGGTGAAGTTACCGGAGGTTCTTTAAACCTCGAAGAGGATGAAATTACAGACAGCAAATGGATAAAGATAAATGAACTTATAAAATTTGAAAACGAAGACTTACGAGACCCTAATGCACTCAAGCAAATCATTGATAACCTCTTAAAAGAGAATTTCCACTCAATTAGCGCGTTTAATAAACAACTTAAAAAATATTTCTGATTGAGTTAACTGTGATGGTTGGCTGCATAATCCGCCAAAGCCTGCTTCGCCAGCCGATCCGCCTCGTCATTATAACGATTTCCCGAATGGGCCTCGACCTTCACAAATGAGATGTCCATTCTCTTCCGATACTGATCCAGAAAAGCCACATACTCCCGAGTTTGATCCGTCCGCGCCGTCCATTCCCCCGAAGCCCACTTCGCGAGCCCGGAATAATCATGATAGAGAACCACTGCCTCATAATGATGCCCGCAAGCCCACTCAACCGCCTTCATCGCCCCCAGCAACTCCCCCGCCACATTTCTCAAGGAGGCATCCGCCCGATCCGTTCCCACACCGGACAAAGTCTCCCTCTCCGGATTCAAAATCACACAACCATAGGAATAAAGCCCGACCGATTCCTTATAACTGCCATCAATATAAATCGTGATCGCCTCAGAAGCCCTCCCGTTCTTTAGAAAAAGCTGTGCCTCCTCCAACGTGGAAAAAGATTGATAGTCAGCGCCGCTGTAGCCCTCCACCTGCTCCCGACAAGCCTCCCATGAATGAAAAATCCCCGTTTCCCGTCCAACCTTCACAGCATAATACTTAGCCAAAGAAACCACCTCTATAGTTAAAAAAATCAATGCCAACTCCCGTAAAAGTAAAGTCAAACCCATTCCATCTTAAGCCTAAACGATCGTTTAGCCCTATCAATAGTTTTCGCCATACCCGCTGCCCGAACCTCCTTTGCGGCTTTGGTGTCCTCAATATTATGGTTGGTTCCCGCTCTTCGTTTCTGAACCAACTTCGGGCACTTTCCCCCTCCAGTTGTGCCCGTTCCCCTCTTTCCGGACCGCCTTCGGGCACTTTCCCCCTCCAGTTGTGCCCCTTTTCCCCCTTCCGCCCACTTTTCGAGCACCTTTCCGCTCGAAAGGTTACCGTTTTCCCTCATCCTGGCCATTTTCGGGTATCAGTTCCCTCATCTGACTCCCGTAATTCGAATCCAGCCAAATTTCGGGCACCAGTTCCCTCATCTGACTCCCTTAATTCAAATCCAGCCAAATTTCGGGCACCAGTTCCCTCAACTGACTCCCGTAATTCGAATCCAGCCAAATTTCGGGCACCAGTCGCCCCATCTGACTCCCGTAATTCGGATCCAACCAAATTTCGGACACCAATTAAGCCATTACCATCCATAAATTACATTATAAGGAAACCCGCACTCCATACCAAACTCCATACCAAACTCCATACCAAACTCCGTACCAAACCCCATAACCAACTCCATCCCGCACACCACACAGCACCAACACCCACCAAAAACCCCTCCCAAAAACAAAAAAGCCAACCAGTTGGTACCGGTTGACCTCATAATACGCAAAGGACCACTGAGGAAACCTCAGTGACCGATTCATAACAAGACCCGAAAGCAAGCAGCAAAACGATAAATCCCTCATCGCAAAATCTCCCACCCCCGCCAAATCAAAAAGAAATCCCCTTGAAAGTCTCGATGATCTGGATCGCGGCCGGGCCCAGGATAATGATGAAGAGGCTCGGGAAGATGAACAAAACCAACGGGAACAAAATTTTGATCGGCGCCTTCATCGCCTGCTCTTCCGCACGCTGCCGCCGCTTGTCCCGGACCTCCACGGACTGGACGCGCAGCACCTGGACCATCCCGACGCCAAGCTTCTCCGCGCGGATCACGCTGTTGATCAGCGTAGAAATCTCCTCGACATTCAAGCGATTTTTGATCCCGGCCAAGCCCTCTCTCCGCGTTTTCCCAAGCCGGACCTCATCCAGGCAGTGGTGAAACTCGTCGGCCAGTACGCCTTTCTGTTTCTCGATCACTTTGTTGAGGGCTGCGTCGAACCCAAGGCCCGCCTCAAGGCTGACCGTCATCAGGTCGACAAAGTCGGGCAGTTCTCTCAAAGCCTGCTTCGCGCGTTTTTTGATCCTCGAATTGATGCTGACATTCGGCATCAAAGCCCCGAAAATCAGTCCCGCCAGGACCAATAACAGACTCTGGCTCCCCGGCAGCCCGAGCCCGAAAGCGGCCAAACCCAAAATCACAGGCGTCCCCAAAAGGCTCACCACCTGGATCAATCGAAAATCGGCGGGAGCCAATTCAAAATACCCCGCCTGCGCCAACTTCAACTCGATTCTTTCCGCTTTAACCACCGGCATCCGCTTACGAATAATCTGGGAGACCTCCGTCCAACCGGACTTGAACAGCGCATTCAGCGACAACTTCTTCTGAGGCGGACGACCCTCAACTGTCGCCGCCACCCCTCTGTCCAAATAAGCCTCCACTCGCCTATGATCCTGCCGCTTCCCCTTCAAGAACACCAGACACACACCATAGAAAAAAAGAAACACCGCGCAGAAAAAAGACACGACCATCAACATAGCCTACACCTCGATCCTGGAGATCTTTTGAATAAGAATAAAGCCGATCGTCCCGGAAATCACCGCAAAACCCAACATGATGATCCCGACAATATTAGTGAACAGCTCCCCCACATAAGAAGGTTGAATCACATAAATAATCGCGCCCAAACCGAAAGGAAGCCCGCCGATCACCATCCCCGACATTTTCCCCTGCGCCGTCAGCGTCTTGACCTGGCGATGAATTTTATTACGTTCCCGAATCGTGTTGACGATGCTGGCCAGAACGGTGGCCAGGTTTCCCCCGACCTGTCTCTGGATCAAGATGGCCTGATTCATGATGGCCAGATCTTCGCTCGGCATCCGCTCGTTCAGATGATTTAGCGCCTCCTCAAGGCTGCTGCCATATTGCATTTCTTTTAACACAAGGGTGATTTCCTCTTTGATCGGCGAATCCGCCTCCTCCTCGACCGCCTGCAAGGACTGCACGAAACTGAACCCGGCTCTCAAGGAATTAATGATCGATGTGATCATATCAGCCAGGCCGTCATTGAACGCCCTGATCCTCTTCCTCCGCTTACTGCCCACCCACAACCTCGGATACATATAACCGACGATGAATCCCAGCACAAGAATGATCAAATTACCACTAAGTAAATAAAATAACCCGCCGCCAATCGTTCCGGCAATCCAACGGAAAATCATATACTCACCGGGAGTCCAGACAACCCCCGCCCCTTGTAAAAAAGATTCCACCTTGTTATTCGTTTTCTTAGTCGTCAACAGGTCTTTCAACCTTTGGTTGGACGCTTTGAGAGTGGTAGACAGAAGCGGTTTCCGCTTTTGCGGCTTCTTCTCGGCCTCGGCCTGACCCGGCGGGGGATCCTGTAAATAAAATTTCAACCGCTGATCCAGATCCTTCTTCCGGGAAAAGACCGACAACAAAATCCACATAAACAACAGAAAAGAACAGATGAAAAAAGACAAAATAAGAGCGGCCATTAGCTGTCCTCCGTTTCGAAGAAAACAGAAGCGGGAATCGTGATGCCCGAATGCTCCAACCGTTCATAGAATCCGGGCCTTACCCCGGTCGGCACAAGTTTGCCGATCACTTTCCCTTCAGAGTCGACGCCTTGTTGCCTGAACGTGAAAATATCTTGTAAAACAATAATGTCCCCTTCGAGGCCCTGAACTTCCGTGATATTTGTGATTCTGCGGGACCCATCTTTTAACCGGGATTGCTGGATAATCAAATCGATCGCGCCGGCGGTTTGTTCACGGATCGCCCTGAGCGGCAGGTCCATTCCGGCCATCAACACCATCGTTTCCAAACGCGAAAGCATATCCCGGGGACTGTTCGAGTGCCCCGTTGCGAGTGAACCGTCGTGGCCGGTGTTCATCGCCTGAAGCATGTCCAGCGCCTCCGCCCCGCGAACCTCGCCGATAATGATCCGTTCCGGACGCATCCGCAACGAATTCCTGACCAAATCCCGGATCGAGATGCCCCCGGTTCCTTCGATATTTGGCGGCCGGGTTTCCAATGAAACAATATGATCTTGTCCCAATTGCAGCTCCGCCGCGTCCTCGATCGTAATAATCCGTTCATCATTCGGAATGAAAGACGACAGAACATTCAATGTCGTTGTTTTCCCGGACCCGGTTCCGCCGCTCACAAACACATTCAAACGCGCTTTAATACAAGCGTCCAGGAACACGGCCATTTCCTCTGTTAAAGTCCCAAAGCGGACAAGGTCGGAAACCTTGAAAGGTTCCTTGGCAAATTTACGAATCGTAATGGTCGGCCCATTGAGAGCGAGAGGAGGAATAATCGCGTTCACACGGGATCCGTCGGGCAGCCGCGCGTCGACCATCGGGCTGCTTTCATCAATTCGCCGCCCAAGCGGGGAAACAATTTTCTCGATCACATTCATGACATGCTCGTCATCACGAAAGGTCACATCGGTCAACACCAGTTTCCCGTTTCTCTCCGCATACACCTGTTTCGGCCCGTTGACCATCACTTCACTGACATTCTCGTCCATTAACAGCGGATTAATCGGACCGTAGCCCCGCAAGTCATTCCCGATCTCATTAATAACCTGCTTCCGGTCGATCGGCCCTTTCAAGCTGTCCTCTTCCTTAATAATCTCGACAGCCATACCTTCCAGCTTCGCAATAATTTCATCTATATTATCATTGCGATATTCCTTCAAGATCCGCTTCTGCATCGCGTTCTTCAACTTCTGCTTCTTATCCTTGCTCTGCTGATCCTCGACCTTCTGCACGGCGCTCAACGGCTTCAACACCGACGCCGGCTCCGGCTTCGCCTCCGACGTGACGACCTCCTTCTCGTCGTCCCTAACCTCCTTCGCCACCGGCGCCTCCGCCCCAGCCGCGCCCTCCGGCGCGCCGCCGCCGTCCTCCGCGCCTCCGGCAAGCTCCCGCTTCGCATCTCCGGCCTCATCACGGCCTTTCTCCCTCTCCTGGATCCGGTCCAACAGCCCCATTATTCAGCCCTTCCCCTCTTTTTCCCTAACGGGAAAATGCTTTTCCTCGGCTTCCTTCCATTCTCTCCCGAATCCCTGCCACAATCGATGGCTGCCGCCATCTTGAATACCGCTTTGGACGCGGCCGATTTCGACCGCTTCGACACAAGCGGAATTCCCTCATTCAGGGAGCGGGAGACTGCGGCAAAGTCATCCGGAATGGCATACGCCATATCCGATCGCAAGATCCCGACAAGCTTATCGATCGATGCCGAACTCTCCAAAGTCGAGCGATTCACAACAATTTTTACGCGATCCCGCAATTCCAGCGTCCCCAGCGTATCCAACATCAATTTTGTACTCTTAATCGATGCCAATTCCGGTGTGGTGACCAACAGAATCTCGTCCGCCCGTTCAATAAAGCTCAAGCTTTGGTCGTTGAAACCCGTACCTGCATCCACAATGACTACGTCATACAGCTGAAGCAGCAACTCTCCCGCCTTTGAAATTGCGGATGGCGTAACAAGATCGGCATACTCGGGGGTTTTCACGGATGAGAGCACTTCAACCCCGCTGTCATGCTTAGTCATGAAGCTTTCCAGGGTGAAAGCATCGAGAGATTCGATCCCCTCCACAACATCAGTCATGGTGAAAGTCGGCTGTAAGTCCATCGAAATATCGATATCGCCAAACTGGAAATCCCCGTCCCAAAGCGCGGCTTTTTTTCCTTTTTTACTGAAAGCGATCGCCAGATTTAAGGCCAACGCCGTTTTACCGACTCCGCCTTTGGCACCGCAGATCACCATCATTTTACCCTTTTCCCTGTAAGCTTCTTTCTCTAGTCGGCCTGGGTCTTTCATGCTTAATCCTCCTTGGATGACGGAACCGCGCTGCGGAGAATGAAAGTGAGCTCGCCTTTGGACTTCGCGTCTACAATCTTCAACGCGTTATCGGGGGTGACTTCAAGCGTGACCATCGCATAAGCCTGATATGGATGTTCTGTGCTTGACAGCTCCATTCTCCGATCCACCGCGAGTACATTAAGATCACCCAACAGGACGACAGCCTTCTTCTTTTCAGCTTTCAAAATGAGATCCACTTGATCGCCCGGTTCAATTAAATTAGCCACTGATTTCGCACCGGCAACAGCACCTACCGTAACCGCCCGAAAGCCCGGTTTAATTCGCTGGGCTAGATACACCGAATCCTCCGGCGCCTCGATATGATGAGCCAGAATGGTTTCACCCTGTTTGATTGTTACTGTAGCCGTTTTGCCAGCCACTTCTTCGATAGAAGTCACAGCCCCCGGCTGCACGGCCTTTTCCGGAACCTCCGCCAAACTCACCATTTCACCGGTGATTTGCGCATTCTTCTCAATCTCTTCCTTGGCGACGAGAACTGTCGTCATCGGCGTGGCGACAGCCGTCGTTTTCTCCGCCCTTAACCCTTGTGTATATTCGTAAAATAAGTACGTTGTCATTCCGGCCATGACAAAAGCCAGAAGAAAAATCATTGTCCGTTTCACTGCGTCACCTGCTCTACTAGCCTGGTTGTATAAGCGCCTTTGTCCGCACCGGCGCCTCCATAAGTTCCATTCTCGACATATCGGATAAATTTCCCTCTGATGGTCTTATCGTCTATGGGTTCCAGAAGGTAAAAGAATGCGAACCCTTTGACCGTCAGGTCACTTCTGCCTCCAAGATCCCCCGCATAGACGACAATCGGGACAATCCGCGGACAGCCGCGTTCATGAAGATCCGCGTCGGGACATTGGGAAATCCGATAACTGATCACATCGCTCGTTCCGCTCATATTTCCCGGTTCTGTCTGGATGGTATCCCCGACCGAAAGAGGTTCAGTGTAACCATATTTCAAGGTTTCCATGAAGGTTTTGTCGCCGCGCCCCGCCAATGCGAGCGCACCAAAGTTCCCGGTATCGCTGTCCCCGGCCCCTACTTTCAACGTTGTAATTTCTCCATAATTCAGCTCGATCGACTCATCGATGCCAAGCGGGACCACGCCGGTAAGCCCGCTCAACGTCTTGATGACGGCGCTGGCCTCCTCATGCACAGTAACCCCTTCGAATCCGAAAAGGCTCATAAAAGAAAACGGAACCTTCTCCCGCAAACGAACGGTCACATAATGATTCAACTCGAGTTCAATCCCCGTCCCGTCTTCCTCGAGACTGGCTTCATCCTCATAGGAACGCAAGATATCCAGGACAATATTCCTGACCCTCTGCTTGTCCTCTTCAACCGTTGTTCCCTCATAATCCACGAGCTCCTGTGAAGCCGACAGAACGGCAGTCGTGGCTTCTTTCTTCAAATCACTTTTCTTGACATAAACCTTACCCAGATCAATAACAAGCCCCAGCACCCCGATGAGAAACACCATCGAAGCAGCGACAAGCACCATGACATTCCCACGCTCGTCCCTGAACAGAGAGGCAAATCGTCTTTTCACATGTATGGCCGCATAACGTTTCATTCTCTCATTCCCTTTATTCCACCCGGACGGTGGATTTTGCGCTCAAATTAACGGAAGACACAAACTGGTCGAACAGAACCGTCAAATTATCGAGCGAGGTGGTTAAAGTGACAGTCACATATTCCCCGGGCTCCCGATTGGCTTCAGTTGGTGAAATAGGAACCTGAACCTCCACAGACACATGGTCTTTGACATATTGAATGACCTCACTATCGCTTTTGCCCAGCCCCGCCAACCTCGAAGCCTCCTGAGCGGTAATATTCATGTCCAGATACGTAAACATGATAATGCCAAAGTTGATGACTCCGATGAGAAACAACATGAGAAGCGGCACGACGATCGCGAATTCCACCGTGGATTGCCCCTTTTCTTCTTTCACCAGAGTCCCGGCATTTCGGCGCAACCGGCAAGGCTTTCGGGAACAAGACGAATGTCTTATAGCCATACGATCAATTTCCCGTCCAGAATCAGGGTTACGAACGCCCCGCAGGCAATCGCCACTCCGTAAGGATACATTTTGTTGCTTTTGTCTAGAGAAAGCGGCACTTTGACCCTATTCATGCGACTGAATAGAAAGAACAAGACGGCGCGAAGCCTTCCTTTCCGAAACAGTAAAATGAATACGGCCATCAACGCTCCGACAAACGCCATGTAAACAGAAGTCTGAAGGACAAAGACCGTTCCGTTGAACGCACCGACAAGCGCCAGCAACTTGACATCTCCAGCCCCCATTCCACCTAACAAATAAGGAATGAGAAGAATCGCAAATCCCACGCATAAGCCGAGGAAAGATTGAAGCAAACCGCCCCATCCATCCATGAATAAATGACAGACCAATGCGGCGAACACACCAGGATAAACGACTTTATTATAGATTTTCCGGCTCTTGATATCGGTGTACATACAAACCAATAAAATCAAGATTAATAAACCATTGAACAACATAAGGTTCCACCTACTGTATAAGGAGTTAGATGAGGATCATCTTGAAAATAAGCTCTACGATGGTGCATCGTAGAGCTTCAGTAAAGAACCATGGGCCATCTCAATTGTCTGAAGGAACTGACTACCTACGGAGTTGTAGTTGTTGTTTCTGCCGGTACCTTGTCGAATCCGCCGGTAACCCTGCCGAAGATTTCCTTGATCTTATCGCCCAGAGCAACAACTGCGACAATACAGACAACCGCGATTAGCCCCAGAATCAAACCGTATTCCGCCATACCTTGTCCCTCTTCTTCAACGAACAACCCTTTCAACTTTGCCAACATGTAAAGCACTCCTTTTAGTGATTGATTTTTTTGAATAAACTGGAATTCCCATATTTCCGACGACTCTCACTAAACTTGTCCGACACTCACCCGAAATGTAACACCTGGCCCACCCTGGTTCCGGATTCTCGAATTTGCCCGGCCGGCAATTCCACAACCGACTCGGCGCCTCGAACGCTCTTTCCAATCTTGCCCGTGCCCAGATTTTCTTGCATCGCCACAATGTGGCGGCCCGCATCCAGGTACAAAACATCGATGGGAAATCTCATGAAGAAAGTATGGATGGAACGGCACGGTTTCAAATGCATCGCGTACCTCTCCGGAATGGCTCGCCGGAACATCAACCCTGTAAGACGCTTTCCAAAAGTATGGGCTTCTTCCACAGTTTCCGCCAGTACGCAACCTGTTGATCGATTGACCAACCCCTTCAGCCTGTCCACCCCCAAACCAATGAAAATCCCCACCTTGCCGAAAGGTGGGGTCACTAAGGAACCAGGTAAAGATATGGGCCCCACTAATCCTTCGGCAGCTGGCTGGCATCGTGCTTCGCACATTAGCCCCTGTAGCTTTGCGTCATTGGCTTTCGCCAACTTTGCCATTATCGAGATCTCGCGGGTATTGTCGACCGCTCAATCTTGTAAGAAGAATATATCAGGTTTCAAGTCGGATGAGAACGTGCCAAAAGACTCATTTCGAAAAGAAAATGTTATATTTCGCAGTACAATAGTCCCAAAAACGTAAAAATTCTTAATAAAAAGATTGCAGAATCCCGAACAAAACCATCGAAACATGACGAAAACTCCCCTTGAACCGAACAACCCCCGCGCGCCAAATCCACCTTTCGCCCATAAAATTTGTTTTTCGTGCAAATATCTCTTATTTTCGTGCATATATTACGTTTACCGTGCATATAATGAATCGTTCGTGCATATAGCCAATTTCCACAGCCATCCACCGAGCCCGCCCCCGAAAACCGCAATTCAGAACAAAAAAGAAGACTTTCAGCCGAGAAACAGCATATTTACCGCTAAAAACCGTCCCTCAAATCAAAAAAGGACCACTGAGGAAACCTCAGTGACCGATTAAAATCAAAAAAGCAAAGTCAGCCATCGACCCTAGCCTCTACTTCAAAGACGAAAAAATCGGCATCCGAATCGAAGCCAACATCCTCGTCACCGAAAACAGCGCCAAAGTCCTAACGAAAGACCTTCCCAAGACAGTCGAGGAAATCGAGGAATTCATGAAAAAATAAACCGGTAAGGGCGCGCAGAAATTGCGCCTTTTCGGTTTATTATCATTTGCCATCAATTTTACCACTGCAAGAATCTCCCCGATGACCTTCCGGTATAAAATCACAGAAAATGTCAATAAACCTGTGGATCTAAGTTTTTTATACTTTTTTTCTATTAGAAAGAAGACCTATGGAACGCTGCTTTTCCATTGAAATATCTAATGTATTACATATTTTTTGCTTGTCCTGATATCCTACCTCAAACATATACAAATGATCAATTACTAACTGCCGTAAAAGACTGTAAGACATAACATTTTTAGATTCTTTGGTAACTTCCTTTAAACTTTTTATGTCGTTATACGGAAGTTTTTTGACATGATCTAGTTTTATAGAAATGTCAATTAACTCTACCGCAATTGTATCATGCTTCTTCAATATTTTATTCAACGGTCCTTCAAGATTTTTGGTACCTACTGCAGAGGAAATCTTTTTAATGAATTGAAAAGAAACCCCACAACACAAACCGAAAATAAGTCTTTTAGAAAGATTTTCGATGTCTTTTCGATCCTCTAATTCCTTTTCCTTTATAATTGCTTGGACTTCCTCAACAATATTCTCTACATTTCGATCCATAAATATTAAAAATGTATTTAATGCTCTTAATCCTAAAAAATATGCTTCTTCACTGAGAACAAACTTCTGAGTTCCTTTTATTGATCCATAATAATTTTTTAATATTTGACCAAGTATCTCTAAAGTTTTAAATGCTAAATTTAATCGTCCTGACATGTCCAAATCTTCTTGCTTTAAAGCATAAGAATCATTGCCTTCGGTTAAAGAACTCGATACTTCGTTTTCACCATTATTTGTTTCCTGTTCGGCTCTTTCTATCTGATCCTTAAGCTCATTTCTTTTATCCCTATTTCTTGAAACATCAGTGTTTTTATACACCATCTTTGGTATTTCATTTATCAGGTTATTTAAAGTAGCGATACCTTCACCCAAATTAGCTGGTTCAAACTCATCAAATATAGATTGTGCGTTTGTAAGAATTTGATCAAAAATGAAAGGGCTTTTTGAATGGTGGGTAAGAAACATTATTATGTTTGCATTTTCTTTGACAAATAGTTTCTTACTCATTTCGCTGATTTGGTACCTTACTTCTTGATCATCAATGTTTCTTGCTAAATATAAGGCTACAAAATAGTAATACACGTAACTGTATTTAAATTGATATCCGTTATCAAACTCATGTAATATTTTCAGTTCTTTAAGTTTTTCAATGGTTTCAGAGCTGTTTAAATTTAAATCGTACTCATCACAATACCAATTGTGAAAATCCTTATGTTCAATAGCTGATTTCTCTAATGATTCGTCTGAAAAATATACATAAGCAAACTCAGTTATATAGTTGTACAACATCTCAATTTCATCATTTTTCATTTTAATATTAAAAAAAGGTTGGTTTATTAAATGCTCATAATAATGACCATAGGTACTCTCTTGAAATTTGTGTGATCGCCCTGTTTCAATTGACTGCAAAATCACCAAAATAAAAAAGGGATACGAAGGAACATAATTGTTTCCTATAATTGTATTCACAGTGTTTTCAGAGTCATCATTCTCTGAAATTAAATCTTTTTTCTCTAATGTTTCTGAAACACCAAGACTGTTCCAGCGATTTATTAACCTTGCTCTTAATTTATGCCCAAGCTCCTGTATTTCATATTTTTGATAATCATCTAGTACCGATCCCACATCTGACTCCACCAGATTTGAAAGGTTAAAAAATTCGTCACTGGTAATTAAGACATTGGGATAAATATCATGAATATTAGCTAATAATTGACCGGAAAACTGTTCATTCAATTTTACATTATTGAAATTTTCAAGGATAATAAGCTTCTTTCTGTCTTCTAGCTGCTTAAACTCCTCTAATAATTCCTTATGATACTGTGAGTTAAATGCTTTATAAACTATTTTATTAAAATCCTCTATTTTGTGTTTATTAATTGTCTTACCTTCCACAAATACAGGAATATAGCCAGTTTGCAAACTGTATTTGTAAAACTGCTTACAAAAAGCAGTTTTACCACTCTTTTCTCCGCCAGTTAATACTGTCTTACCTATTCTCTCTTGACTAAGTAGTTTCTCAAGGTTCACATATTCCTCAAATTCATCAGCTTTTCCTTTCACTTTTGCAACTTTTGCATCCGGGTAAACGTATATGTCATCTATTGAAATGTTAGATTGATTGGGATGATTCAGAGTAAAGCCTATGTCATTAAGGTAGGTTTCAAAGTTCTCATTAGGTTCAAACTCTTTCTTAACTTTGGCATCGTTCTTCAAACCTTGTAAACAAATTGGCTGTTCCGGATAATATTTATCCTTACCCCAATTGTAATTAATCAACTTTTGACTGTTATTATAAAGGTCAAAAATAATTAGATTGAATTCACTTTGACCTTTATAGATCTCTTGTAATGCACCCCCTTCTATCATATTTACTGACCCTTTTTTAAAATCATGGAATTTCCCAAATTTCGATACATGTTCATGTCCGGTTAATATAATATCAGAGGATTCTTCTAATACATTTTGTATGTAACGTCTATTCTCTGGGTTAAACCAATTATAAGGATGATGTAAAACAGTTAAACTTAGGTTTTCCCTAGAATTAAGATATTCCTTAAATTTTTCAATCGGAAAATACATTTTTCCGGGTTGTTCATGTAACTCAGATATCCAAGAAGTATTTAAACAATTAAAGCCAATACTATATCCATCTAACTCAAATATATATTTTTTGAAAAGCTTTTCACTACAAACACAGTTTTCATCTTCATCATAATAACCTATAAAATCGAAATAGTCGTCTTGTGTTCCACACAACTGATTAACAATTGAATCATCTAATTTTATAGTTGAATCATCATGTATTTGTCTTACCAACAAGTCCCTTACAGCAGAATTACCTATTTCGAAATTACAATCGTGGTTTCCGGGGATAATAATTACAGATACATCTAATTTTAATTCATCAGCAACATTTTGTTTTACGGTATCAATTAACATCATTCCATTGTTATATTCCTCTAATTTACCCGAGTATGCAATGTCACCAGAAATCACTAAAAATAAGTGAGATAGCCCATAAGTCTCACTCTTAATACCAGAATGAATCTTCTTTACTTTTTCTAAAACAGGGTTATTCCTTACCTTTAAATGGATATCACTAATATGTAAAACACCTATTTTCAAGATAACACCTCCAAATTTTTTATAATAAAGAACATATATTGTCTAGGACTTTGTGGGAACAGTCACCATAAACTAATCCAATATTAAAATAGGAATTATAACAACATATCAAATAGACTTTTCTTTGTTTAATGGCCATTTCACCTATTACCTACGTTCCCTGACGTAATAGACTATGCACAACTTGCTTTGCAATTTGTACAACCACCATCCAATATTTATCAGCAATAGCCTACATAGAATCCCAATCACACCTTGTCTTGATACCTTATAATTCTTTGATTAAAAATAAACTTTTATTTTAAAAAAATGTTGGCACTTTTTGCACCTCTTGATTCAAGCTTTCGACAATTCTAGTGTTAATTCCTTCCTTTATCCAAATTTTTTTACTAAAAAAGCCACCCAGCAAAAAAAGCATAGTGACCTTTGATTTGACTATACCAATATTCTTCAATATCGGACCAGACTAGATAAACCCGATCTATGTCTTCTTCAATGAGTTGGAGCCGGTTTGGATATCGATGAATTCCAGCCTTTAACGCATGTTTGGCTTCTAAAGGAACGAGCGATACGCCGCTGCCCTGTATCTGACATTTTCGACCTCAAACTGATCGTGGCACAGATTGTTCCCTTCGTCGAGGGAAATCCAGCCCAGGACCAAATAAAGGATACAATAACCCATACCATTGAAATCTAAATAAGATGATCCCTGTTTTCAGAGATCATCTCAAAATGCTAGACTTATTTTTTTCGTTCGATATTCCAACCAGCTGTTCCTATAGTAGAAACCTATAGCGTCGTTCGTTTGAATCAATTCCTTTGTAGGTTTTCTCAGCTAGAATAAGCCCTCCTACGACCCCGGCATCGTCTCCTAATCCAGGTTTGGCCAGGTAATTTTCAATAGAGGGAGGCTTTACATAGTCCCCTAACTTTTCGAGCAAATCATTTTTTATTTTTGGTAGAAGACTGGGGTTTTTCATCACTCCGCCACCTAGAATAATGATTTGGGGACACAATACAACTGTATAGTGATAGAGCGCTTGGGCAATATAATCAGACAAAAGCCCCCAAACGTTGTTGTCTTCATCTATCTCGTATCCCTTTTTGCTCAATCTCGCCTCAATTGTCGGTCCTGAAGCCATTCCTTCTAAACAATGATCGTGAAAAGGGCATAATCCTTCAAACTGATCATTTGGGTGGATCTCCACCTTGATATGGCCCATTTCGGGGTGACCAAAGCCTTCTAAAATTTCCCCGTTGATAATGGCTCCGCCGCCTATTCCCGTACCAATCGTCAAATAAAGAACGTTGGCCAAACCTTTGCCTGCTCCTTTAGTTGCTTCCCCCAAAGCTGCGGCATTTACGTCTGTAGTCCACCCAACAGGTATTTCATACCTGTTTTTTATTGGCCCCAAAAAATCAATGTTTTGCCAGGCCGTTTTGGGTGTATTTTTAATATATCCATAGGTAGGAGAATCTGAGTTGACATCAATCGGTCCGAAAGAACCAACTCCGATCGCTTTTAGAGAGAATGCATCAAAAAACTCAAATACCTGTCTAAAGGTCTCCTCTGGTGTGGATGTTGGGAAAGTAATCTTCTGAATTACCTTTTGATGATCATTTCCCACCGCACAAACAAATTTGGTTCCTCCTGCTTCAATTGCACCATACAAAATGAGCCACCCCGTTATTTAAGAATTGTGGCAAGCCCTTGTTTGGAATCAATTCTTTTTTCCATTGCATCGGCTTGAACTTCCCAATCTTCAAACTTCCCATAAGCGCTATAGATAGTTGAACCAGTCGGTAACTCTGGATGCTCATTTTCACCGTTTGTTCCCCAATTCACCCATCCCGAATCATTTCTTTGAACGATTTGATATCGAGACACCGTTTCACTTGTGTACCAAACCATCGCATAACCGGTATTATCATTTAATTCAGCCGTTTTTTTGGCGCTCATTGGGAAAATGGTTTGTTCCGGAGCCTTATTCACGTCCACAAATTGATTATACAGTACCTTTTCATTTCGCTTGCTTTGATGCACCTGCCTGTGGGATTCAGGAATAATTTGAGCTATATGTTCTTTTATTTCTTCTGCCTTGAGGATCCCCGCCTTAATACAGAAAATTCGCCAGAAGTAATCCCAGGAAACCTTATTGATATCTTCTCCAATTTCTTCTTTATACCTTTTAAGGTTTGGACTGGTTTGTTCATCTGCTGTCTCAATCAAATGACGAACGGCTTTAGATAGGATGTCAGCATATAAATCACCTTCTCTATAATGGGTTCCCCCATAACATGCAAAAGATGTGAAAACCCTGTCCCCTTTCCCGCTTTCAAATTCGTCACCTACGGTAATCTTATTTTCTACCGGAATTCCATCTACCGTCGTTGAAAACCCATCGACTTCATACCTTCTTCTATACCATGGTGAATTATAGAAAAACTCCCAAGTGATCGCGAAATTCTTCCCTTTTAGATTTTCATCCAACCCATCTGGCACACGTCCTTCAAATCGATATCTGCAATACAACGGACCTTCTTCTTCAACCAGACAGTTAACTTTAGTATGTTCAGGAGGATTCACCAGGCCGTTTTTTGGTGTGAAGAATGGCCCATAAAATCCGCCTATCGCATTGGAATAGTCTTTAATAAGGTTTTTTCCTTCACTTTTGGCTTCAAAATACCTTATCCCCCATTTTCCGTAAGAGGTACCGTCCGCAGTTCCTGAACATAATTCCAGGATATAATAGCCTGTGTCCAACCTTCTAAACCCGTCTTCTTGTACCACTTTCAATCTTTCAATTCCTTTAAACTCTTTTTTGCCCCGTAAAGGTTTTTCGTCTGAGTAAAGCCAATAAGAAGTGACTACCTCATTCAAATCAATAACAAAAACCATAGAAGCCTCTTGAATAAATTCCCCATCCATAACAGCATCAATAATTTGAAAAGCCACTTTGTTATTTGAATCATCGTATAATTCAAGGCTATCTTTATGAACATGGTAATCTGAAAAATTCAGTTTGGTAATCACGGGCTCATTTTTCCTGGGCAAGTGATCCGGGTTATTTAGCATGATCTGAAATTTATATTTGAAGTTTGTTTTTTCTGCGTCCAAATGTT
>DASTWO010000208.1:0-5936 GCA_035776675.1 Caryophanales bacterium
TGCTTCCCGCGCTCGACTTGCATGTATTAGGCACGCCGCCAGCGTTCGTCCTGAGCCAGGATCAAACTCTCCGTAAAAAGTTGATTTCCTAACTGCTTTTGATTCTTTAGGGTTCTCCAAATGACCCATAAGGTCCACTTGGAATTAACGAGTTCCCTCGTCACGCTTGGCTTTTTGTTCAGTTTTCAAGGTGCGATTCCTTCATTAAAAGGGATTCATTTCGACAATGTTACATTGTCTGCAACTTATGTTGTCGAATGGCCTCGCCGTTAACGGCGACTTTACTAATATACCATGGGTGAAAATGAAAGTCAACATTTTATTCAACTTTTTTTCAACGCTTCATGGATCATTCGCCTGCGTTTCCGGCGACAGAAACTAATATAACATTTTTTAAATGAACTCGCAACCTCCAAATAGAGGAAAATCAGTCCGCCAAAGAAATATCGGCGGACAATCCCTAACCATCCAGCATTAAGACTGAGGTCTCATTTGCGGGAACAATAATACGTCGCGAATAGAGGGCGAATTTGTCAGCAACATTACGAGCCGATCAATCCCGATGCCCAATCCACCGGTAGGCGGCATTCCGTACTCAAGCGCCTCAAGGAAGTCTTCATCCATCATGTGCGCTTCATCATTACCTTCAGAACGCTCCCGAACCTGTGCTTCAAACCGTTCACGCTGATCAATCGGATCATTCAACTCCGAAAAGGCGTTGGCATGTTCACGACCCACAATGAACAACTCAAAGCGATCAGTATAACGCGGGTCCTCTTCATTCTTCTTAGCGAGAGGTGAAATCTCCACAGGATGACCGTAAATAAAAGTAGGCTGGATTAAAGTATGTTCCACCAACTGCTCGAAAAATTCATTGACAATATGCCCAAAGGTCATGGAAGGTTTAATCTCTACGCCATGCTCCTTGGCTAAACTTTTCGCTTCATCATCAGTCATATCCTGCCAGAAATCAACGCCGGTTTTCTCCTTGATGGCGTCCACCATATGAAGCCTTGTCCAACGCGGTTCCAAATCGACATTATGTTCACCGTATTTAACCGATGTCGTCCCCAAAACCTCTTCAGCGATATTCGCAATTAATTGCTCCACCAGGGCCATAATGTCATGAAAATCAGCATACGCCTCATATAATTCTAGCATTGTAAATTCCGGGTTATGGCGAGTGGAAATCCCTTCGTTTCGAAAAACCCGACCCACCTCATAGACCTTTTCCAACCCACCGACAATCAACCTCTTCAAGTGCAACTCGATGGCAATTCGCATATAAAGCTCAATCCCAAGGGCATTGTGATGCGTAATAAAAGGCCGGGCGGCCGCACCTCCGGGAATCGAGTGCATCGTCGGCGTTTCGACCTCAAGAAAACCTTGTGAGTCAAGATAACGACGCATGGATTGTAAAATTTTACTCCTTGTGATAAACGTATCTTTGACATCGGGATTCATAATCAAGTCGACATAGCGCTGGCGGTAACGTTGCTCAACATCCTGCAGGCCATGATATTTATCAGGTAATGGGCGCATGGACTTGGAAAGCAATTTATAATCGTTGACCTTCACCGAAAGTTCACCGACCTTGGTCTTGAACGCCACACCGGATACCCCGACAATGTCACCAATATCACTTTGAGTGAACAAATCATATTGTTCTTCTCCGACCGCGTCCTTCCGAACGTAGATTTGAACTTGTCCCGTCAAATCCTGAATATGGCTGAACCCGGCCTTTCCTTTCCCGCGCTTCGTCATAATCCTTCCTGCCAAAGATACCGGAATTTCCTTTTCGGCCAGCTCCTCTTTACTGAAATCACCAAATTGGCCGTTCATTTCTTCAGCATCATAAGTTCGGTCAAAACGTCCTCCGAACGGATCAATTCCTTCTTCCCGCAAATGATTCAACTTTTCCCTGCGTGCGAGCATGAGATCGTTGACATCAAGTTCTTGACTCATACCATCACTCCTCATATCTACTTAGTTTTTTTAAACAGACTCGTTATATACTCCTGCGCCCATCGTGAATCCATAGAAGCAGTGTTCTCGGCTTAGTCGCATCGCAGCCTACTCCCAGATGTGATGCTTGGGCACTCCTCATATCTACTTAGTTTTTTTATACAGACTCGTTAAATACTCCTGCGCCCATCGTGAATCCATAGAAGCAGTGTTCTCGGCTTAGTCGCATCGCAGCCTACTCCCAGATGTGATGCTTGGGCACTCCCGGGTTGGCGGCACCGCCGCTACTTCCCGTTCAGTATTCAACAGCAACAACTTCATAAGTAAGGGAACCACCCGGGCCCTCAACCTTCACAAGGTCACCAGCCCTTTTTCCTGTCAGCGCAAGACCCATCGGAGATTCTACCGAGACCTTATTCTCCTTAGGATCGGCTTCATAGGGATGAACCAAACGATATTCAAGTTCCTCTGCGAATTCAATATCGCGAAGTTTCACATAGGCGCCGGCCCCAATCACTCCGACCCCCGCAGGACCGCTCGTTTCTTCCACATTTTGAATCATTCTTTCGATCTCTTCAATCCGCCCGCGCAGGAAAGATAAATCTGCCTCCGGGTCCATGCGCAGTTTTTCGTTCCTTTCGGCCTTTAATTGCTCCAACTCTGCTGTAACTCTCTTGATGCCTTCAGGAGTAAATACAGGTGATTGCTCCTTCATCGGCAAGTCTCTCCTTCAAATGTTAACCGGCTTTTGCGGCTAATTTCTGTTTTTTCTCTTCTATATTGGTCATGTAATCTCCCAGTAATCCTTCATCTAGATCGTTTGGCGGCCCATAAAGGATGCAAAATCGTCTTGTCGTTAACCATCTACGCGCTTACGAGACCTACCCAGAAAATTCCTTCACGATCAGACGAAAAACGAGATTGCACACCACAGCCATCGGAGCCAACACAACGTGTTTCTTCAATTGAATTGACCCGGTTTTAAACATGTGGGGACATCCTCCTATGCGTTCTTTTCCTCTTCATCAGGAGTTAAATCCTTAACCGTTACATTCAAAATATCCGCAACATCTTCAAGAACCTTTTCTGACGGAAAGCGATTCCCACGCTCAATTTCCCCGATCACGGAAACCGAAACGTTCATTTCTTGCGCCAATGACTCTTGGGTATGTCCTTTCAGCTTTCGAAAAGCGCGTATTTTTCTTCCCCATTGTTCTGCCTCCATAATCGGACACCTTCTTTATCTGAAATTTGTGAGATGTAATCGGCAATTGTAGATTGTTGATCCGGAATGCGAAGTTCAGGGTTGATTTCCGCCAACGGTATCAAAACAAAGGCCCGCTCAACCATGCGAGGGTGCGGAATTTGCAAAAGGTCCGTTTCCATCCTTAAGTTGTCATAAAGCAAAATATCGAGATCTATCACTCGAGGACCCCAGCGAACTGTTCGTTCCCGGCCAAGCTGCGTTTCAACAGTTGATGTTATATGAAAAAAATCAAGGGGAGTAAGCGTGGTGGAAACTTCAGCAACCATGTTCAAAAAATTCGGCTGATCTGTGTACCCGACCGGATCCGTTTCATAAATCGAAGACAACCTGTTCACATGAATTTCCGGATTTTCATCTAACATTAAGAGCGCCTGATGCAAGGAGTCGAGCCGATCTCCTACATTGGCCCCAAGCGCGATATAAGTCTTCTTCGTCATTGGCGTTCCCTTGTCATTTCAACCGCTACGGAATCATAGTGGCCTGGAATGGGAGGGTCGGGCTTGATGACCTTTACAGTACAGCGTTCAATTACCGGAAATTCCAGAAATACCTCTGCGGCAATCTGCTCTGTTACGGTTTCCACCAGCTTCTTCTTCTCACCTTCGACAACTTTACGGACCAATTCATAGGCTTTTCCATAATCAACAGTTTGGTGAATATCATCCGAGCGGCTGGCCGGCTTCAGATCACCTTCCAACGTAAGATCAACCAGAAAACGTTGGCCAAGCTTGTTTTCCTCAGGGAAAACGCCATGATATCCATAAAAAGCCATTTGGTTTAAATAAACTTTATCCATTCTGTTTCCGCTCCCTTTTTCCGTCAGCTTACAACGGAGCAGGCATTCGTTTCAACATCGCATCCATCATTGTCGTCATCCGTTTAATCGGCAATACATCATGAACACGGACAATATGGCATCCCTTCTCAATACCGAGGCAAACTGTCGCGCCGGTTCCTTCAACTCGCTCTTCCTTGGGCAAATGAAGGGTTTGCGAAACAATAGATTTCCGTGAAGTACCCAGCAATACCGGATAACCCAGTTCTGTCAGTTCTTCAAGTCGATCCATGGCTTCAAGGTTTTGTTCATAGGTCTTGGCAAAGCCGATTCCGGGATCAAGAACAATATTCTCTTCCTTCACCCCCGCACGCAGGACAGTTTCAATACTTTCCCGCAAATCGGCAATCATATCAGTCATAAGATCTTTATAATTCGTGTTATGGCGATTATGCATCAAAATAATCGGAACATCATACTCCGCGGCAACTGAAGCCATTCCGGGGTCCGCTTTCGCTCCCCATACATCATTGATGATAGAGGCTCCCGCCTCCAGTGCCTGCCGGGCTGTTTCAGCTTTATAAGTATCAATAGAAATCGGCAGATCCACCTTGGCAGCCACTTCGCGAATCACCGGGATCACGCGGTCCAATTCTTCCTGGAGAGACACAGGTGTGTAGCCAGGTCGAGTGGATTCGCCGCCTATATCGATAAAGTCAGCCCCGTCCGCTTTCATCTGTTTGGCATGTGCCACAGCTTTCTCTATATTTGTGAAAAGCCCACCGTCGGAAAAGGAATCCGGTGTCACATTGAGAATTCCCATTATCCATGTCTTTTCATTCAGGTCGATCACCCGCTTACCGCCTTGCAGACTCAATAGATGTTCTGCCATTATCGTGCACCCTTTCGGCCCATTTCGTTCCGGCTCCATAAATGATTTCGATATGTATGATACCACTGTTTCAGCCGTTGTGTCACTTTTCCTTCATGCGATGGTAAATTTTCAAGATCCACACGGTTGATCGGCACAATTTCCTGTCCTGAGTTCGTAATGAATACCTCTTCACTGTCGTAAAGTGCATCTACCTTGAACTTTCCCGTTTTAAAGGGAATCCTATTTTCCTCACAAAGAGTAAGCACAAACTGCCTGGTTATCCCGTTTAAAATCCCGGTATCAATCGACGGTGTGAAAACCACTCCGTTTTTCACCCAGAAAATATTCGATGTAACCCCTTCAGCCAAATGGCCGTTCTCCGTTAGAAAAACACCCTCAGTGTCAGGATCCGGTCCTACTTCCCGCTTGCCCAATATATTATTAAAAAAATGATGGGATTTGAGGCGAACTTCACCCTCCGGGCTATTTCGCACTGTGCTCAGAACCTTGACAGCCTTGTGGTTGGGTATAGTTGCGGGCAATCGTCTCAGAAATACAATCGTCGTTGGGTCTCGGTACACATCAGCTTGCGGAACATTTGCGGCAATACCGGCAGACACATTGAGCCGAATAGAAGCATCTTCTAAATCGTTCTTCGCCAAGAGTTCGGACAACGCTTCAAGTAACGACTCACGGGTTTCCCGCCATTCGATCCCCATCTCACTTAAGCCATTCCGGAGCCGCTCGAGATGATCGTCGAATAAAAAAGGGTGCCCACCGTAGGTCCGGAAAGTCTCAAAGACACCCATTCCGTAAATATAACCGTGGTCAAAAGGCGAAATAGCGGCTTCTTTTTCATCGACAATGCTGCCGTTTAAGTAGATAAACATGAGGACTCCCGGTGAGTATCAAGGAAATTCTTCAAAAGCTGTTTGCCATTCACGGTCAAAATCGATTCAGGATGGAACTGGACTCCTTCCATTTGGAAGTGTTTGTGGCGAATCCCCATGATTTCTCCTTCATCCGTCCAAGCCGAAACTTCAAAATCCGAAGAA
>DASTWO010000209.1:0-4889 GCA_035776675.1 Caryophanales bacterium
TCCATTGTAAGGATCGGCACAGCCTTCCCCAAGAATCACAGCCGTCAAACCGGCAGCATCCGCTGTCCGAATCATCGTTCCGACATTGCCCGGGTCCTGGACAGCATCAATGCACAAATATTTCCCATCGGGCTCCACCGAGAAAGAAGATTCACGCTTTCGGCAAACCGCCGCAATGCCCTGCGGGTTTTGCGTTTCACTGATTTCCTTCAAAACACTGGTCGTCACTGCGTAAAGCGGAATGTCATCAAGTTCCCATTCCAACGGGAGATCCGCCCGTTCCTGAAAGATCACCTCAACCACTTCAACATTGCCGGCCAATGCCTCTTCGACCATGTGATACCCTTCAATCAGGAAAAGACCGCTTCGATCCCGTCCTTTCTTCATATGTAACTTCTTCCATTCCTTCACACGCGGATTTTTCTTCGATTCAATATACATTCGTCCTCACCTCAATTCAGCCCCATTATACAGGAAGTCATACATAATTTCCCGCCGTCCGTTGAAAAATAAACACAGTCATTCTGAAAGGAGGCTGTGCAAAATGGATATCGACATCAGAAAAGCGGTAATCGCCAACTGTTCCGGCAACAATCAGGATCAACTTCAGGATACCATCTCCGACGCGATCCAGGGCGGCGAGGAGAAGACTTTGCCCGGACTAGGCGTCTTCTTTGAATTGTGCTGGAACGAAGCCAACGAGAGCGATAAAGAGGCCATGCTGGCCAATATCGAAAAAGGAATCCCAGAACAAACGCAAAAAGCATTTTAAAAAAGAAAATCTGTCGGACCCAACAGGCTAATCGGACGTTGAGAGACCAAAATTTTGGCTCTCAAACCAGGTTGAGCACGGGAATTGCACGAAACTTGAGGGTAATCGCACGAAAAAATATTTTATTGCACGAAACTTGAGAGGATTGCACGATAATCAAAATAATGGCACGAACCCCTCAATCCGTACAAAAAAACCGGCGGGCCCAAACCCGCCGGCTTTCCTTATCCAAATGTAAGTTCTTTCACTTTGTCCGCGTCAAGCTGTTTAACCACTTCGGTCATCAACTTCACCGCATTCTCATAATCGTCGCGGTGAATAATCCCAGCCGACGTATGAATGTATCTCGTCGCTACCGTAATCGACAGCGCCGGCACACCATTCGCCGTCAAATGAATCGCGCCGGAGTCCGTGCCGCCGCCCGGAATCGCTTCGAACTGATACGGAATCCCCTTCGCATCGGCGGTATCCGTGACAAAGTCACGCAACCCCTTATGCGAAACCATCGACGCATCATACATAATCACCTGCGGCCCTTTGCCAATCTTCGCCTGCGCGTCTTTCTCCGAAATCCCCGGCGTGTCCCCCGGAATTCCAGTGTCCACCGCGAAACCAATGTCCGGCTCAATCAAGTTGGCCGAAGTCTTCGCGCCGCGCAAGCCGACTTCTTCCTGAACCGTTCCGACGCCGTACACCGTATTCGGGTGATCGACGCCTTTCAAATTCTTCAACACGCCGATCGCGATTGCACAGCCGATTCGGTTGTCCCACGCCTTGTTCAGCAAATATTTCTCATTCTTCATCACCGTGAAATCACACACCGGCACGACCGAATCGCCCGGCCGGATTCCGAATTCCTCGGCCTCTTCCTTATTCGCCACACCGACGTCAATGAACATATCCTTGACGTCCATGGACTTCTTCCGCTCTTCCGGCTTCAATACGTGCGGCGGCTTCGATCCGATCACGCCCGTCACGTTGCCTTTCCTCGTCATCACCGTCACACGCTGCGCGGCCATCACTTGCTCCCACCAGCCGCCGACGGTCTGAAAACGCAGAAAGCCGTTTTCATCAATCTTCGTCACCATGAAGCCGATCTCGTCAAGATGGCCGGCCACCATGATTTTCGGTCCGTCCGCTTTTCCTTTCTTCACGGCGACCAAACTCCCGAGACGATCCGTCATCACTTCATCCGCATAAGGCTCGATATACTTGCGCATGACCTCACGCGGCTCTTTCTCGTTGCCCGGTATGCCGTTGGCATCCGTCAAGTCTTTCAACATCTTGAGTGTTTCATCTAACGCCATATGTACTTACTCTCCTCCGTAGTGATTTGCACCAGGCCGACCGCACACGCGAAACCAGTCAAGCATTCGCCCACCAACCAGCGTGCGACCCAGCACTCTCTAAATGTATGCACTTTCATTATAACGCTCGAACCTGACAATCACAATTTAATAACCTTGTTCCTGCCTCTCGTGATTCGTCTGATTCTTGTCCTCATAAGCGGAATGAATGTCATCCGAGGTGAACCCAAGCTGTTCGCCAAGCACCATATAGGTGAAAAACAATTTACAAAACCGATCCCCCTCAGGCTGCCTGCGGAAATCCGAAACCCGCTCAAAAACTTCCAGAAAACAAGCAGTCAACTCTTCTTCCACATCCACCGAAACGGGCTCCGCCACCTCGTAACCGAAAGCCAGCCCCAACGATAAAATAAAATGCAAACCATCGACATACTCTTCAAGGATCACCGATCGCTCAGAAGGCGGCTTCACACTCCAGAATTTAAAACAGCGAGTCTCGTTAGCCAGCTCCCCAAGCTCCACCTGAAGCGCCAAGATTTTTTGCTCCGTAAGGTCCGATCCCGTCAGCCCATGCTCGGCCTCAATCCGCTTGTCCAGCTGTTTTTGCATGGCAAATAATTTTCCCGTGTCCAATCGCAGCATGTTCCCCATCCTTTCCGATTATAAAAAAAGATAATTTTATTATAACAGGAGTGAAACCTTTTCGGTTCTCATTCGTATTGATAAGAATCGGAATCGATAGGATGGTTCAATAAACATGCACAACTCGCTAACTTCCAGAATCGAGGTGACCCCCGTTGGTCGTATGGCTGTTTCGTTTACTGCTGTTGCTTGCTGTCATTGTGATCCTTTACAGCGGATGGAAATATGTAACCGACCCGCGGCGGAAATTGGAGACCGCCCAACGAAGAAAACAACTCTATTTTTGGGATGATCCGAAAGATGCGCGAAAGAACTTGTTCATCGTCTGCAAGGGTGTCCAATTCGAAGGGGAAAAATATATCGGGGCCACAGAGGACGAATTCGTCGTGACCTCGATCTTGATGCAAATGGTCGATCCCGGCCAACTGTTTGGGCTGAACCGTGAAGACTTTTACCGAATGGAACAGGAGATTTATGCCGCCTATCCATCAGCTGAAATCACCTGGCAGAGCCCGGTCGACGACTTTCTGAAACACAACCATTAAGTCGAACGAGCTTCGAAGAACTCATTCCATTTTATCGTCCATTGCCGGGTTCTCAAGGAATAGAATAACACGAGTAAACAAGCTAGAATCAGCACAATCCATTCCGGGGACAAACGTCCGATCCACTGGCCAAACATTGTATAAACCACCGCGAGCGGAAGATTGGCGTACATGGAATTCTTTGTGTACGCCTTAAAGTCAGACGTAGCCTCGATCAAACAAAGCGAAATCAGATGAAAATGAACGAACGGAATCAGCCGCAGAATCGCCATTTGGCCAAACGACAAAGGCGCTCTTTTTTTGAAACATTTTTCTTTTAACTGCTGAACCTTCCGGAACCAGGATGGCATACGCTTAAACAACAAATAAAACCAGATGCTCGCCAACGTCAGCCCAATCAACGAATACAACGTCCCGTACAGCACACCGAAAAACACGCCGCCCAGCATACAAATCAGACTCACCGGCACAAAGACAAACTGCCGCATCACATGAAGGATAATGAAAGCCAATGGAGCAAACATCCCGCTCGTTTGCAGGACCTCAAAGACGATCCCCGAAACCTTATCCATCGAGATCACCCTCCCATTCCCTACAATATGACACGAGACGAGCCCTCATGCCAAAAACAGCGCCAGGACAGCCAAATAAACCACAAGGTTAATGAAAAATAAAAACGGAACCCCGATCACAAATTTTCGATGCTGGGTCTTATGATGAAACCTTTTCATCCCCAACCAGATCCCCAAGGCTCCGCCAATCCACGCAACCAACCAGAGCCGCGCCTCCGGGATGCGCCATTTATCTTTTCGGGCCCTTCGTTTATCCGCTCCAACCAAAACAAAGCCTGTGACATTCAGCAACACTGCGTACCCAACTACAATAAAAATAAAATTCATCACATTCCTAATTTCCTTTCATTGTCCGATCTTACGAAAAAAGAAATTCCTGTCGGCATCTTATAAAGAAACCAACAGGTTATTTCTAGTCCATTTTATTTATTCTAACCGCAATTCTTCCCGTATGGAAACTTGGAGGTGAATAGCCTGTATTGACAACTAATGTAAGGTTTTTTGCATCCTTTTTTACTTCATACGTCACAACGCTTGTGAGACTCCCTTTTCCACCTAAGCGACCACGTGCTTTTTCATAGTCAACTTTTTTGATGATCGTGAAGTCAACATCCTCTTTTTTTGCCTGATTGGTGTATAGATAAAAATAATAGGGTTGGTACTGAACGATAATTGACCGGCTTGAAGTATTGTTGTATTCGAATGTTAATTGGATAGAAACATATTTCATTCCTTCCTCCGGTTTTCCTAAATCCGCCTTTGCGGGAGGATTCACCAATTTCGCTGAAAAAATATTTGGATTGGGTGGGAGTTTTTTTCCGGCGATTTTCGGAAAACGAAGCTCCTCCCCAACATTTATTATGGCGGATACATCAGGTACACCAGGCGGCAGATCTTCATCCGAAGGCTTCACCTCTTCCTCAGGCTTCTTCCCGCTGTCATTTGTCATCTCCTTAGGTTTGGTGTCGTTCTTTTCCACACCCGTAGTGATTTCACCTGTTGTCGGTTCAGCATCCTGGGTTACCGCCTTGGTTGCGGTTTCCGAACTCTC
>DASTWO010000210.1:0-18585 GCA_035776675.1 Caryophanales bacterium
ATACAGGATCCGACAACAACCAAGAAGGGAGAAAAGTCACAGTTAGAAAATTGGGACAAAGGTCGGAATGGTGAGGCAAACCGCATACAGAAGGAGGATAAATAAAGATCAGATCCATATTCAACAAAAAAAGAAGCCACTAAGGGCTCCTTTTAAATATCAGAAAAATCGCTTGGCGCCGAGGTAATGCGAGGACCAATATTGATAGTCCAGGTCGCTCACCGTAACGCCGTTTGACGATCCGCTTTGGATAAACTGGCCGTTCCCTATATATACGCCATTGTGGGATGGGCCGTTTTTATAAGTACCTTCGAAAAAGACGACATCCCCGGGCTGAAGGTTGTCCACTTTATGGCCAAAATTCGTGTTCCACATCCATGCCACAGTCCTTGGCAAATCAATGCCGTTTTCCGCAAATAAATACTGGACAAAACCGCTGCAATCAAAACCGGTTGACGGCACTTCCCCGCCCCATTGATACGGGGTTCCGAGCAAATCAGCCGCATCCGCGACAAGGTTCATAACACTGAATGAGGAATTCTCCTCCGCCGGTGCCTTGGCCTTTTCCTTCGAACCCAGCACCTCTGTCAATTTGGCTCTTGTATTCGGACCAACGATCCCGTCCACAGTAAGTCCATACTTTGCCTGGAATTCCCGGACAGCTTGTTCAGTATCCATTCCATAGTAGCCTGACGGCGACTGATCCAGCAAGCCGATCTTTGCCAATTTCTTTTGCAAATCCGTCACGTACGCGCCGCGGTCCCGGAAGTTCAACAGTCCGTCATTCTCCTGCTGCAGGTTTGGCTCAGTAACCTTCTTCTCCTGTTGCTTTTCTTTCTCGGGTTCCACTGCCTTTTCCTTGCTTCCGTACAACGTCGACAAGGTCACCGGACCCGCAATCCCGTCTACTTTAAGGCCGTGAGCCCGCTGAAACTTCCGGACAGCCGCAGCCGTCCGCGAACCATATATGCCGTCCACCGTGTATGTATATAATCCTGCTGCCTGTAGGTGATTTTGCAAACTGCTGACCGCTTTCCCACGGGATCCGACCCTTAAGACTTGCTTTGTAAAAGATGAGCCTTTATCAGGCTTCTTGACTTCTTGCGTTTTCTTTTGCTCATTCCGTGATTTCTTCGCTGCCTGTTCACGCTCTCGCGCCCCATGTTTGTACAACGCTCCCAACGTAACCGGTCCCGCAATTCCATCCACTGTCAGCCCTCTTGAGCGTTGAAACTTCCGCACCGCGGCCGCTGTCAACGGGCCATACAGGCCATCGATACTTCCTTCATAGGTACCGGCCTTCTTCAACTTCGTTTGAAGTTCCGATACGGCTTCGCCTCGGGAACCGACGCGAAGCAAGCGGTTAGTGGAAACACGGTTTACGCTTTGCACGCCTAGTTTCTGGAATGTCCTTCCTTTTACAACCCCTGTCGTTTTCAGCGAGTGATCCTTCTGGAATTGGATGACCGCCTCTTTCGTAATCGGACCGAAATAACCGGTCGATCGCGGGAAATGAAAATACCCCTTCTCCTTCAACAAATCCTGTAGCTGCCTGACATCCGGATCTTTCATACCCTGTTTCAACGGCTTATCCCCAAGATCGGCATAACTGATAGCCGGCGCCGCCAAAACCATACTAGCAAAAGCTGTTGTCGTCACAAACGTCTTCACTGTCTGATTCTTTGGCTTTCGCAATCCTGCTCCCCCCTGCTCATAATGGGTATAAATGGGTTGTCTTTCTAGTTTATTAAAAAAATGTGACATCTATATTATCGACAGATTACAATGAGATTACAGTTTATTCAGCAAAATTCAACGAGTTTTTCGTCCGACATAGAAAAAATAGGAAACCATGGTTCCGAATAACGCACTGAACGAGTCCAGGGCGACGTCGAGTGGGAGCGGCGTTCGGCCGGCTGTGAAACTTTGGTGAAATTCGTCGGAAGCCGCATAAAGGACGGCAAGAATAAGCGAAAACCAGAAGATTTTCGCGCGAGCCTGTAAGGAACGGGAGAAAGCCCGGACGAGCAAAAACGCGAGGACAAAGTAGACGGTGAAATGAGCCGCCTTACGAATGAAAAATTCAAGAAAACCCGCGGCACCCAGTGTTTCAACACTTACTTCTTCATCCGCGTAACGAAAAGAGACGCCGGAGAACCAGTTGCCAATCACCTCAGCGTCAATATACTGTGAAAGCGTCGGCTGCAAATTCTGTTCCTCATAAGATTGCGATGAAAAATAAAAAATTAAGCCGGCCCATAAAAGAACCGGCAGCCAGTAGATTAGAAACCTCTTCATGCTAATCCTCCAGGCACGAAATTCTTCGGTCTATCAACCCCGCGCCGAAAATGATAAAGAATAGCCTGGACGATTCTTTCACTGGCCCGTCCATCCCCATACGGGTTGGACGCTTTGGCCATCTGCCTGAAGACATCCTCATCGGTCAGTAATTTTTCCGCCAACTGATAGATTCGTTCCTCATCTGTTCCCGCCAACTTCAAAGTCCCGGCCTCAATGCCCTCCGGCCGTTCCGTGGTATCCCGAAGCACTAATACGGGCACGCCAAGTGAAGGCGCCTCTTCCTGAACACCGCCGGAGTCGGTCAAGATCATATAGGCGCTGGAGGCGAAATTGTGAAAATCGTACACACCCAGCGGTTCGATCAGATGAATTCGGGGATGCCCTTCAAGAATTTCATCCGCCGTCTCACGAACCGCCGGATTCAAGTGAACCGGATAAACTACCTGAACGTCATCATGTTCCGCAACAATCCGTTTCACCGCCCGAAACATGCTTCGCATCGGTTGTCCGAGATTCTCTCTTCTGTGCGCGGTCATCAGGATGAGACGATCTTCCCCCAACCGATCCAGGATCTCATGTGAATAGTTCTTTTTTACAGTGGTTTTCAATGCGTCAATCGCTGTGTTACCCGTTACAAAGATCGAATCTTCCGGCTTATTTTCTTTTATCAGGTTCGCGCCTGCCTTCTCGGTTGGGGCAAAATGCAAATCGGCCATGACGCCTGTCAATTGTCTGTTCATTTCTTCCGGATACGGAGAATATTTATTCCAGGTCCGCAGCCCTGCCTCTACATGCCCGACAGCCGTTTCATTGTAAAGGGCGGCCAGGCTTGCCGCGAACGTCGTTGTCGTATCCCCATGAACGAGCACAATGTCCGGCTTTTCTTTTTTCAGTACTTCATCAAGCCCCTGGAGCGCTTTCGTTGTCACGCCAGCCAAGGTCTGCCTGTCTTTCATGATGTTCAAATCGTGGTTGGGCTCGATCGAGAAAATCCCCAATACCTGATCCAACATCTCCCGATGCTGGGCCGTCACCGTCACAATTGATTGAATCTGTCGCGGATGCTTCTCCAACTCCAGAACGAGCGGAGCCATCTTCACGGCTTCCGGCCTCGTCCCGAACACCGTCATCACTTTTATCGGGTCGGTCATAAGTCTCTCCTTTTGACTGCCGTCAGTAAGTTCTTGCTTCCTATGTTATCGAAAACGACAAAATTTGTACATCCGCAAAAAGACCCGGGGTGCCCCGGGCCGGTCATTTCGATTAAGATGACTTTTCCACTTCTTTCTCTCGCAACACCACTATGTTGACTCTGCGGTTTTCAGCCCGATGGGCCTTGGAATCGTTCGGCACCTTCGGTTTATATTCTCCGTAACCGACAACACGCATTCGCGCGGGTTTGACGTTACTTTTAGTTTGCAGGTAGCGTCTGACACTTTGCGCTCGCGCCGTCGACAGTTCCCAATTCGAGCGAAACTCGGCCCTATCGACCGGCACATCGTCGGTATGCCCAATAATACTGATTTCATTATCCACGGTCTTCAACAATCCGCTGACGTCCCCCAACACTTGTAACGCCTCTTGTTTCAATTGGGCTTCTCCGGGTTCAAATAAGATACTGTCCTGAAAAGTAAGTTTCACGCCCACAGGCAAGTCGACAAGAGACATCTTCGCTGAGAGTCCATTTTCTTCTATATAATGTTTCAGCTTCGCGTACAGCTTGTCCAACTGCTCATCATCTTTCGGTTTCGATTCGGGTAACGGCTGCTTAACCGATGCCGGCAGCTGGATATCCGGGACATCAATACCGATCTGGTCAGTCGGAGCGCTTTCGACGGTTTTGACCTCAAACGCGTTGCGAAGGGATTCGATCAACGAATTGAACTTCGCTTTCTCCACCTCGCTCATCGCATACAATACGATAAAGAAGATCAACAGTAATGTAATCATGTCCGAATAAGTGATCAACCACCGATCATTGCTTTCGGACTCACTGCTTTTCCTTCTCCGCCTTCGGCTCATAGCGCTTCACTCTCCTCCATCTGCGCTTTCGGGTCTTTGCCTTTCTGCTTTTCCACAAAGGCCGTGAGCTTCTTCCTGAGGATGTTCGGATTTTCCCCGTGTTGAATCGACAATAAACCTTCCGTCTGCAGTTCCTTCACTAACACTTCCTGGTCTACACGCGCCTTTATTTTATTATGAAGCGGAAGATAAATCACGTTAGCACTGGCGACACCATAAAGCGTCGCGATAAAAGCGACCGCGATTGAAGGCCCAAGTGAACTGGGGTCTGACAAGTTTCCCAGAACATGGACCAGACCCATTACCGTTCCGATAATCCCCATCGTCGGCGCGAAGCCGCCGGCTGTTTCAAATACTTTGCCGACCTCCAGATGCTTATCTTCATATAGTTGGATCTCCCGATCAAGGATATCCCGAATGAGTTCGCCTTCCATGCCATCGATGATCATTAACAAACCTTCATATAAAAAAGGATCCGCTTCAAATTTCTCTATTTCCGATTCCAACGCCAACAAGCCTTCCCTCCTGGAAAGGTTGGACAATTCCACGAGACCGTCAATCGTCTCATGCGGCTTATAAGCTTTCTCCTTGAAAGCGACTGTCACAATATAAGGGACTTTCTTCAGAATTCGTGCCGGGGTTCCGGCAATGACGGCGCCGAAAGTGCCTCCGAATACAATCAAAGCCGCTGTTCCCTGTACAAGGGAGCCCGCTTCACCGCCCTCAAGCAAATAGCCGCCCAACAAGCCCAAAATACCAAGAAGCAATCCGATTAAAGTCGCAAAATCCATAACAAATTTCCTTTCTCCCCACCTACTTGTAATAGTGCCAATCGACTATATCCTTTATATCGGTTAGTTGAAAGAAATTATGAAGGGGCGTGGCCATATTTTCTCTTGGCCGAAAGGAATTGGTTTGCACCTTTGACCGAGGATAATTGGGTAAAAGCTGGGCCGCATTACTTGTGAAAGTGAATGTGAGAATCAGTGTGGAGGAATGGGGCTTGAAGGTCGGTTGAATGAGAGGCAACGGGGGTCAGAAGGCAGAATGGTGCCCGAAGACCGCACGAAAAAGAGATTTCGGTAACCGTTCGGGTGGTTCGGTGACCGAAGACCGCACGAAAAAGGGATTTCGGTAACTGTTCGGGTGGAACCGTGCCCGAACAGTTACGACGAAAAAAGCACCCCCATAACTACCGAAGCAGCTAACGGGATGCTCTGACTCACATATTTCTTTTTCCTGGGGATCATCCGGCACAATCCTTGCCTGCGTGCATAACATGCACTTTTAGTGAAATCTCTGGTATTGACTTCTGATGAACCGCGATTAAGTGTTCCCAGGCTACTCAATTTTTTTACGGATGTGAAGTGATACCTGTGGCTTTCCCTTCGACATCGAATTTACCGAGGCCGGAAGGCAAGATAAAATGGTCGCCTTTTTTGAAGGGGAAATCCTGGCCATTGGCTTTCAGCGTGCCTTCGCCATCCAAAATGCTTACAAGCAGGAAATCTTCATCTTGTTCGAGCGTAGACGAGCCGTTTAACTCCCATTTGCTGACGGTAAAATGTTCATTTTCAACAAAAGTCGTCATTCGGGTATCGCCAATGGTCTCGGTTTCCGGCTCAATGCTGATATCCTCATGAGGAACCGTGATGCAATCCAGCGCCTTTGCGAGATGCAACTCACGCTTGTTTCCTTCCTCATCCGTGCGGTCATAATCGTACACTCGATATGTTGTATCGGAACTCTGCTGGGTTTCCAAAATCAAGGCGCCGGCCGGCAATGCGTGAACCGTGCCGCTCGGTACATAAACGAAGTCGCCGGGCTGAATTTTCACCTTTTGCAACAATTGATCCCACTCGCCTTCGTCCATCATTTTTTTCAACTTTTCTTTATTATCAGCTTGATGTCCATATACGAGTTCCGAACCTTCTTCACAGTCAATCACATACCAACACTCCGTCTTGCCGCGCTCCCCATTTTCATGTTCACGGGCGTAAGTATCGTCCGGATGAACTTGTACAGACAAGTCCCGGTTGGCATCGATAATTTTCACTAGCAAAGGGAAGGTCTCATCATCCCGATTTCCAAACAGCTCTCGGTGCTCCCCCCACAATTCGCCGAGCGATTTCCCGACGAAAGTGCCTTCACGAACTTTGCTCTGGCCGTTCGGATGGGCGGAAATCGCCCAGTATTCTCCGGTTTTCTCAGATGGAATATCATAACCAAATCGCTCGCGTAATGCGGTTCCTCCCCATATCCGTTCCTTAAAAGGGGACTCCAAAAATATCGGATCGTGTTTCACCTTCGACACTCTCCTTCTTTTTTATCACTTCGTTATCATCAGGATTCGTTCAAATACTCCCGCGCCCATTGACCATTCAAGAAGTAAATGTTCCCGGCTTGGTCGCATCGCCGCCTACTCCCTGATGTGCTGCTTGGGCACTCTCCTTCTCCTTTTCACTTCATTCAAATCAGGATTCTCTTTTTATATTCATTCGTCGCCACTGCTCAGAATTCGTCCCTCATGGCTAGCGCCGCGGCTCCAATCACGCCGGCTTTCGCTCCCAGGCTCGCCTTCACAATGGTGACCGCCTCGACGTTTTCCTCCATCGCATAGCCAGTGATCTTCTTCTCCACGGCTTCAATGTAACGGGGCTGGCCAATCGCCACGCCACCACCCACAATCAGCACCGATGGATTCAACACGGTAATCATGTTCGCCAATGCGATGGCCAGATAATCTTCGGCTTTCTCAATGACCTCGTGCGCCAGCTGGTCGCCGTCCTCATAAGCCTCAAACGCTTCCTTCGCCGTCAACCGTCCGGATTTGGCCAACTCAAACAATGGATGATCCGGGTGCTCCAGCACCCTTTCCGTCATCCGATTGGCAATGCCCGTCCCGGAGGAGAAACTTTCCACACAGCCGTGACGGCCACATCCGCACAACGGCCCGTCCTTCTCGGCAATCATATGCCCGAATTCCGCCGCACTTGAAGAACTTCCTTCATGCAGCCGCCCGTTCGAGATGATTCCGCCGCCAACACCGGTGCTTACCGTGACGTACGCCACGTTCTCATGTTTTCCATCGAGGCTGAAAACGTACTCTCCAAGCCCTGCTATATCCGCATCATTCCCAAGCACTGTCCGAATCTGAAATCGTTCCCGAACCTTATCCACGATCGGGTAATTCCGCCACGTCCTCAAGTTCGACGGCTTCAGAATGATGCCTTCCTTCGCGTTCAATGGCCCCGGGGACCCGATACCGATCCCCTCAATGGCCAAATCATTGTCCTTCGTCAATTTCCGGATCACATCCACGATATTCTCCACCGTATGATCCGGCCCTTTCTCGACTTCTGTAGGAATCGTATCTTCTACAACGATTTCTCCTTGCTCATTCACGAGCGCGACAGCGACTTTCGTCCCGCCGATATCCACTCCTGCCCATAATTTCGTCATAAACAGCTGCTCCTCCACTTTCTGATATGTTCTTATTATAAGGGAAAGGTTGAAAGATTTTCTACTGTTCGAGTCAAGTGACTTCGGTCATTCAATAAGAAAATTCAATATAAAAATTTCACACAAACCGGTTCCGAAACCGTCATGGAATCAACAGGATCCGACAACTCGCCCGTGTCCCGATCAATAGAAAAAGTTACGATAGAGTCAGAATCCTGATTCGCCGCTATCAAAAACTCTCCATCCGGGGATAACGCAAAATTCCGAGGGTTTTTCCCACGTGTAGATGTGTGATCTACGTATGCCAGAGCACCTGTTTCAAGATCAATTTTATAAACGCCTATACTGTCATGCCCGCGGTTCGACGCATATAAAAAATGGCCGCAAGGGCTGATGTGTAGATCCGCAGCGGTATTCTCTCCGGAATAAGATTCCGGAAGGGTCGATATCGTTTGAATCGATTCCAAAGAGCCTTCATCGCGACAGAAAAAACTTGAAATGGTCGAGTCCAGTTCATTGATGACATATGCAAACGGCTCGGTGTGATGAAAAATCAGATGGCGCGGGCCCGCGCCTGGTTCGGCCCGAATGTCCTTGTGGTAAATCAACTTACGGCGGTCCTCACCCAATCGATAGATTACAATTTTGTCCTGGCCGAGATCCTGTACGTATGCAAACCGTCCAGAAGGATCCAGGATAATCGAGTGAGGATGCGGAGCTTCCTGGCGATCCGGGCGAACACAACTGCTTCCCTCATGCTGTGCCTCGTCCGCCATTTCACCAATACGACCCTCTTCAAGCGGAAAAACGCAAACATTCCCTCCCGTATAATTCGCGACGAACAATCGGTCACCCTCGCTACTTAGACTCACGTAACATGGGGCAGCCCCTCCCGTTAGCTGTTCACTCCGAAAGATCAGTTCACCGGTCTCCGGATTGATTTTATAGGAAACAACTTTTCCGCTTTGCCGCCCTTCGGCTTCCACCGTCTCACTGACGGCATATAAATACCCGCGCTTCGAGTCAATGGTCAAAAAAGAAGGATGGGCAATGCCATCCAGGCGGCCAACAAGACTCGCCGCGCCACTTTTCGGGTCAAAGGCCGCAATCGAAAGTCCTTCCGCTTCTTTGTTGGTATAGGAACCTACATAAATAAAGATTTCGTTATTTTTCAAGTGATTCATCTAACTATTCCCTCATTTTTTCACAAGTTCACGCAAGTTCCGTACATTGATCTCCGCGCTGGCCAGCGGATCGCGCTCGAAATCTTCCTGTTCCACAGTAAACCAATGCACTCCTTGTTGTTGCCCGATTTCCAAAAGCCCGGAAAGATCCAACTCGCCATTTCCAACTTCGGTACTTACCTTCTTTCCGTCAACTTGCTTCATATCTTTCATATGCAAGGAAACCACACGATCTCCGTATTTTTCAATTACCTCTTGCGGACTGTAACCGGCATGTGTAACCCAGAAACAATCCAGCTCCATCTTCACAAGCTCCGGATCCGTGTTTTCGAACAAAATATCGAAGCCGCGCTGCCCGTCTACTTCTTCAAATTCAAAGTTATGATTGTGATAACCGAAGGTGAAACCGTGCTGTTTGCAGGTCTCTCCAATCTGGTTCAGCGACTCTGCTACCTTCTTATAATCATCAGCATTTTTCCGTAACTCCGGAGCCAAGAACGGACAGATAATCAAATCGTTCCCGATCTCACGATTGTAGGCCAGTGTAGCCTCCAACTGATCCCCAAGCAGCGTATCATACCCCATGTGGCTGCCCGCCGGGACGATTCCCGACTCATCCAGCACTTTCTTCAATTCTTTCGCTGGGGTTTCGAAGAAACCCGCAAACTGAACCCCATCATAGCCCATTTCCGCTACATTCCGCAGGGTTTCCAGGAAATCCTTCGCTGTCGCCTCTCTTACTGAATACAATTGCAAACTGATTTGTCCCATGGTTTTTCTCCTTTTTTTATATAAAAGTTGTGAATCTACGATTCATTGCCGTTCTCTCTCAACCGTTGTTGGCGCTCCAATTTCAAGAAAGCCCTGTAAGCCGCCCACATGAAAATCAAGCTTAACAAGCTTCCGCTGAAGAAAAGAAACATGCCCGGAACGATCCGCAACAACAAATAGACCGCCACGATGCCCGCCGCCATGATGATCGTCGATGGCAAATTGGCGACCCCAATCAAAAAGGAAACCTTAAGATACCGTAAAGCGGGTAATTGAAAATGAACGTAAACCGGAAACAAATACATAAAGGTAATCAGATACAGCAAAACCACGCTGAATAATAAGACGGTCAGGATCTGAGACGTCATGCCCCCAAGAGAATGGATGAAAACATAATCAATATAAAAAATAATCCCTACAGCCAGATAACCCAGCCCCAGCAGATTGACCTTCAAAAAACCCGACCGGTAAGTGTCCCAAAAAGTCCTGAAAACCGGGACATCCGTTTCACCCATCACCCACTTTCGCGTAACCGCAAACAACCCGGCCGCAGCCGGCATCATCCCAAACACAATCGCACCAACCAGGGTAAAAAATATCCACAACAAGTTGACATAAGCCAACCTCATAATCCACTCCATGACGGCATTCAACCCGCCCATGATGCCTTTCCACTCCATCGCCGCTTCCTCCTGTTGTTTTCGCATTATGCCTCTAAAGCTGCCTCTATGAACATTTCGACAACGGGTTGGGTTTTCCCTTCCTTATTTGGAGGGATTCGTGCAAAGTTTACAAGTCAAGAAGCCGAGCTCTCGCCCGACTTCTTTTAACCTTATTATCAACGAATCTTCTTAGTTTCTACATACGTTATGATCCTCTTCGCATCTTCCAACTGTTCAATAAGCCGATCCGCTACTATTGGCTCAATATCATCTTTTCGTTTGTCAAGTTTAATAGTTTCTTGAATTTCTCCGAGTTTGTTTTGAATCCCTTGATATGATGGCCACGGTAATGGGTGTCGAATCTGTCGGTTAATACGATCTACTTTGTTCATAATAGAATTCGCATCAGAAACTTTCATTGCATGCCTTGGCACATATACTTTATGAATGTCAGCTTTGACCGTTTCCAAGAGTTTGGACACAGCCTCAATCGGATTCACCCCCGGTGAAACAGCTGAATCCCTCCACGGTCCCTGATGCAAAGCCTCTATGGTTGCAGAGTTCACTTGTGCAAAAGTGAAAAGATTCGTTCCCAATGCCACTTCTCTTGTTGCCTCTACCTGCTTTACGGTCTCGTATGCACCTTGATGGTGGTACGGAGAGTAAATGCCTCCATATGTCAATATACCTTCCCCTTGTAAAGGTTCCTTTTGCATAGAAATGGTTTCCTTCACGCCTTTCGCATCGTACGAATAAGCTTGAGGAATCAGAATATCCATAGAAGCCGCCCATTGACTGATTTTCTCTACTTCAGTCGGCTCGGGTGTAATAGATACAACCGCTTGAGAATTGGCAGACTTAACCGTTTGATATAAATCTTCTACGAAGTTATTTTCGGCCTCGGCAATCCAGCTCCTCCAGACCTCCCAAAGCTCATTCTCAGGATTCATTGCTACAGGGTCTACACCATATTCCGCTTCAAAGCCACTCCGTGCTGCATCGCTGTAGTTAAAGGTTAGCCGCCAGTTATCCGGACTTGGATAACGTAAATAGTCGAGATTGATTCCGGCTAAATCGTATTCCCCTGTCATTTCTTGAAACAGGTCAAGCATGTAGTTTCTTGCATCCAGATTAGTGACATCAAGCCAATAGTAACCGTTATTCTTTTGAGGTGTCGGCTGCTTATCTCCGACATGGACACGTTGGACGGCGTTCCAATCAGGATGCGCTGTCAAAATAGGGCCGGGAGATCCAAGAACACGATTCCCAATGTACAATCCATCAACCCATGCATGAACCTGAATGCCTCTCTTTTTCGCTTCTTCAATGAAAACCTGTAAAGGATCCCATCCGGAAAACTTCGGATTTTGTTCTGCAATTCCATTTTCTCTTGCTGAATCGCTTGGATAAATAGTGAAACCATGATAGAAAGTCTCCAGGTACAGCTCATTAATGCCCGCTCTTTGCATTTGATTGAGTGTTTCTTCCACTTCTTTCGGGTTATCTTCAACCGGCCTGTACCAGGTTCCTCTGGATTCGGCGACTTTTGAATCAATCGTGTAATAGTAAGCCGAGCGGCTTGATTGATTGGCTTTCCTTGCAAGTGCTATAGTCTTTTCCCACTGTTGATTTTCATACGCCTTTTCCGCTTCCTCCAGCAAATGCTGCGCTTGGCCAAGAGTCTCATTTGCCTTTTCAATCGGTACAGGAAGATACTTTTGTTCAGCGACTGAAATACTGTCAGCTGCTTCCTCATAAGCAAGCTTCGCCACGTTAATATAGGCACTGGCATCAATTGTTACGGTGACAGTCATTGCTTCCCTGGCAATAGACACCTCGGCTCCTACCTGGGTATTCATCAACAGCCAGTTTTTAGCCGTTCCATGTCCGGACAGCACCAGGCCATCCTCTGGAATAACTGAATTTCCGCCACCGGTCGCAACCACAATGCCGTCTTTGACGATAACCTCATAACCATACTGATTTGTCCCGGTTGAATCTTGGACGTAATCAGGTGTGTACAGAACGAGTTCGTTTACACCACGGCCACCCGGAAATTTATATGGTGGCTTCGGATCGATTTTTGTAATGGACATCGTTGCCTTTTTCACAGGATCCAGGATCACATCACGAAGAATTTCTACCTTTCCGTTGTCATGCAAGTTTGCAAGAATCCAGTCCGCTGCAGTTCCATGTCCTGAAATGACATAACCATTATCCGGGATGGGAGCATCGGCAGTACCGTCAACCGGTCCATTTCGAATATCAGTAATGACATTATTTTCAACTATGACTTCGACACCCCAACGATTATTTCCAGTACTTTCACCATAGTCCGGGGTATAGACCAGAAGTTGATTTGCCCCACGGAGCTGGTTAAATGCACTGATGACGTGAGTTTCGCCATTTTCTGCTTGTATATAGTCATTCTGTAATGCAGCTTGGACAGAAGTCGATCCACTGTCTAGGGCCATCAAAACCAATGCCAACATGATTACAAAACTCAATCCGTGCTTCATTTGTCTCCGAAATCCCATATGTCAACCCTTCCTTCCTTGGATGGTGATTAAGATAAAGAAAAATAATTTGGGGAACATTCAACTGAACGTTCCCCAGACTTTCTCATTTAGTGAGCCGTATTTGTGAAATAAATGACGGAAGGACCGGAAGCTCCCCCAGGCAAGCTTGTCACAAACCGATAGTCATTTCCATCAGCCCCAACATTTAATTCTTGGAAAGGCCAGGCATACTTGTAACTCAAAAACCCGGACTTTTTGATATGTCCTTGCCATTCCATCACGTAATGGCCAAAACCGCCAGAAGGGTTTTCGTAAACAGTGACTTCACGCGGCGAATGCAGACTGTTTTCAATCTGTACGGTGAAGTTGTATAAGACCCCATAGTTTCCATTGTTTACAACGGGTTTATTTCCATCGACAACATCGACTCCCATTTCATATTCTCCAGGTAACTTATCACTCCACTTTCCGCTCTCAGCTGACGAAATTCTAATATAAGCATTTCCCATTGCCGGGTCATAAGTAATGACTCCCGTTCGATTGAAATGCGGAAAGCTTCCTCGAGTATGGGAATCCCCTTCCAAAATCCTCATTTTCTCAGGATGAGACGGACGGTCTGTATAGTTCAGGGTTGTAACCGTAACAGAAGTTGGTTGGTGTCCGTGTTTTGTATAGGCGGCAAATTGGGCAATACCGCTTACTGTATCCAAATCATCTGCCGTTCTTATCAGAAAGTAACTTTCTCCCGGCGCCAATGTAGTCAAATAATGTTTTTCGAATCGATCTTCCAGAAAGGAAACCAGTGCTTTCTGGCCCGCCACATCGGGGTAGATACTTACACTAGCCCCTTGCCCTTCAGAGTATAGCTTCACACCTTGATCCAAAGTGTTGGTTACCGCAACGGCTACCTTTCTTGTTTCCCCGCTTCGGTTTTGATGATGCCAAAAGACGCGAAATTCTCCCTTTGCCGTATCCCTATAGAAAGCTCCTTCTTGTTGATAGGTCTCCGGCGAATCGCTAAGAATTAACTTCCCTCCGGTTTGCTCCAAGACCGGTTTTTCAAGATGTGTCGCAGGTTTCAAATTCCCAATCGGTATCTTTTGATCAGCCGCCAAAGATTGAGACGGAATGAAGAGACACGTCAGCATTACCGCAGAAACGATCGTGAGAAACTTTTTTGTCATGATTACCCACTCCTTCACTGATTATGGGAAATACCCTTATTCATTTAAAGCGTTAAACCATCGACTGACCTCTGGCCACCATCCATATTCTTCGAGATATATTAAATCGAACAACATTACCCCGCCTGTTTTCGACAACACCGTCTCAACAGCCCTTTTGAACTGTTCCGGATGACCTTTGTATTGTTTCAAGAAAAGACTTCCAATTAGCCTGGTTGCTCCATTCACTGCTTCTAAAGCCATGTCCACTGAACCTTCAACACTATGCCAATCCGGATTTTGAATTGCCAAAGCCTCCTCCCTTGTAACCTCAGGGAAATAATTGCCCGTCATTAGAAAATCGAGTTTTTCCGCATATCCTGTTGTGTGATAATCGGCAGACGCCCAATTATAAGTAGGTTGATAGGTAACGCTGCCCCAATTCACACCTTCACTGAAATAAAGCGGATACCAGGAACCTACATATGTACTAAACTTAAGCCCCGGGTCCTTTCCATGAACCATTTTCTCTACTCTTTTGAAATAGGATTGGATATTACCCGCACGCCATTCAATCCATTTTTGGTAGTGCGCTCCTTCTCTTATCTTCCTTTCATTTCCCTCGTAACAGATTTCAAAAATATCCTGCGGCCACCGTTCCACGGTATGTCCGAGGAATTGTTCGAACCTTTCTTTCGAAAGAATGCTGAAATCAGCAAATTGATCAGAATATCTTGCTCGATCCAATACAATACCATCCACATCATAGCGTTGGAGAATTTCGTCAATTATGCTTAACTCATAGTCTTGTACATCGGTTCTGATAGGATTGACAAAGGTGGAATGGGTTACGTGTTCAACATCGGAGGCAGATCTGAAAACAGGCCTTGTTTCTGAAATATCCAGACCCTTTCCTGTCTGCTCGTGATTTAGCAACCAGTCAGCTTTATGTCCTTTTGCAACTAACCATACCCGCCCTTCCTTGCTTTCCAGATCCTTGGACCAGTGGTCGGCGTAATCCGTTATTACTCCATCGTCAATGATACAAACCCGGACATTCTTCAAATTCCCAATGACATCTAGCCTGGTCATTAGAGATAAAGAATTTTCTCCAGGAGGTTCATCAACCCCATCGATGTCAATCATTTCGCCTTCTTCTGTTGTTACAACTCTGATCCCCTGATAAAAGACTGTTTGCCATTCTGGATGTTTAGTGGCTGGGCCATTCTTATACAAGTTATTGCCTTCAGAAAACGTGTTGACATTTATATGAACTTCTATGCCTCTTGGTTTTGCGACTTCCAGTACATTAGCTATTAGGTCGTAGCCTTCTTCCTCATAACCGTCGTAATGCGATTCACTGATATGTGGAGCGATATCGCTTGGATACGCCACAAAGCCGGTGTAATTCTTAACATCCAGAACAATTGAATCGAAGTTGGCCCTTTCCGTCTTACCGACAATCTCCTCAACTTTGGCTTTCGTATTCAAATGATGTCGGTTTGCCGACAAGTCATACCACAATATTTTACTTTTGTTAGTTGCCATCTTGAGTACTCCTTTTCCCTACAGTCCATATTTTGGTTTAAGCGAAAGATCCATTCCAATTTCAAATGTGCGCTCCCAGGGCAAGAAAACATTTTCAATCTGGATATCCCATTGACTTAAAGTGTTCTTCATGCCTTTTTCCTGAAAGAAGACCTCAGCTTCCGGCAAGAAGTTTTCTTTCACCACTTTCAAAAGTTGTTCCTTGGAAAGTGTGGTTTCATCATATTGCTCACGAACTTTACTACGAACAATGCTTTGATATACGAAATCATCCAGAAAACGTAATATCAGCTGTTCCGTTAATTCCTTCGTGGGAACATTCCCCAGGTCGTCATATCTTAATTGCCGTAAATGGACCATTGCTGCTTGCGCAACAACAGTTCCGATTGAATTTCCTGCAGTATTCCATGCGGCAAATCCGGACAAACAACTGATATCAATTTTCGAGAGTAAGGGAATAATCATTGCCGGGTCAGCTCCGTTTGCATATGCCAGGTCAACAATTGCAACCGGTTTCCCATCCTTTAGAAAATGATGCAGCTTTCGCAACCACTCACCAATATTCCGATCCGGAGTATCCACTTCTGACAGATGATTGCGCAACGCAATTTCTCCTTGCCTTCGTCCGGGAACATTTACTGCCAGGCGAATATCCGCATTTTGCACGTCTTCGATGAAGCCACCTAATGCGTAGACCTGTCCTTTAACAGATTCAATTAAGGGACGATCTTCATACAACGCGTTCTGGAAAGCCCCTGTTTCCCCGCTGAAAAACGGATAAAATGTAGGAGCATTGATTCCCTCCAACTGAAACACAAGCTTGGCGACCAAAACGCAGGCTACCTCATCTGCACCAGGATAAATATAAACTTGGTCAAACAATCTTCTTTGTAATATTTCTTCATGTAAGCGCTCTTGTTCACGAATATTCATTCCATATTCTGCTGTATCATCTTGCGGAAATACTAATGTGTCGACTATCCCAGATTCTACGTATTCAATTAAGGACAAGTTAATCATTGCATTTCTTTCGCGTGTCTGAAGGTAATCCTTCAGAATATCTGTCGGCACCTGATTATAGCTTGCCAGCATTTTCGCCTCTGCTTCGGAAGACTTTGTTTTCTCAAATCGATGTGAATGAAAGGAATAGGTGAAAAGATCCCGGCCATAGTCGGACCAGTATAACTTTTCTTCTTCGTTTACATAGGAATCAGAAATTCTCATGGTAGAACTGAAAGCCAGTATCGGCTTAGAAGGGTATTTATCCTTCAACAAAGATAAGAGCTTCGTCCGTTTGGAAACAGCCTCCCGGCTATCTCTGGTAATACGTGACGGAACTAGTCCGCCATAATGAATCATGTCCATAGACAACACAAATCCCTCGACATGATCAGCTGTTTCTACTAGCCACTGATGAACACCGTCAATATCCCCAGGATTTCTAAGAAAACCGAGTATTTCTTTTGGAGGAGTCAGGACTTCCCAGCCTGCAATTCTGGTGATTTGACCAGCCAGATCACACGTCACGGGACGTGCGTCAACCGGCACCAGTGCAATTCTACGCCTCATTCATATGCACTCCTTCCAAATAATCCACAATCAATTTGCCAGCTCCTCTTACCCCCGCATGGTTTCCAAAATGTGCAGGATAAATCTCATTCTGTATTCCCTTTTCTCTCAATAGATCTATTAAATTGGCCCACCAGAAATCTTTGGAGTGGATCATGCCACCCCCGATAATGATAGAATCAGGGTCATAAATCACCGAAATATTAGAAATAACAATCGCCAGGTATTCCAGAAATTCCTCTACTACCAACCGAGCAACAGCGTTCCCCTCGGTAAAATGTTTAAAAACATCAGACCCGTGCGTGATATTTCTTGATTCCTTTTCATTAATGGCTCTTAGTAAAGCCGTGCCGGATAGGTATTGTTCAATACAGCCTCTCTGTCCGCAATTACACTCACGCCCCCCGGGGACCAATACAACGTGCCCCCACTCGTTTCCGTTCCAATTCCTTCCTCTTACGAGTTTGCCGCCAATCGAGGCTGCTCCACCTACCCCTGTTCCCAGTGTAAGCATTACAACTGAATCTCCGTATTCTTCCGGAGGGTTCCATAACTCCCCAACTAGGCCGGCGTTTACATCATTGTCCACCATGACCGGAACATGATGTACCCGCTCCAAGTCCTGTTTCAACCTCAAATTCTTCCAACCTGGCAGATTTTCAGTCGCATAAACTACAACGCCGGTGTGGATGTTCACCCTTCCGGCAGTTGCCACTCCTATGCCATCGTACGGGCCATACTGTTCGTTAAGTCTATTAATAAGGGTATGAATTGCCTTCAAGACACCCTTGTTTCCTTCATCGTGAGGAGTCGGGATTCTTAGGGAACCGAGACACTCTCCTTTACTTGTGACCATACCGCCTTTTAACTCAGTTCCGCCAATGTCCAGTCCGATAACTCTCATAATCATCCTTCCTTAGTAGATCTTATTAACAACAGCACGCGCCGTTTTTTCCCTCATTTTTTCCGACTTGTCAATGTTTTTCAAAGCAAGTCCTGTACATAACAAATCAATCACATATAGTTGAGAAATCTTCGCGGCAAGTGAACCGCCTTCCAGTGGAGATTCCTTTTCTCCGCCAGGCAGTACAATGTCTGCTAGTTTTGTGATTGGGGACCTCAAATAATAAGTAATGGCGATAACAAAGGCGCCGTTATCTCTGGCAATTTTCAAAGTGTTAACCGTATCATGCGTACTTCCGGAGACGCTGATGCCGATGGCCACATCATCTTTTGTCAATGTAGCGGCTGTCATCGATTGGATGTGTGGGTCAACTATGGCATCCACCTGTCTTCCAATACGAATAAAGCGATTTTTCGCATCAAGTGCCGTTAAGCCGGATGTCCCTACTCCAAAAAATTGCACAGATCGGGCAGAATCGAT
>DASTWO010000211.1:0-8300 GCA_035776675.1 Caryophanales bacterium
GAAGCGGATTCTGACAGTTCTCAAAAGATTTTACGGTCACTTCCGTGAGCTCGGTATTGTAGCAGCCAATCCTGCTGCAAACGTTGTCCTAAATGAAGAACCAACGAATAACAGCTTGTCGACAAACGATTTCATCAGCGACAAAGAATCCACAAGGTTGTTTCGATCAGTCTTCTCTTCAGTCGGTCTTAGCGAAAATCAGCAACGATGCAGAATCTATTTGACGGAACGAAATCTTGCCATCCTTACACTGTTTCTTCACTATGGACCGACACTTACAGAATTGGTGTCAATCCGAATGCGAGATGTCTATTTTGAACGGAACAATATTGTCATTTCATCCGTGTCCAGCCTTTCACGAACAATTGAATTGCGAGAAACGGATATGAAACTACTTTTCTCCTATTACAGGAAAATACCGCAAGCCGTCCGGCCGCATCGCCACAGTAATGATCCACTGTTTGTAGCTTTTGATTTTCAAAGAAACACCTATCGTTGGGATTACTCGAATGATACCCCGAAAGCTTTGACGGAAATCGCCGTACAAAAAATGATTCGCCAGGAAATCCAAAGGGCTGGGCTGCGTGAAGGAATCTCGGCCCAACACTTGCGGCGAACTTGCATCCTGAAAATGCTCGAACGCGGAGAACCAAACGAAAAGGTACAGACAATGGCGGGGTTGAAATCAAAGTTATCTTTAAAGACATACATTCATTTTCTCCAACAAAAATCCCCCGGACATCCGGGGGAATGACAAAGACAGATTTTATTCCTGAGCGCCTGCCTCCTGATCGCCGTCCTGCAACGACACACGACGGTGTGGTGAGAAAGTGGAAATCGCATGCTTAAAGATTAATTGTTGCTTGCCGTCGGATTCAACCAACACCGTAAAATTATCAAAGCCTTTTATAAAGCCTTTTAATTGGAATCCGTTAAGTAAAATCACCGTGACATAAACATTTTCCTTGCGTAATTGGTTCAAAAATTGATCCTGGATGTTGACTGATTGCTTCATTTTGACAGTCCTCCCTTTATACATTACTTATTAGTTTCTATATTCTTTACAACGTTCCTGCCACAAATTGCTTGATTGCCGAAATTTTTTTACCGATTTCTCCAGGCGTTATTTCAAACCAATGTACGTCCATCTGCCTTCGAAACCATGTATACTGCCTTTTTGCGTAACGACGGGAGTTTCTTTTCAACCTTTCAACCGCCTCCTCCAATGTACATTCACCTTGTAAATAAGAGTAAATTTCCTTATACCCGATCGCTTGGACCGATTGGCAGTTTCGCACTCCGTTATGATAAAGGAGGCTGACTTCTTCGAGGAGGCCCTGTTCCATCATTTGGTCAACCCTTTTGTTGATACGTTCGTACAGCAGTTCACGATCCATTGACAATCCTACAAGCGCTAACTGATAGGGTGAAGTTAATTCCTGTTTACGGCGTTGACTCGCAGGAACTCCTGTAACGTGATATATTTCCAGGGCGCGAATTACACGGCGAACATTATGGGGGTGGATCTGTTCAGCACTCTCGGGATCAGCGGCTTTCAGTTTTTGGTAAAGTGCTTCGCCTCCGTATTCACTGTAATATATCTCCATTTTCTCCCGGAATTCAACGTCTGAATCAGTTTCACTGAAATTATAATGATGAGTCAGAGACTTAATATACATTCCCGTACCTCCGACTACAACAGGAATACGGCCTCTCTGATTGATTTCAGTCACAAAGGCCCTTGCCCTCTCCTGGAACTCAGCCGCGGAATACGATTCAATCGGATTCTTCATATCAAATAAATAATGGGGAATGCCTTCTTTCTCTTTGTCAGTGATTTTCGCTGTTCCGATATCCATTCCTTTATACACTTGCATGGAATCACCGTTAATCACTTCGCCATCAAACGCTTTGGCTAACTCAATACTTACCTTCGTTTTCCCGACGGCTGTCGGGCCGACAACAGCAACCAGTTTCTCCTTTGACATAGTTCCCTCTCTTCATCCTCAGCTATCAACACTTGCGCCCGACAAAAGACACGCGCTTCCCTATCGAATCTATTTCCCGAAGCCTGGAAAATGCCTCTCCTATTTCAAGGATTGACAGAAAGCTATTTTATCATAACAATGAACGGTCAGCTCCCAAAAAACATCGATTCTCAGGTCACATCACACGTTTGAACATTTTCTCCATCTCATAGGTTGTAAAGTGAACAATAATCGGACGGCCGTGTGGACAGGTAAACGGATCCACCGTCTTCCTTAAACTTTCGAGCAAAGAAAAAATTTCGTCGTTGCGTAAATGCTGATTAGCTTTGATAGAACGTTTGCATGACATCAAGATCGCCGCATCTTCCCGTAGTTTTGCAATATCCGCCTTTTTGTCAGCAATGACCTGATCGATAATATCTTCAATTGTATCCTTCTCAAACCCTTCCGGAAACCATTGCGGATGGGATCGAACCAAATAAGTCCCCTGTCCGAAGGATTCCAGAAATACGCCCACTTCTTTAAGTCTATTCAAGTTTTCCTCGATAATCGCTGTTTCAGCTGAAGAAAATTCAAACGTCAAAGGCACCAACAGTTCTTGCACTTCCTGAGTGACATGCCCGACCTTGTCCCGGAAAAATTCATATTTAATCCGTTCTTGGGCTGCGTGTTGATCAATGAGATAGAGACCCTTATCGTTCTGAGCCAAAATGTAGGTACCGTGCATTTGCCCGATCGGATAAAGAGTCGGGACCCGTGTCCCATGGTTTTCGTCGACAGACTTTTCCTCAGCGGAAATGCCGTCCGTATCATCTTGATTTTTAATAACCTTGAAATCATCCTCCCGCCTGCCATCGGGATAATCCGTTACAGGTTCAGATTCACGCACAATCGGTTCAGAAAGGGGAGTTGACAGATTCACATCGAAAAGATTTTGCTTTTGGGCTGATCGGGCTTGTCCGGCTGGATATTGTATATTTCTTGTCTCTGTTCCCTTCGCTTGATTGTCTGATGATGCATGCTCCAAACTAAATCGTTGTTGCTCAACGTCGGCATGTTTACGTTTCGGCAGGACCGTTTCGGGTATCAGTTGTAACTTTCTCAAAGCGTCCTTGATCGCCTTTTCAACCAACTGGCACAATTCCTTTTCCTTGCTGAGGCGAGCTTCCAATTTAGAAGGGTGCACATTAACATCAATAAGAGTAGGATCCATATCGATGCAAATCACTGAAATCGGATAACGACGAATAGGTAATAGCGTATGGTAACCTTCGAGAATCGCCCGTGTGATCGGATAGCTTCTTATGTAGCGGCCATTCATGAATATCGCCATATGCTGCCTTGATGCACGTGTCAGTTCGGGTTTGGCAATAAATCCGAAAACAGTAAAATCAATCGACTGTTCGTAAATCGGTACTGTCTTTTTCGCTGTGTTTACACCGTATATTGAAGCAATGACCTGGCGAGTATCACCACTTCCGTTCGTTTGAAACGTCTTTTTGCCGTTGTGTAATAAACTGAACGACACACTGGGGTAAGCCAGAGCCATTCTATATACTGCATCCGTGATATTACCCAATTCAGTGTGAACCGTCTTTAAATGCTTCAATCGAGCCGGTGTATTATAAAATAGCCGGGTTACGACAATTTCTGTCCCTTTGCGGCTTGCAGATGAATGTCTTTCAAGAATCTTTCCACCTTCGATTATGAGATGAGTACCGGCATCCTCTCCGGTGCTCGTTTTGATTTCCAGATGGGAAACCGAGGCGATACTCGGTAAAGCTTCTCCGCGAAAGCCGAGTGTCTGAATGTTGAACAAATCACGTTCGTTCTTGATTTTACTAGTCGCGTGCCGATCAAAGGCGAGTTCAACATCATCTTTCGGGATCCCCTCCCCATTGTCGATGACCTTGATTCTTGTAAGCCCACCTTCTTCAACTTCAATATCAACTCGTGTGCTCTCGGCATCCACCGCATTTTCTGCCAACTCTTTCACCACGGACGCCGGACGTTCAACAACTTCACCCGCGGCAATTTTGTTCGATAATCGATCATCTAAACGTACAATCTTCCCCATCCGGCTCACTCCTTTTCGGAAAGTGACTTTTGCAGCTCATATAATTTGTTAATCGCATCCAACGGTGTAATCGACAACAAATCCAACGATTTCAGTTTTTTCAACGCTTCTTCTTCCTGCTTGTTTCGCGTTTTCCTGGCCGATTTCCTGCCGCCTCCCACAAAAAACGACAACTGTCCGTTTTCTTCCTTTACAGATTGGCGTTTCTCGCTTAGGCGCGCCTTTTCCCCGGCATGATCATTAACGTCAACGCTGTTCTCCAACTCTTTCAAAATCACACTCGCCCTGTCGATTACATCATCAGGTAAGTCGGCAAGTTTGGCCACATGAATGCCGTAGCTCTCATCAGCCGCTCCTTCTACAACTTTATGAAGAAACACAATGTCCCCGTCCTCTTCAACAGCTCCGACATGAACATTTTGCAACCGATCCAGTTCATCTCCAAGGGCGGTTAACTCATGATAGTGAGTCGAAAACAGGGTCTTTGCATGAATATCATGATGAATGAATTCAATAATAGCCTGAGCTAGCGCAATTCCGTCGTAGGTGGAAGTGCCCCTGCCAATTTCGTCCAATAAAATCAAACTGTTTTGAGTTGCTTTTGACAGGGCATAGCGGGTTTCAAGCATTTCAACCATGAAGGTGCTCTGACCGCCTACCAGATCATCTGCAGCCCCAATTCGGGTAAACACCTGATCGAACAACGGCATGCGAGCCTGAGCCGCCGGAACAAAACAGCCGATTTGCATCATGACCGCAGTCAATGCCAGTTGCCGCATATAAGTGCTTTTTCCGGCCATGTTCGGACCGGTAATCAACAATATTTCGCGGTTCTCATCCATCGATAGATGGTTGGCAACATATGTCCCTTCTTCCAGAACCTTCTCAACAACAGGATGACGGCCATCTTGGATTTCAATTTCACGACCCTTGGAAAACTCGGGTTTTGTGTACTGTCGCTCTTCGCTAATGACCGCAAAACTTTGTAATACATCAAGTTCACTGATCTGCCTCGCAAGTCTTTGTAATTGTGGGATGTAAGCTTTTGTTTCTTCCCGCAGGTTCAGAAACAATTCGTACTCGAGCTCCAGCATCTTCTCCTCAGCTTCCAGAATCAAAGCTTCTTTCTCCTTCAATTCCGGAGTGATGAAACGCTCGGCGTTCGTCAACGTTTGCTTTCGCTCGTAGCGGCCTTCTGGAAGAAGAGACAAATTCGCCCGTGTCACTTCAATATAGTAGCCGAACACTCTATTGTAGCCGACTTTCAAAGACTTGATCCCTGTAGCTTCACGCTCGCTTTGTTGCAACGAAGCGATCCATTCCTTACCGTTCTTAGAGGCGTCGCGATACTCACCAAGCTTTTCATTGAATCCATCTCGAATGAGGCCACCCTCTTTTACTGATAAAGGCGGATCATCGACCAGCCCTTCCTCCAAGTTCTGAACCAATTGCTCGCACAGATCAATATTCTCAGTAATTTGGTCAGCTTTTGGGTTGTCCAGCTTTCGGACAGCCTCAATAATTTCCGGAACCCGTTCAAGTGATTTCTTCAATTGCACAAGATCCCGCGCATTTACATTGCCAAATGCGACCCTTCCAGCCAAACGTTCCAGGTCGTAGACCCCTTTCAGCTGATCACGCAGTTCTTCGCGCTCGAAAAACCGTTCCTTCAATGCTTCTACTACTGAAAGACGCGCTTCAATTTCCGAACGGTTCAACAACGGCCGTTCAATCCATTGCTTCAACCGGCGTCCGCCCATCGCTGTCATGGTTCTGTCCAATAACCACAATAACGATCCCTTCTTTCCATTGCGTCGGATCGTCTCTACCAATTCCAAATTCCGTTTTGAATGAACATCGATTTTCATATATTGATTGTTCTCAAAGTATTCGACCGGTTGAAGGTGATCAAGCGAACGTTTCTGCGTCCTTAACAGGTATTGCAGAAGCCTTCCGAAGGTCATTTGCATCTTCTTCTGATCCAGCTTCTTCGCAAGCGGCTGAAACGGCTCTGGAACAGTCGTGTCCTTCTCCTCGGAAAGGGTTAATTCAAGTTGCTGCTGTAGCTCATAACGCCTCTCTTCAGACAAATCTTCCGGTATAATAACCTCAATTGCGCCAACGGCGCTCACTTCTTGAACAGCTTCCTCCCAACCACCGGAAAACAAAGTAAGCCTGTTTTCCCCTGTGGTTAAGTCATTAACAGCCAATCCATATGTATCATTTTCAAACACGCTTATGGCCGCGATGAAATTATTTTCCTTTTCGCTAAGCGTTTTCCCTTCCATTACGGTGCCCGGCGTAATAAGTTGAACGACTTCCCGGTGCACCATTCCTTTCGTTTGTTTCGGATCTTCCATCTGTTCACAAATCGCGATTTTATAACCCTTTTCTATCAATTGGGAGATATAGTTATCCGCTGAATGATAGGGTACCCCGCACATTGGAATCCGCTCTTCTCCGCCGCCGTCCCGCGACGTTAAAGTAATCTCCAGTTCTTTTGAAGCCCTGTTTGCATCTTCGAAGAACATTTCATAAAAATCACCGAGACGAAAAAATAAAAAAGCATCCCGGTACTGTTCCTTTATCGACAAATATTGCTGAATCATCGGTGTATACGCCATACTTCGACCGCCTTTCAACTGCATCTGCCAACATTATAGCACACCTTCATTTCTATGAATCAACCGGAAAAATGGAACAGCATACCGGTAATAATCTTCGAAAGGCAAAACATTGCGGCAAATGTGTTCAATTTCTTTCGACACATTTGTTAAATCATGCGCCTCGCCGCAATAATAACCTCGTAACATTTCCGACGTGAAATTGAGTACAGGAAAATGATCAGGATGTTCATTGATATAACAAAACCATTCCAAAACCGGGCGCAATTCGGGAATAAGAGAATACCATGAAGGAAGCGTACGATATTCGAAGCCGGCAAAATCATTTCTGCGGGCGGACCCAAGTCTTCCGTAACGATGCCTCCGGTCTGGTGAAACACTTGATTCCATTAAGGAAAAAGGAATCGCCAGGAATAGATCCAACTTCCGAACGTCTTGAAAAGTAAGAGGGTGAGAACCCACATGCAAATGGCCACCAACATGAAAGCGTCCAAAACCAGCCCCTATGACCTTCAGGTCATTATTCGTCACATAGGTTTCCAATTTTTCATATAAAAGATGCAAATTTTGATGGAGCTGGAAAGCATTGGTTGCCGGTTGAGGACGAAGTTCCAGTATCGGGCGCAATACTTTTTTGCCTTTGACCGAAATGGCACCATCATAACCAATCGATCCATTTTCCGCCGGCGTTATCGAAGAAGCGGATACCCATCCTCCCGTTTTCTGATTCTGAATCAAACATTCAACATCGGCTCCATAAGACAACATTCTTCTTTTTGGATGGCCAATGAAAAGCCCCTCTTTTTCTAAAAGTGATGAACCGTTGACTCGATAAACGGAATAGTCACGAACGGACTCACGCTGAACGACACATTGACCCGATGGCAGATTCAATGCATATAGCACATAAATCGCAGTTCGAATCCCTTCCTTAAAGCGTGATATGTCTTCCTCGTCGGCTTTTCTCCAGTGTCGTGTCATTGTCTTACCGAAAACTGCCGAATCTCCTGTTTCCGAACATTCAATCGAAACCGGTTCGAAATGAAAGTTTTTCACAAGCACTGCCGGTTTACGTGGATGCAGCCTGTCAATGGTATGGACAGGATGAAGGTGGAGCAAAGATTGCAGTTGTTCTTTGACCGAGAAATCAACGATTCCCATCTGTCACACTCCATCTATTTTATTATTGCGGATAACATACGAAATCCAAAAAAAAGACCGGGGAGAAGGGCCCTTCTTCCCGGTTATTCTTCCAAGTCTCCAATGAGGAAATTGGGGTCGAGGTCTTCGAACTCTTCATCTTCAAGATCGTAGTCCCAATTTTTATCCTCGATGCCGCTGACGCATCCTTCCGGATTCACGTAAACACAAAGTTTGGTTTCGCCGATCACCTCGACGATGACTTCGCGCTCCACCTGAACAACGATTTTATTGCCGTTTGGCGAAATGTTGGCCTCCAGGCAGTTCGGCTCCTGCAAAATCCGAACGTTGCAATCCTCGAATTTGTCGCAGTTTTTGTCCCGGTCGGTAAGCGGAACAACATCCTTGTAGCCAACCGTTTCGGTAACGACTTCCGTTTTGGTGTTGTGACTGTAGGAGTACCAAATATTG
>DASTWO010000212.1:0-32322 GCA_035776675.1 Caryophanales bacterium
GGTTCGTGTTCCTCAGGGCGGAAGTTTGCCACCGGCTTCCTCCAGACACGAGGTCGCCCTCCATGCCCTTGCCTTAAGCTACAACTACTACTGCCTTCACTGTTCGGGACTCTCACCCTATAGCCTGCACCCATGCCAGGCGCACAAGAAGAAAAGACGGCCCGCAAGCCGTCTTTTTTTTTCAATATCTCTCCATTTCGCCAATCGTATCGAATTGGTCTGTTGGTTGTAAGTCGGGATGTTCGAAAGAAGTATCATACTGAAGCAGTTTCTCATTCACCTTGCGGTGAAAGGAATAATCCCAACGAAGCTTATGGATGAATTGTTCCCGCGCGCCTTCAAAGCCAACTGCATCCTTCAGCCAATCAAGCATGTCCGCCTCCCATTTCGCCGGAAGCGGGGAATTTCCGGAAATATCACAGAACCGTACCATATCGCCGTCACACTTTAGAGCATGCGGCTGATAATAGCCATATACCTTTTCAAAGCGCTCTCCGGTTTCAAGAACACATTTCCCCTCGAGGTGCTCCCGCAACTCATAACCGCCTTCGGTACTCGTCATATGGGCAAATTGATCCTTGTCGACCAATGTCAGCCAAATTTCCGTTTCCGCACCTTTAACCGGCGCAATAATGGCCGGAAGCGAACCGTAAGGAGCGAGAAACGAACCGTACACAATATCGGAATCCTTCATTCTCGCCCTTAGGCAAATGATTAAATCACTTCCGTCCGGCGTCATGCCATATTTGTATGCCAACTGGGCAAGACAAACATTGGAACCGTACCCGAGCAGAGGAACCCTTTCTTGTATCGGTGCCGCGCCTTTCGCTTCCAGAAAAGCTTCGACTGACTTCAATTCCGGGCTTGAAAAAGCCAGGGAACCAAGCAGACCATCCCGTTGGGATACATGGACAGTGCAGTTCTCCAACCGTGTATTTTCTTCTTCAATTCGATGAGCTTGTCCGTTATAGAAAATAAAGGACGAGGCCGGCCTCGGGCCGGGATAAATATCTGGATGATCATAAGGGCTGAGATCAACCGGTTTTGATTCTCTAAACATGAATTTGGGCCTCCATAGTAAACAAAGAATATATACAAATAAGAAAACATTTGATACAATAATTGTAACTTGAATTCTTGCGACGGGCAAAAACAGCGCATCGTCGGAGAATTAGAGACTAGCTTAGATGAGGAGAGATGAACTAATGAAAACTTTACCTTTAGTGTTGTCAGGATTGTTGCTTGCCGTCGGGGCGGTTCTGAATCTTGTGATGCCTGACCTTTTCTTCGGAATGTCGCCGGATATGTTGTTAACCTTTATGTTTCTGTCGATTTTATTATTCCCGAAGGCGAAGTACGTTTTGATTATTGGCGTCGTAACAGGGGTACTCGCGGCTATTACCACAACATTCCCGCTTGGCCAGATTCCCAACCTCGTTGAAAGACCCGTTACAGCCTTTATTTTCTTCGGATTATTTCTGGTGATGAGGAAGAATCAATCGGTCATTACCGCTGGAATATTGTCAGCCGTCGGCACAATGATAAGTGGAGCGATCTTTCTGACTTTGGCGTTAATCATTGTAGGATTACCCGGAGAAGGAACTTTCATTGGTTTCTTCATTACCGTTGTACTTCCGGCAGCAGCCATCAACACCGCATTGATGGTGATTATCCACCCGATTGCGCAATCCTTTATGAGGCGAAGCAAGATAGCCTCGGCCGCTTAAGAAGATACGAAAGCGTGTCGGATCAATTCCGGCACGCTTTTTCTATACAAGAGTCAGGCTCAAGAATCCGAACAAAATCAGAACCAGCCCCGCTCCTCCCAGGAATACCGTAATTCTTTTCCTCATCAGCACCTTTTTATTTTGAAAGCCGAACGTGCGGACTTTCAGCATTTGAAACACGGCGGCCGCCAATAAAATAAGGCCGATCAGAAAAATGAGCACTGAACGTCCCTCCCCCTGTTTGATTTTATGCTCGGTTATGGCAAAATAGACCGAAAGGGGTTTGTTAAAACTGAATCACAAAAAAGGAAGGAGCCAGTTTAAATGGGTAAAATGAAAGCCTTTTTCACAGGCGTTGTTTTTGGCGGTCTCGCCGCAGGTTCCGCTGTCTTGTTAACCAATCCGAAGTCTGGAGAAGAATGGCGGCGGGAAGCTGGAACAAGAGGCCGGCAGGCCAAAGAAGCACTCGGGCAAATCAAAATTGACGGCCTCTCTCTAAAAGACGATGTACTTACAGCTACACGTCAATCGATTCCGGCGATTAAAGCAGGCGCAAAAGGAATCATGGCCTCAATTGACCAATGGAAACAAGAAACCGAGCCGGACATCCATAACCTTCAGAATCAAATTCAGGAACTGAATGAGCAGATCGACAAATTACAGAAAGTAACCAAACAATAACCTCCCTCGATTTCTCGAAGGAGGTTCCCTCTTTTCATGTAAGGATTATTGGGTTTCGATCCCTTTCATCCATTCGCTGACGAGATCGGGATGATTCTTAACGAACTCCTCAGCCGCCTTATCCGCATCCATTCCTTTTTGCATTTTCAACATAACCTTCGCATCTTGTTCCTTCGTCCAATGAAATTGACTGAGGATCTTATAGGCGATAGGCGAATCTTCTTTCAGCCCCTGGCGAGTGACTGCATAGACATCGTCGGGATCACCGTATTTATTCTTAGGATCCTTCAAAATTCTTAAGTCCCATTTGACAAAAGCCCAGTGTGGTTTCCATAGCGTCACGACAATCGGCTTCTTTTCCTGAATGGCCTTCGATAAAGCCGCCGTCATCGCCGGGCCGGAACTGGCCTGAACATCCCACTTGTCTTTCATCTTGTACGACGGCATTACTTGTTTGTTAGTCACCTTCATTTCACCGGCACCGGGACTGATTCCGGTAATGGTCCAATCCAGCTTTTCGCCGATATTGTTCTTGTTATTGGCAAGATCCTCAATCGACTGAATATCCTCCATATAAGATGGAACTGTCAGTCCAAGCGGAACTTTCTCCATGAGAACACCCAATTTATCAAGCTGATCTTTATATTGCTTCCAATAGCTCGCGTGAGTGTGCGGTAACCAAACAGCTAAAGTTGCATCGGCAGACCCTTCAGCAACACCGGCAAACATGGTTCCGACGCCTACCTGCTTGATTTGCACCTTATAGCCGGCCTTCTCTAGAGCCTGTTTGGCCACATACATACTTGCTGTCGCAGACTGATAATTGTCCCCAAGCAAAACAATTTTCTTATCACCGAGCTTCATATCCCCAGCGCTGTTTCCTTCATTGTTTTGTTCGGAAGCATTGCCTTCATTTCCACTTCCGCTATTTGCGGAACCTCCCTCTCCTTCATTGCCGCTGCTGCCGCAAGCCGTCAACAGAAGAGAAAACATCATAACGAAACCCAGACTCACAAATTGAATTTTTCTAATCATATTTTTTACATCCACTCCTTAAGATCATTTTGTTTTTCCCCGTTATGTCATAGAATTCCTTTTCAGAAATAAAAAATACCCCCTTCAACCAAAGGCGAAGGGGATATTGAGAATGCCGAATTATTTAGCGGCAGCTACGCCTTTCGTCCATTCTTTCACCATATCCGGATGTTTCTTAATAAACTGTTTACCGGCTTTCTCAGGCTTCATTCCGCCATGAATATTGGACATAACTACGTGCATGGCATCATAATCCCAGTTGAATTGGCTCAAGATTTTGTAAGCCGCAGGGGATTGCTTCTCAAGATCCTTATTGGCAACAGTATAGATGCTGTCAGCCGTTCCGTAAATCTTCTTCGGATCCTTCAAGATTTTCAAATCCCACTCTGCGAATGCCCAGTGCGGCTTCCACAGTGTAACAATGATCGGCTTGTGAGCTTCAATGGCTTTCGACAAAGCAGCAGTCATCGCCGGACCGGAGCTTGCCTGTAAATTCCATTTTTCCAAACCGTATTTCTTTTTGCCTTTTCGGGTCGCATCCATTTCACCAGCACCAGGATCGATACCGGTAATGGTCCATTCTGTAGCTTCACCAAGTTTTTTGTTGCCTTTCATATCTGCGATGGAGTCAATTTTCACGTAAGACGGTACGGTTAAGCCCAAAGGAGCTTTTTTGATGGTTTTTTGCAATTTTGCCAAGCTGTCCTTGTACTTATTCCAGTAGTCTTTGTGTGTAAGCGGCAGCCAAGCAGCTGTAAAAGCGTCAGCCGATCCGCTTGCGGTCGAAGACCACATTGCGCCGGCAGATACCTGCTTCGGCGTAACTTCATACCCAACGCTTTCGAGCAATGCCGATACTGTATAAGTACTAGCTACTGCACCTGCCCAGGAAACGTATGGAATCGTGATCTTTTTATCACCGAGTCCACCTCCACTGCTTTCTTCAGTGGCATTGTCGCCACCTTCATTTCCGCCGTTACCGCTTGTCGCATCTCCGCTTCCGCCGTTATCACTGCTGCCACATGCCGATAGTACTAGAGACAGCATGAAAACGAGTGCTAATCCTCCGATACGCATTTTCTTTAACATAACTGTTCATTCCTCCTTAAGAAATGTTCCCCTTATTTTTTAATACCTTGTGAAATCCGATCCAATATCATCGCAATAATAACAAGTGACAATCCACCTTCAAATCCGAGGCCGATTTTGATCTGTGTGACGGCCCGATAGACGATTGTTCCGAGTCCTGGCGCTCCAACCAATGAAGCGATGACAACCATCGAAAGCGACAGCATAATGCTTTGGTTGATACCCGCCATAATCGTCGGTGTCGCGAGTGGAATCTGAACTTTTGACAACCTTTGCCCGGTTGTAGAACCAAATGCATTGGCCGCCTCAATTAACTCTCCTGGGACTTGGCGTATTCCCAGATCTGTCAGTCTTACGGTAGGAGGCATCGCGAATATAACTGTCGCAATGACACCAGGTACCATACCGAGACCGAAGAAGACAACAGCCGGGATAAGATACACAAAAGCCGGCATGGTCTGCATAAAGTCAAGAATCGGTGTGACAACCGAACGAACCGCATTCTTCTGTGACATCCAAATCCCGATCGGAATTCCGATCAAAATCGAAATGATCACTGAAATTAGAATCAATGATAAAGTTTGGGTTAACTCTACCCAGTAACCAAGGTTGTTTATCAACCAAAGACCCAGAAACGAGAAAACGGCCACTTTCCACTTTGCGGTCCACCATGCAATTAAGGATATGACGATAATCAGCAAGAACGGATGGCCAATCTGCAAAATAAATACAAAGAAATCAGCAACCGATTCAATAACAGTCGCGACTACGTCAAAGAATCCCTGTAAGTATTCCTTAAGAAAATCAACAAAGTCATTGACCCAGTTTTTTAACGGAAGTCTCGGGAGAAATCGTTCATCCATTATGAGCTCACCCCGTTTCCGCTCATGTTTTCCTCATTACCAGCCAGTGCTCCCATTACGGCACCCCTGACGACAATTCCTTTCAACCGTCCCTCATCATCCACAACCGCGAGCGGTGCGTATGCCGTAGACATTGGTTCGAACAAATCGATTAGCAACGTATCAGGACTGACCGTTGGAATATCCTTCGTCAGTGTCTCTTCAATAGATTTCTTTTCCTTAGCAGCTTCACTTGCTTGATCCGCTGTGATGTAACCCAGTAGTTTACGTTTCTTATCAATAACGTAAACCGTTGAAATCCCTTGATCTTTCATTAACTGCAAAGCTACACGCGGTCCACGGTCCACACCGACCGTTTCGGCTCTCTTCATAACGTGGCCAGCTGTCAATACTTTGGAAAGATCAACGTCTTCGACAAACCGTTCGACGTAATCATTGGCCGGATCCATCAGAATTTCTTCTGCAGTTCCGATTTGTACAATCGCACCGTCTTTCATTAATGCGATACGGTCACCGATCCTCAGTGCTTCATCTAAATCATGGGTTATAAAGACGATGGTTTTGTGAACAGACTGTTGCAAATCGAGCAACTCATCCTGCATATCTTTGCGGATTAATGGATCCAGCGCACTGAATGCTTCGTCCATTAATAAGATGGTGGGATCGTTGGCCAAAGCACGTGCGAGTCCAACACGTTGCTGCATTCCGCCGGAGAGTTCAGTCGGATACTTATCTAAATACCCGCCGAGGCCAACAAGTTCCAGCGCTTCCTTCGCCTTCTCTTCACGCTCATCCTTGTTAACCTTTTGGATCTCCAATCCGTACTCCGCATTCTCCAAAATGGTTTTGTGCGGAAGCAATGCGAACTGTTGAAACACCATGCTCATGTTCTTTCTCCGCAGTTCACGAAGCTCCTCTTTGTTCATTCCGGTCACATTTTGATCACCGAGCCAAATATCGCCCGATGTCGGCTCAATCAACCGATTTAACAGACGGACGAGCGTAGATTTCCCGCTCCCGGAAAGTCCCATAATAACGAAGACTTCTCCGTTTTCAACCTCAAATGAGGCTTGATTTACACCGACTGTCATGCCGGTCTTTTCGAGAATTTCATCCTTCGTCTTGCCTTGTTCTAGCAGGCTAACGGCATCCTTCGGACTTCTCCCGAAGATCTTTGTTAATTTGTCTACCTTGATTTCAATCTTTTTTTCTCCCATTTTTTCACCCCCGCTTTTCCCGTCAGCCAGATCCACTCACTTTCCCTACTATACAAAAATTACGCATCTGTGACAATCATTACGTTCTATACAATATGTTTGTTTGGAATATACAGTTCAATCTGTACGAACGGGATGCTCATATAATATTTTATCCTGCCTTATCGGTCTTATTACCTATACCCTATTTCCGATTACGAAAACCTCTTTTTTTAAATTCCCCAAAGAAAGTCGATTTTACTCGAAATTTTTTTCGGAAAACCTATTGATTTCTTTCGGAAATCGTCGTAAAGTAATTGAAGAATTATTGGCGGGTCCTTATCGCGATCCGCCGATCTTTTTCATTATTAAATGGATTTTCAAAAGGAGGGTTAGTATGAACTGCTTAAAGTCGGTTCGTTTCATGCGGGATTACGGCACAATCCGCATCACAATCTTTTCGTTCTTCGCGATGATGGTTTATTTCACCCTGTTTTATGTAATATTTCTGGATCTGCATCCGCACCTGGAAATCAATCGTTCCAGCTTTCCGATTTTAATCGCGGCATTCATACTCATCTATCCGTTGCATAAATTGATGCACTGTTTTCCTATATGGCTGAGTGGACGCAAAGCAAGTCTGTCGCTGGAATGGCGTTCGAATCGATTCCCGATTCTGTTTTGCGATCCTTCCGGTCCCATATCCCGTAATCTTTCGATCGTATGCGTCGCTTTTCCGGGAGTGGCGATCACCGTGTTGTCACTGGCTGTGGCTCCGATGATTCCACTGTTCTTTCATTATATAGCTGTCGCCTCGTCCATCAATTTCGGCCTCGCCGTGACAGATTTCATCTATCTGTCCTATTTGGTTAAGGCGCCTTCACACGCTTATGTTGAAGATTTCCGAGACGGCTTTCACATTCTTATTCAAACCTTTAAACATTAATGACGAAAACCCTTCAGCCGAAACGATTGTCGGTTGAAGGGTTTTTCATTTTCAAACTGGTTCAAAAGACCCTGTTTCAGCAACCAGCCTGAATCAATAGGTCTAAGGGAGTATATAAACCGAGAATTTGATTTGATTGTCTTCAAGGTCGAATTTCCGCGCTCTCAGATAGAACTGATCTTCTATATGGATATCCTTTAAAGCTATATAGATCTTCTGTTTATCGGGAAGAATTTTGACCCATTCAGGCAGATCGGCGCTATTCTTGATATAACCTAATACTCGTCCTACAGGTAATTGAAGCAGCCCAAGACGGATCGATTTCTCCTGTAATATTAAGTTTCCGTTGTCGACCACTTTCGGGGTGAACTTCATTTCGAATTCAATGTTGTTCCCAAGTAAAGAAATAGCGCCCTTCAAAATCATGTCGTCCTTCATAATCAGTTTGTACTTGATGTTGTTCATTTTGTTGTATTGTTTGATTTTGCGATTTATTAAGGGCTGAAGTTGCTGTTTTGTAGTTGAAACCGTGAAAATCGGATCACGGGTACTGATTTCTGTATCGATTGAAAAATCCGTTTTCTCTACCGAAGGTAAATAATGGTCAAACAAACCAATTAAAGTAACAATAAATGCAAAGAATACGGCCAAAAGCGAAAAAAACGCGATTTTCCATCCTTTATTCATGACTTGTCCCCCCAACTGAACGAAATAAGCATGCGTTTACTGTACCATACACAATTTCGGATGTTAACAACTATCATTTTAAGCGAACTTTTGGTAAGGTAATAATGTCTCATTTTTAGGACGGAGGTTAACATCATGGTGCTAATCGTCTTTATCATATTCGCAATTGTAGCTCTGTACGCTTTTAACCATTTAGCTAACATCCTTTGTGTCAAACGTGAACTTTCCAAAGAACGGCAGACCATCGTCTTTCGATGGTTTAATGTACTGATAACAATCTGGCTGGTTTCCTCATACTGGGATATATTACTGGCCGTACAATAATGAGGGAATACCCGAACATTTGGATTTTTAATCATATCTCTTTCGAGATCCTTCCAACGGTCACGACGGTTTACTGCCTGGCGGGACGAAAGGTGTGATTTTTTTCATACTTCAAAAGGACCTGTCCCTTTTCAGGTAAAATGTGCTATAGTAGTAAAGGTGTTCTCGGACAAGCTCTCCGAAAACGATCAAGAATGTGATGTTTAACAACAGGAGTGGATAATATTGAAAAAGCTTTTTGCAATTGCCGCGGCCGGAATGTTGACGGTAGCCTTGACGGCTTGTTCCAACAACGGCGGCGACAGTGAAGTTATCGTCAAGACCAGCGCCGGTGACATATCCAAAGCTGAATTTTATAAGGAAATGAAGACAAGCGTCGGTAAGAAGGTTCTGCAAAACATGGTATTGTTGCAGCTATTGGACAAGAAGTACGATGTATCTGACGATCTTGACAAACAAGTCAAGCAGATCAAAGACCGCTTTGACAGCGATGACAAATTTCAATCATGGCTGGAGCAACAAGGCTTTAAGAATGAAGATCAACTTCGTGAAGCCGTGAAAGGGAATCTGTTGGTCAAAGAAGCGCGGACCGGTGATGTGAAAGTCTCCGATGAGGAAGTCAGAGGCTATTATGAAAAACATAAGAAAGACCAATATACAAAGATTAAAGTCAGCAACATTGTTGTTGAGAAAAAGTCGGAAGCCGAAACCATCAAGAACAAACTGAACGGTTCCAATTTCGCCGAAATGGCTAAACAGCATTCGATTGGCAATGCCTCGAAGAATGGCGGAGACCTCGGTTATATCACTAAGCAAAGCAATATGGTCAAGCCGTTCCTGGATGCGGCGTTTAAGCTGGATGTCGGAGAAGTCAGCGAACCTGTAAAAAGCAACTATGGCTGGCACCTGATTAAGGTTACCGACAAGAAGGAAGTTCCTTTCAAAGACGTGAAGGAACAAATCAAACAACAGCTAACACAGCAACAGGCTAAACCGGTAAACGAAGTGATCAATGAACTGTACAAAGAAGGCAAGATTGAAGTCAAGGATGACTATTTCGATGGCCTTTTCAAAGTTCAGGAACCTCAGAAGCAACAATCCGGTGATGCCACGAAAAAGGAATCAAATGAGGATAAATAAGACGACAGCAATAATTTTAAAAAAAGAGACTGCCGGGCTACATTCCCGGCAGTCTCTTTTTTCTCATTCTCCGTCCATTGTTCGATCGTACACATAACCGCCTTCGGACGGACTAAGTTCTCCATCATCCGGATCCCTTGCATCAGAATCTTCCCCGACAACGTCGCCGCGGCGTTCCCTTTCTTGCTCCATCCTGCGAATGAAGACGTTTCCCTCTTCCTCAATCCATTCTTGATCCGCTTGGTAATCTTCCCGGGATAAGCTGACAAATTTATAACCGCAATACACAATACCGGCAAGAATTAGATAGACGAACCATGGAATCGTTGCCAGCAACCCGAAAGCTTCCGCTGGCCAATCCGTCATGAACACAATCAACAATAGAGCAATAGTAACAGCGCCGATCCATCCACGAGTTTTATTCATATTCTCCCCCCTAGAACCGTTCAAACAAGCAAATTCCCAGACCTGCGTCCAACCGCCGCCTTTTCAGACTTTCAACTTTCGGTTGGCCAAGCCCTAGTTACCATCTACTATATGAAAGTTCTCGGAGAATATGACACTTCCAACTCTATTTCGAGAAGTTCGGCTTATAGAGAGAGCGATGATCCAGAGCCTGAATTCTTTCGCTGAAAGAACCAGGCTGTGTGCGTTCCAGTGCTTTGTCCATCATATTCATTCTCGCATCCAGATTGTCTATCATATGCAAAACTTCTGCCTCCCGAATAAGCGGCGGCTTCGGGCTCCCCCATTCAGCTTTGCCATGATGGGCAAGCACCAAATGCTGAAGCAACGTTACTTCTTCACCTTCAATGCCCAATTCCTCGGCTGTCCGATCAATTTTGTTCACCATAATGGGAATATGGCCTAACATCTTCCCTTCAAATGTGTAACTGGCCGCGACTGCTCCCGATAATTCCTCGACCTTGCCAAGATCGTGCAGAATCACTCCCGCATACAGCAAATCTTTATTCAGAGACGGATAAAGATCGGCTATCCCCTTCGCCAGATCAAGCATGCTGACCACATGGTAAGCCAGTCCCGACAGAAACTCATGATGGTTCTTGGAGGCTGCCGGATATGAAAAAAACGCTTCCTGATGATTCTTAACCAACTGCCTCGTAATCCGTTGAATATTAGGGTTTTTCATTTCGAAAATATATTGGGTAACCCGATTGCCCATTTCCTCAACGGACAACGGAGCGGCTTGTAAGAAATCGGATGTCTTCACCCCATCCTCTGCCACGGCAAGCCGAACGGTCTTTAACTTCAATTGATTTCGTCCACGGAAACTTGACATCTCTGCGGTCACCTTCACGATTTTCTCCGCCACAAATGTCTTCTCATCATCATTCGAACAATCCCAAAGCTTCGCCTCAATTTCTCCCGATTCATCCTGCAACATTAGCGTTAGAAACGGCTTCCCATTGCTGGCTACCGCCTTCTTCGAAGACCTGATCAGCAGAAATTGCTCCACCTGATCCCCGACTTGATGTTGATGGATTCCATTGACCATTCCGATTCCCCCAGTTCTTTTATAATTTATTGATTTCCCCGCCGCTGCGGCACGGTAACAATAAAGCGGGTACCGCCTTCTTCACATTCAACTTTGATTTCTCCGTCATGTAATTCCGCAATGCGTTTTACAATGGCGAGCCCGAGACCGAACTTGCCTTTCGCTCCTTTAAAGAAAGGATCAAACAAGTGATTCCTTTCTTCTTCCGGGATCGTTTCGCCGTCATTATAAACTTCCAGGACCGCGGAATCCCGATTTTCACTGGCGCCAATACAAATTTCACTTTCCGCATAACGGAGCGCGTTTTCTAACAAATTTTCGATTAAGACCTGCCATTGTTCACGGTCGACAACAAAAACGGTCTCCTTGCCTTCAATTCGGAATGTCACATCTTCCCTTTGCATCCGTAACCGCTCAACAAGGTCATTCGCAACTGGTCCGAATGAAACCTCCTGCCGTTTAGGTGTTTCGTCTTTCAAGGTGTCAAGCTTTGTATAATAAATCAATTCTTTTACACGCTGTTCCATTCGGCTTGATTCACTCAGAATCACATCCATCGTGTCCTCAAGGTTCTCCTTAGGAAGAATGCCGTCCTTAACAGACTGTGCGTAGCTGCTGATCACCATAATCGGTGTTTTCAATTCGTGTGAAGCGTGTTGGATGAAGGTCTTCTGCGAACGGTCATACCGCAACAGGTTCTGCCTCATATCTTCGAATTGTTCGGACAAGTGTTGGAACTCGTCTCCCTTTTCCCACTTGAAAGATGACTGCCAATTCCGTTTGGCGATTTCCTCAAATCGGTTCCCAAGCATAATGAGAGGACGTCGAAGATAACGGGCAAGCCAGAAAGCGAGACCGATGCCCAATAAACCCGCAATTAACAAAATCCACAAAAGCTTTGTCCAAAGCGTTTCCGTCATTTCATTAATATAGGTATCCCACATATAGGAGATCAGATAAGCGTTATGGCCGTAAAGTGTGCCTTTTCGAATGACGTAAAATAAGGTGCCGCCGTTGTAACCCAACTTGTATCTGCCCAGGTTGTCCTCTTGTTGTAAAGCGTTTTGTCCCATTGTCTCCAATACATTTCTCGGTACGGTTTGCCCTTTCACAAGAGTAATCTGATCTGACAGAATAAGGTGATTAACAGATCGGGCTGCGTGCCGGCTCTCCATAAAACCGACATGTGAATCCGGATCAAATTGATCCAGTTTCGGTAAGCCGAGGCGCAACTGTTCACGCTCAATGATTTGATAAGTTTGTTCTTCCAATGCGCTCTGAATGGAAATCGGATAGACAACAGCTATGACAAGCCCAACGAAAAGAACGAGCAGACTGAATGAAAGCCAAATTCTTTGGGTCAAGCTCAAATTACGAGGGATCATACGAAGCTACCCTATAGCCCGAGCCATACATCGTTTCCAAATCAAGGCGCGGCATTTTCTTGCGAACCCTGCGGATGACATCATCGACAGCCCTGTCCGATCCGAAATAATCTTCTCCCCAGACAGCTTTTAGAATTGTGCCTCGAGATTTTGTCTCACCGAAAGAATCCAACAAGAATAACAGCAAGTCCATTTCTTTGGTAGTCAGATCAATCTCTTCGCTGTTTTCGTCGGTAACTTTCCGCTTCAACGGATCAATGCTGTAACCCGACACATGATAGGCTTTCACCCGTTCTCCGCTTGCATAAACCCGGTTCAACAATTTCTTTGCACGAATAACGAGTTCCTTTGGGGAAAACGGCTTGGCTAAATAATCGTCACTGCCGAGTTCCAATCCAAGAATACGATCAAGATCTTGATCACGGGCCGAGATGAAGATCACCGGAATATCACTTTTCGCCTTAATTCTCTTCAACAATTGATAACCGTCGATGCCCGGAAGCATAATATCCAATACCCAGAGATGGACTTCATCCTCGACGCTGGAAAGCACCGACTCCCCATCATGAAACGTCCGGACTTCCCATCCTTCATTCTCCATATAAGTCTTCAGGACCTGGGCCAGATTTTCTTCATCTTCCACCAAATAAATAAGATAGCGCGTCATGGACCGACACCTTCCGTATTGTTGATTGGGGATAGGGTTGAGAGGTTGGGGAGGTTAGAATCGTACAATACTTCCAAAATCCCATCAATTCATTCGACAATCAGCCGATAAATTTCGGGTCTTAACCTTCTCCTCCCTTTCGCCGCTGGATCGAAAACAGCTGATACAGGTGTTGAACAACAACCTTCAGAACAGCGTAGGTGGGAATAATCAAGATCATTCCGACAACACCCATTAGGTTGGCACCGACAAGAATCAGCAGAATAATCGTCAGCGGATGAACATTCAATTGCCTCCCCATCACCTGAGGTGACACAAGATTGCTTTCGATTTGCTGCGCAATAATCATAACAATAATAACATATAAAACCATAATCGGATCCTGGAAAAATGCCGCTATGATAGCAGGAATCACAGCAAGAAACGGCCCCAGAAACGGAATCACGTTCGTGACCATACCGAAAAGCGCCAACAGGAGCGCATAGTCGAGATCGATCACGAGATAACCGATCAGCAACAATACTCCTACACAGCTGCTGACAATCAATTGGCCCTGTATGTAACTTGCGAGTGCATTATCCATGTCGCTCAACACATTGCGAATTTCGTCCCGACGTGTTCTTGGGAAGAACCGTACAACACTTGGTGTGAATTTCTCGTGATCATCCAGTAAATAGAACAAAATAAACGGAACGACGACGAGCGAGAACAGGAAACCGACAAAGCTGCTGAGAATGCCGCCAATTGATGATCCCGCCGCTGAAAAAATACCTTGCATCTTATCGCCGGCATTATTCACTGCGTCAACAACAAAATCAGGAATCGAATCTTGATTGGCCTGCCAGTACTCAATCCAGTTCTGAATCGCGTTGATCATTGTCGGAAGGTTCTCAATCAAGCGGTTAAACTGCCTTTGTACAACGGGAACAAGCAAATTCACCGCAAGAGTAAGAATCCCGATAATGATCAGAAAGATGCACAAAATGGCGACCTTCCTTGGTACGTGCCAACGTTCCAGCAATTGTACCAAAGGCCGTGTCAAATAAAACAATAAACCCGCGATCAAAAACGGTAAAAACATCGTTTTGACAAATACAATCAGTGGGGTGAATACAATGCTGTCCTCCTGGATCAACCAAATGATCACAAATAACATGATAATGCCGATTCCAATACGGAACCAACGTTCTTTAGCCAACTGCTTCATATGATCCCTGCCTGTCTTTACGGAGTGAAATATGTGAGGTGAATGATGAGATAAAGAATATGTATGGTCAACGAATTTACGTTCTTACAGACTATTTTACCATAAAATCATCCCGGTGAACCGCCATTTGCCTGAATTCAAGAAATCATTTAAAAAAATCGGAATCAAAGCAACAAATCCTCAAAATAAAAATGAAGATTTGATGAATGAAATGTGACAAAACTCCGAACGATTTGTTATAATATAAATAACGAAACGGATCCCAATCATAGAATCATTTCCAAAGGAGTGTGATGCTTTAATGGATATGGCAATCATTTTCATGATTATTGCTTGTGGAGCCCCCTTCTTGTTCCTTCGTCTCAGAAGATTTTGGCTCGCGGGCATTCAATCACTGTTACTTATCGGAATGTGGGGTTACTTTATCCTTTCCATTAACCCTGAAACCGTTCCGGTAGCATTCTCAATACTTTGGTTCGCTTTTTACGGAGGACTTGTTCTCTCAGAAATCGCATATGTTCTGTTTGCTGTCAAACTCGCAGAGAAGATCCGGGACGAATTGAAAGACGGACACAAAGAACATTCCAATCAATCAGACGATCCTCTTTCGGATCATTAAGAAACCTTTTCCAAAGACCGGAAAAGGTTTCTTTTTTGCTATTTACATGTATCCCATACCGAAAGACATGACCCAGAGGGAACCGACGATAATGATGATAAACGCGATAAACGCGTGAATCATATTCCAGGTTTGAATACTGCCATCCTTCGTTTCCGTAACGTGCATGAACATAAACAGCTGCACGCTTGCTTGTAGAAAAGCAAAGATCACAATAATCGCGAGCGTCACTTTGGTCGACAGTCCCAGGCCAAAGGCAACCCAGACGGCAAGAAGAGTCAGTATGATCGATAAGAGAAACCCGATAACCTGCCTCCAGGGAAATCCACCATGCCCCTGTCCGGCGGCTTCATTTTTGTGCTGAGCCATCCTACATCACCATCCCTGTCATATAAACCAAGGTAAATATGAAAATCCAGACGACATCAAGAAAGTGCCAATACAAACTCGCGATGAAAACCTTTCGTGCCGTAACAGCGTTTAACCCGCGTCTTGCCAACTGGATTATAATTCCCGCAATCCATAGAATCCCGAGCGATACGTGACAACCGTGGGTACCAACCAGGGTGAAAAAGGAAGACCAATAAGCACTGGTTCCCATGCTCGCGCCTTCACCCATATATTCAACAAACTCTTTCGCCTCTTCACCAACGAAACCAAGACCCAGGAGAATGGTGATCGCCAACCAGATCATCAGGCCTTTCTGATTACCGCGACGCATCTCATGAACGGCAAGTCCCCCGGTAAAGCTGCTTGTTAACAGCAAGAACGTTTCAATGAGCAAATCCTTTAATTTAAACAATTCAGTGGGTTCAGGGCCGTCACCCGTCCGCCCAAACATTACCAGATAAGTGGCAAATATCGTTCCGAACAAAATCACTTCGGCCCCAAGAAAAATCCAAAATCCAAAGATTTTCAAGCGTTCTTCTTCAGATGAATATTCAAGGGGGCCTTGAGCCGCTTCAGCTGTTTCTGAACTCATGGCGCTATCCCTCCCTGATCCTGTCTTTTTCAGTGCGCTTAATTTCCTCTACACTCACATAGTGGCCATCATCTTTCTCAAACGAACGAAGTCCCATTGTGATAAGAACAGCGATTAAACCGGCGATCGCAATACCAAACCAGGAAAAGATCGCGGCAAAACCGACTACGAAGAATAAGAACGACATGACAAAAGGTCGATAAGAGGAGTTCGGCATGTGAATCGGCTCTAATTCATGCGGATCCAGACCTCTTAAGACCGATTTCTCTTTGTTCTTCTTAACGTACCAGAATTCATCAACTCGCGAGACCTTCGGGATTTTCGCGAAATTGTAATGCGGTACGGGCGTAGGTGTCGACCATTCCAACGTTCGGCCGTCCCACGGATCTCCGGTCCGATCACGTTCCCCGTAACGGGCGCTCCAAATGATATTGTAAACCATTACCACGAACCCGGCTCCCATTAAGGCGGCTCCGGCGCTTGCGACAATGTTCAGACTCATCCAATCGGGGTTTGTATACGTGTAAACTCTTCTTGGCATCCCGTCTAGCCCCAGGAAGAACATGGGCAAGAAACAAACATTAAACCCAATCGCAAACAACCAGAAAGCCCATTTCCCAAGACGCTCATTCAACATATGTCCAAACATTTTCGGATACCAGTAAACAAGCCCGGCGAAACAACCGAACACCGTCCCGGAAATTAAGACGAAGTGAAAGTGGGCGACGAGAAAGTAAGTATTGTGATATTGATAATCCGCCGCAGCCATGGCCAACATAACACCCGTGATGCCACCGATGGTGAAACACGGAATGAAGCCTAATGCCCAAAGCATGGCCGAGGTGAAACGAATTCGCCCTCGAAACATCGTGCCCAGCCAGTTAAAGATCTTAACACCTGTCGGGATCGCAATTAACATCGTCGAAACCGAGAAGAATGAGTTAACGGATGGTCCCGCTCCCATCGTAAAGAAATGGTGAACCCATACAAGGAAACTTAGAAATCCGATAATCACCATTGAGAACACCATGGCTTTATAGCCAAACAATCTCTTCTTCGAAAAGGTTGAAATGACTTCCGAGAAGACCCCGAATGCCGGCAACACGACAATGTAAACTTCCGGATGCCCCCACAGCCAGAACAAATTGACCCACATCATCGGCATTCCCTCGCCCAGCAGTGTAAAGAAGTGGGCACCAAACAAACGGTCAAATATCATTAAGCCAAGGGCGACCGTCAAAATCGGAAACGCAAAAATAATGATGGCCGATGTCACCAGAATAGACCAAGTGAAAACCGGCATTTTCATAAGGGTCATTCCGGGCGCACGCATTTTTAAAATCGTCACAGCGAAATTAATTCCGGTCACCAGCGTTCCGAAACCGGCAATTTGCAGAGAAAGAAGATAAAAGTTCTGACCTACCCCCGGATTCAACGCCGGATCCGCAAATGGGGCGTAACTTGTCCAACCAGCTGTAGGCGAACCGCCTATTACAAATGAAAGATTGAACAACCACGCGCCAAAGAAGAATGACCAGAAACTCAAGGCGTTTAAATAAGGGAAGGCTACGTCCCTTGCACCGATCTGCAATGGAACGGCAACATTCATCAAGCCAATAATAAAAGGCATTGCCATGAATAGAATCATGATCGTGCCATGTGTGGTGAAGATGCCATTGTAGTGCTCAGGATCCAGAATACCTTCATTGGGAATGGTAAGCTGAGCGCGTATCATAAGCGCGTCAATACCGCCGCGGAACAGCATCAACAGAGCAGCGATAATATACATAACCCCAATTTTCTTATGATCGACAGTCGTCAACCATTCATTCCATAACCATTTCCATTTCTTAAAATAAGTTAACACGAACACAACCGCGATGCTGGTGACTACAATCATCACATCGGCAGCATAAATCATCGGTTCGCCCGTGACCAAAAGCCGATCAATTAAATTCACGTTACCCCTCCGTTCCAGGTATCAGAGCCCAAACCACACATCTTAAGTATGCTGTGTCGCGGAAGCAGGAAGCCTTTCTTCGAACTTCCTTTGGGCTGAAGTGGTCGAGGCCGGAAGCCTGACCCGGATTCTTTCTGAAATAAAGCTACGATCAACCTGTTTTCATTAATCATTAGAAGTTGGCGGTTTGCGATTAATATGTTTAATGGCGTATTCAGGATGTTTCACGATATTCACCCATTGAAGATGAGTCGAAGAATACGTCATTTTCTCAACAGTATCAGGCTGAAGAATTTCGATATATTTCTTCTCAGTTAGCTTCGGTGCCTGCTTTTGTGCATTTTGTGCCCATTGTTTGAAATCCTCTTTGGTCTGAGCGTGTACCTTGAATTTCATTTCCGTATACTTTTCACCGTTGAAATTGGTGTTTTTCCCCTGGTAGGTACCGGGATGATCGGCAATTAAAGTTAATTCCGTCTGCATACCGGACATCGCATATTTCTGCCCGCCAAGAGAAGGAACCCAGAAAGACGTCATCGCCGCAGCCGAGGTTAACTTGAACTTCACAGGTACGTCTTCGGGAATATTGACATAGTTTACTGTTTCAATATTCTTCTTCGGATAAACAAAGATCCATTTCCACTGAGCCGAGACCACTCTAATCGTCATAGCTTCTTTCTGTTCCGATTGCGCCGGATGCTCAAGACTGAAGATGGCCTTGACGGTTGGAACAGCCAAAGCAATGATGATCAGAATGGGAATAACAGTCCACACGACCTCAAGTGACTTATTTCCTTCATGCTCCGGGTCATGATTTTTGTGGCCCGGTCGATCACGGTAACGGATCAGAATAATGGTAAAGGCGGTAAAAACACCGATTACAATGAATAACATCATCGCGACTGACCAAAGAATTAGGTGATATTGCCTTTCCGCCACAGGTCCTTCGGGGTTCAGTACCGTAATTGGATCACACCCGCCCAACACCATGACGAGTGCAAACAAAGACAGAAGTGATAAGAATTTCAATTTCATAATGGCCGCACTCCTTTCAATCGAACGATCGAGAAATCAATATGGGAATTCCTATGTATTTTCGATAATAGCAGACTGACTCACTGAATGACTGCTCTTCAACGAGATGTTTATAAATTCTCACTGAACGCTCACATTTCGGCAACAGAACAGACTCAAAATGTTCACATCCTTGCTTTTCGCCAACAAGACATCCTTCCTATTCTATACCCAGTTTAACGAATCTCATAACAGGGCCGATCGAACCTTTTTCATCACTCAGTTCAATTCACAGCATTTCTTGGATTCATTATTATATTTCCAGAACAAGATAGGCCAAATCTCTGATATCTAATTCTTTATAACACTAGTCTTCAAATGAAAAAACACCTGATTATACAGGTGCTCTCACTGTTCTAACCGGCATCATTATCAACTTCGGTCAATAGTTGCTTCAAATCATCCGCTACCAATATCATTCGCGAACCGTACCAGCATATTTCACCGTCGATTAACATCGTTCTGGATGTTGGAAGTTGTTTTTCAAATTCCAGCCGGTGGGTCTCTTGAAAGGGAAAGGGTTCGGAAGCCAGTAATATAACATCCGGTGCGGTTTCAAGGAAATCCTCTATGGTGACTTTGGGATAACGACCCTCATGATTTTGAAAAGCGTTGATAAATCCGGCTTTCTCAAGCATGGAATGGATATAGGTATCAGTCCCGGCCACCATATAAGGGTTTTGCCAAATAACGTAAGCAACCTTTTTCCCATTCGTTGCCGTCAATTCACGGAATTTCGCCTCGATCGACTCAACCATATTTTCAGACGGAGTGCTTCGATCTGTTATTTCCCCCAGGTCCTTAATCATCCGTAACCCATCTTCAAAAGTTTTGATCTCGGTCACAAACACAGGATACTTTCTTTCAAGGGAATCAATCATTTCTTTCTTGTTTTCTTCTTTCTCAGCAATGATCAGATCGGGAGACAATTCATCGATGACGGTTTCTTTAATCTTCTTCGTTCCGCCAACGGTTTTCACATTTTCAACCTGACCCGCAGGGTGGATACAATACCGCGTACGTCCCACGATTCGGTCTACAAGACCCAATTCAAACAATGTCTCCGTAATCGACGGGCACAACGAAATGATTCGCTTTGGCGGATAATCAAGATTAATGGTTCGACCCAAATGATCCTGATACACTTCTTTCGCCATTCCTTACCACCTGCCTTCGCATCAATCTTATCATATTCCAATGGAAAACCCTCCAAGCCACCATGTTGAATGGTTCTTTGGAGGGTGAAACAAGCGTTTATTTCCCAAGCAATTCTCCGATTCGGTCTAATGCGACATTCCCACCGGAGATGACCGAAACGACTTTCTTATCGTAAACATTGGCCTTGTTTGTCATAGCGGCAGCTACGGAAACGGCTCCGGAAGGCTCAACCACCTGCTTCATTCGTTCCAGAAGCAAACGGAAAGCCTTCTTAATTTCGTCTTCACTTACTACAACCAGGTCGTCAAGATATTTCTGCATGACCGGAAACGTCATATCACCTGGCTGTAACGCGCGCAAGCCATCCGCAATTGTAGCCGGCGGTTCAATGGATACAATCTCACCACTTTCCCGGGACAGGTAAGTATCGTTCGCCAATTCCGGCTCAACGCCAACCACACGAATCTTTGGATTGGTTTCTTTAATGGCTGTCGCAATCCCTGAAACCATTCCGCCGCCTCCAATTGGCACGTATACCACATCTGTTTCCCTTACCTGTTCCAGGATTTCCAACCCTGTCGTCCCTTGCCCGGCCATAATGAACGGATCATCGTACGGAGGAATCAGAACTGCTTCCGCTTCATCCGCCAATTTCTCCGCCTTATCAAGCCGTGACTTTGACGTCTTCCCACCGTAAAGCACACTAGCCCCATATCCCTGGATCGCCTCCACCTTACATGGAATCGCATCATCCGGAACAACAATCGTTGCCTTCAATCCCAATTGCCTTGCAATGTAAGCCACAGCCTGACCATGATTGCCGGAAGAGGCAGCGACCACATGCTCTGCTCCGCTTCGAGCAACCTCACTTACTTTGTTTGTCGCACCGCGAATTTTGAAGGAGCCTGTCCTTTGCAAATGCTCACACTTCAGGAAGACCTCGTTCCCTGCCGCCGAAGACAAGGTGCTTGAAGTCATGACAGGCGTCTTGTGAATCATCCCGCTAATTTTCTTCCGAGCGTGTTCAATATCCTGCAATGAAATCAATCGAATCATCTCCATAACGAAAGTCAAACTCACTTGATCGAATTGAAAAACTTCTGCTGAATGAAGGTAAAAGGACATGCCGGACATAGAATGAAAGTAACCCATCTTATTGAAAGGGAACTTGCTATGCCCAGAAAAACCAAAATGCTTTATAATATAGCGGTATTATTCATGCTCTATCTCAATATCATCTTATCATTCGCGGTCATATATATGATACTGGATTACACCGACATCGGCCCGATCGTCGATCATTACCGCACGCATGTAAAAGCGAAGACTTGGTTCGATCCGCTGCTCAAACCTCTCTATTTCAGTGCGATCACGTTATTATCCGTTGGATACGGTGACCTCACGCCTTTCGGCTTGTCGAGAATCATTTCAGTATTTGAAGCCATGATCGGCTATATCTTACCGGCAACGGTTGCCGTCCAGGCCGTTCGTTTCTTCCCTGCCATTCTTAATCCGGACCGCGACACCAATCAAGATGACTGAGATCGATTGTTGTGGAACGTTACTTTGAAAGGACGCTTCTTTCCGTGGCCCTTAATGAACAAACCAAGCTCATTGACAAACAACAGCAAAACAATCCATGCTCCGTAAGTCACAATAAAAGCCTGAATCCCTGACCAAAACCCATCCGCAGGCAAGCGAACATTCGCCGTGAACAAAAAGAACATGCCAAATGTGAAATTTCTCGCCCATTGTGAAACATCATATGTCCCGATCCCTTTTACAAGACCAAGGTTTCTCACTCGCGCAACCGCGCGACAAATCTCACAAACTTCCACAATGACAAACCAAACGAACGCCCAAATCCAAATCCCTTTCGCGATTTCCGGAGCTATCGTCCCCGACAAAATCCCGGCCAATCCGGTAATGGACATGGCCCCATGCAAGATACAATTGGTATTCGTCCAATGCTTATTGAGATTAAGCGGCCGACAGGTATAATACCTGACCACAATCAGAAACAGGCCGAGCCCGTAAAATACCGCCCCGATGATTAGAAAGATCTCTATAAAAGAACGAGGAATGATAGAATCAAACAGAGTGCTGTAGAAAATCACCACAGATTGAGTACTGACCGTTGAAAGCAAAACAATGCCATGAACACTGCCGTACAGGCGCTTCATGATGACCTTCGTGAAATTCTTTAAACATAGTACAAAGAATAATAGCCACAATCCGCCGGCGATCACGGCCATTCCTTCAGCCACCCATTTCAACTCAGGCAAACGATGATACAAGACTGTGCCGGACACCGAAGTTGCCGCAATCCATGTACCAATGGCAAAACTGCGAATCGGATGATCCACATGGCGCTCACGCTCATCCTTACGGAGAAACTCCTTGATATAGAAAGTCATCATCCATAACCATAATAAGAACAAAGCGAGCGCAGCCGGTTTCCCGAGTACAGAATTCAACATGGGAAAATGATGAAAGGCCCCGCTCAGAAAGATCCCTGTTGCCATAAGAGCCGCTCCCGAAGCCGTGCTCAGAATCATTCTCTTCATAAACAAACGTTTAATCGCCAGGAATATTAGAAACAATAAAACAAGGGCATCGACATCCTGTAACAGATCCGATAGATGCAATCGGGAAACCCCGAGCGCCAACAGAAAAACAAAACCGAGCACACTCCAGTAAACCGGCGTTCTCACCACTGATCACCTCCTTGATCCTTCGATTCCGACATCAAAAAATCCACCTCGCACAAAGGTGGATCCGATCCATCTCTTATTTTATCATATTCCTCATCCGTTGTCGTTGACAAAATCTTTCAGTACCACCACGTGATTATGTTCTTGATCCTTGGCGGCATAGACAAGAGTAACCTTTTCCTCAGCGGCCCAATCACGCAGTTTCGCAACCGCATCCTGTCGCTCTGCGCTCTCCTCGAGTTCCTTCCGATAACTTTCCTTAAAGCCCTCGAACCGTTCCGGCTTATGGCCGAACCACTTCCGCAAATCCGGACTTGGCGCGACCTCCTTCATCCATTCATCTAGATGCGCTTTCTCCTTCGAAACACCGCGCGGCCAGACCCGGTCGACCAACACACGGCGTCCGTCCTCTTCTGAAGGTTCTTCATACACCCGTTTCATCTGGATCATCGCCATGCGCCTCCTTCCTACTGTCCACCTTCCCCGAAACGCTGCCGGTTCAAACCTCGCCCACCTTTTCTATCGCTTCTCCATTCGCTCGAAGATTTCCTTTAACGTCTGATTTCGTTCCTGATCGGCCCTTGTCTTTTGATTCATGAAGGACATCGCCTTGAATATGAACACAATCATCAGGATCACGATAAATAAACCCACAAGCACATACAACAAGGCAAACAGACTGGATAACATCGCGAAACCGCTCATTTCCATCATACAATCCCTCCTTCCAACCAAAAAGGGAGCCTCAGCCCCCTAAAAAATCACCTTATCTTACACGGACCGCCGTACCAGTCGCCACGCACATCATCATACCGTCACGCAATGTTTCAAAATCGAGATCCACACCGATGACCGCATTCGCTCCCATCTGTCCCGCTTTTTCCTCCATCTCGCGAACCGCAATTTCTCGCCCTTCCGCCAGCTTGCTTTCATAAGCGCCGCTGCGCCCGCCAATTATGTCGGTAATCCCTGAAAGAAAGTCGCGCACAACGTTGGCTCCCATTATCGCTTCGCCAGTTACAATGCCATGGTATTCTTCAATTTCCTTGCCTTCCAATTGATTTGTCGTCGTAACCAACATTCTTATTTCCCCCTTAGTGAAAAATAAATTCATTCCTTTATACGAAATTGCGAGCTTTAAGGTTTCAGCGAACAAAGCTTTGTTGAAAAAAAAGTCCCCTGTCATTTGACAGAGGAATACCATTTCCCGGGAAATATCGACACAAGATGGCTGTTATTCCACAGATTTCTGCACTTCTTCATACAATCCGTTATATTTTCCGGTCAACTCAAAGTCAAGATCGGTCAATCCCCCTGCATGCCAGGAAGAAAGTCTCAAGGTTACAACCTTATAATCAATCGAAATAAACGGATGATGATCAACCTTTTCCGATAACTCGGCGATCCGGTTCACAAACGTCACACCGTCCATGAATGCCTTAAACCGAAACCTTTTTTCAACCCACTTCGGGTCCGTTCGCTTCCAGCCTTCCACTTTCGCCAACGCCGCTTCAATCTGCTCTTCACTCAACCGTTCCATTTTTCCGCACCTCCGTTTAATGGGCTTTTTTCACACGGGCCGTCTTTCCCGATTTTTCTTGCTGTCGTTCTTTTCTCACCCAATCAAAGACCACGATGCCAAGCACAATCCCATAGGCAGTAAGTTGAAAGCCTTTCAGAATGCCACCCGCGATCTGCTGATCATACACCGCGCTTAAATTCGAAAACACACCAGTCGCCACTCCGTACGCCGGATAAAGAACATCATTCGCAAACAACATCAAGAACGCGATCGGAGTCAACATCACCGCTGTAATGAAAATATAGAATAGACGCTGCAAACCGGTCAACGGATTCAATTCAGGCAAGGGTGACAAAATCGACCACCACATCAATACAGACGCCAGAAACAGAAACAAATCGCACAGCCCTGCATACACAGGATGAGGATGAACGTGATGAAACACCATCGGTAATAAGTAAAAAGAAAAACCGACATTGAATAGAATCGCCGTGAACCATGGATGGGTCAATATCCTGAGGATGCTTTTCACCGTGTGGTGCCATAACTGCGGCCTCAACCACGAGGAAGGAATCCCCGATATTAAAAACGGCGGCACAACCAAATACAAAACGGATTGTTGAAACATGAACGCACTAAACAAACCATCGGCCGCGACCACCTGAAACGGGCTGCCGACGACAATATAAATAAGCGCCAACGCGATAAGAAATAAGGATTTCTCACGAACAGACTGCCCTTCATTCTTCAAATACCAGACAGCCGCGCCTAACAAGACCACAAACCAAATCGGTCCCCACAATTCAAACCAATTATATTCGGAAAACAGATTCATGATGAATCCACCTCGGTTATTTGCTAGGATGCGTATGATTATTATCGCAAATTCACCGATTATTGAAAAGCGGAAAGCGCGCAACCCGCCTGGGAAGGCTCATCTTACAAAATCCGACTACCCTTCTTTGGCTCGAGCCAAATACTTCTCCTCAAGCTTCTTTGCCGGTAATGGCCGACTGAAGAAATAACCCTGGCCGTAATCACATTGGCCTTTCAAGAACTCCAGTTGCTCTTCGGTTTCGATTCCCTCGGCTACGACCAACAAACCAAGCTCCGCAGCCATCACTAAGATCCCGTTAATGACCGCCGAACTATCCTCGGCCATGTTAATGCTCTGAATAAAGGATTTGTCGATTTTCAAAATATCGATTGGCAGCTTTGTCAAATAATTCAAGGAAGCATAACCCGTACCGAAATCATCAACAGCAAGTTTGACCCCGATCTCTTTCAATTGCTCCAACCTCTTCATGATCGCTTGACTCTGGAAAATGGTAACGTTCTCAGTAATCTCAAACACCAAGAACCGAGGATCCACATGATTCTTCCTGATAATCCGCTTCACATTATTAACGAAACCGGATTGCAAAAGCTGACGCGGAGATAAATTCACCGAAATATAAATCGCATATTCCCCGTTGTTCTTCCATTCCCTCCACCGCTTACATGCATTCTCCAACACCCATGTTCCAATCGGGCCGATCAAATCCAATTCTTCAGCAAGCGGAATAAATTGATTAGGCGGGATTAAGCCAAGCTTCGGACTTTTCCAGCGAATCAACGACTCCACACCCATTAATCTGCCGTTCTGTAAATCAATTTTCGGTTGATAGTACAGAACAAATTCCTTTTGATCAATGGCCGCCCGCAATTCTTTTTCCATATTCATTTTCGAAGGGAAGAAATACTCTAGGCTGTCTGTATAGAATCGATAGTTTCCTGTACCTGCCTGCTTCGACATATACATCGCTGTGTCCGCGAATTTGATTAACGTTCCCAAAGAATCACCATCATGAGGATACATACTGATCCCGACACTGGCCGAAATATGTAATTCCTGCTTGTCGATTAACAACGGAGAAAAGATTTGACTGTTGATCTCTTCTACGATCCTCTTTGTTTCTGCCAGATCAGTCTCATCCAATAAGATGATAAATTCATCTCCGCCTGAACGGGCAACCATATCACGTCCATTCAGACACGATTGGATCCGCACAGCCACTTCCTGAATAATCTGATCCCCGACATGATGGCCCCAGGAGTCATTAATAACTTTAAAGCGATCCAGATCAAGAACAATGATAGCGACATGGTGTCCGTTACCGGCAGCTCTTTCACAAATACGGGAAGCTTTCTCCATGAAATAACCGCGGTTCAATGTATGAGTCAAACTATCTTTTTGCGCATAGAATTTCGCCTTATCATGATTACGGCCTACCCACCAACCGATGACCAGGTAAACCAGAAACGCCGAGGCGTCCACCAACATCCAGTCAACGGACGTATAAGCGTCAAACCTCCAATAGCTATAACCGACCCAAATCCACACGCCGATTATAGCGAATATGATTCCACTGATTCTTCCTTTATAGCCCAATGTCTTCACCTCTGCGACTGAGAGTCCATTCTAACGGCTTGCAATGAACTTATCGGTATAAGCTTATGGATTCTTTAGGAAATTGTCGAATCTTGTTGAATTCAGCGCGTCAGAAATCATAAAAAATTGATAGAGCGAGACCCCACTCAACTATTAATAAAATGAAGGCTCAACAGTCACTGGCCAGCCGAATAAAAGTTGAAAAAAAACTCCATAAAAAAAAGGTTCCAACTTACTGGAACCTTCCCATCTATCGATACGCGGCACAAATCAAGCCAAAATAGGTTGGCACCTCATATGACAGAAATTCCACATCCCGCTCTTCCTTTGGAATCGCCCCCGCCAGAATCAGCGTCTGCCAAATGCCATCCGGCTTCGCCGCCTCAACCTTCTCCGCCTCAAACGTCATCATGCTTTCAAGCTCGTTATCTCGGATCGCCTGCACGATCGCTTCATCCATCGGTCCGGCTGCCGGATCATATCCGTATGGCCCGCTCTCCGCGTGCGTGTGCGACCAATCACAGCTGGCGATCAGGCCGATTCGCCGATTGGATGCTTCCGCCGTCTTACGGATCACCTCACCGAACTTCACATGATCCTCCATTGTAACCTGCCTTGACGGCGTCACCACGACCACGGGCACATTCGGCATGAACCTCAACGGCACAACGGCTCCCCAATCCAACGGCAAGTTGGAAAGTGGTCCCTCGCTTGTCCCGAAATTGATGGACGCCGCCGGCAACCCTGCCTTTTTCGCCTCCGTCGTCAACTCCGCCGCCAATATCCGATCCACTTTTCGCTCCAATTCAAACCGGCTTCCGTTTTCTTCCTCATACCCCGTCATTCGCTCACAATCGGCAATTGAGAATTGCCCGTTGATTCGTGTCCCGTGCGGTGTCAGCACAATGAGCGCATCCGGTCGCGCCTCCTCCATCATAAGGCCAAGCCGCTTCGCGTTTTGCCTTGTTTTCGCCATTCGCGAAGGATCTTCGCCGCTTAATTCCGGAACAATTTCCCCTCCGTGCGGGATGATGCAAGAAAAGACAAAAGGATTCATCTCAAAGCCACACTCCTCTACAACGTTCTATTCCGCAATGCAATTGTCCTGCGAAATTGTCCATATTCCCATTTTATCACATGAAGGAGTTGGAACGATTTATAAAATCACAACGGATCGGTCAGCCTAAGACCGGAGGTGATGGCGAATGCCAAGGGAAAAAGAAGACAGAGTCCACCGGGGAAAAACCGCTTCAAGCGTAAACCCGCAAGGCATCAGTCCGGATAAGAAAGGCGACAACGAGCCGCAAAGCGTGCTGCAAGACCGCGCGAAGAAAAGAAACACAAAAGAATAGCCTGCCGGACATGACAAAAGGCTGCCGATCTCCCATGATCTGCAGCCTTGTCATTATTGCCGATACCCTTTGATTTGCGAACAGGCACGAACCGCCTGATCCAACGATCCATGCGCGGATTCCGGATTCTGTTCTATTTGCTCTTGTACAGCGCGTTGCGCCTGGCTGACCGCATTTTGCGCCGCCAGAATTTGCTGCAGCGCGGTCGGATTCGCCTCATGCTGCGCGGCTGAATAGGCCTGTTGCAAATCTTGAGCAGCTTCATCCAACGGACTTCCAGCCTGCTGCGGATCTTGTTGAGCCTGCTTGGCCGCCGACTGCGCCTGCTGAATCGCTTCATGAAGTTCTTGATATGACATGCTGATGCCTCCTCTTGTTCAGATCATATCCTTATGATAGTGAACTAGAGGAAAGATTATACATAACGACTGATTCCGTGTATCATTTCTTTTCAAGGCAAACACCAATCCGTTCCTTTTCTTAAATTCAGCTTAGAGTCACAGTTTCACCGCGCAGATAAACCATTCCTTGCAATTCCAACTCAAAAATTTGTTCCCGCAACTCTTTTTCCCCGACATTCAACTGGTTAGCGAGGTGGTCCACAGTTTTTGGGCCTTTCTGAATTAATAAGACCACATTATTGTCTTCGTCAAAGGGAGAATTTGAAACGTTGTCTTGAGGAAGTAGTAAAGAAGAAAAGTCAAGATACGGGGAGACACCATGCCTGAACAAGCCATTGGGTCCACGGCTTTCCGGCACATCAATTCGATTTGGAACAGCAAATACCTCCTGTCCATATTTCATCGCAAAATCTGCAGTGGTTAGGGCACCGCTCTTTTTACCCGCCTCAACTACAATAACATGAGTGGCCCAGGCAGCCATCAAACTGTTTCTTTCGCCTCCTTGACCGCTGTGTCACCGAGTCCGACAATCGAAACAGACGGAATAAACCCGATAATATCGGTCTCCACTTCGACAACACGGCCGTCCACGCCTAAAACGGCAAAACTATACACCGTTGATGCCATGACATCACCTGTTTTCTTTTATTAAATTGGTTTAAGTGAAAATATGATTGTAAAAATGGTGTGGGTTACTATGAGGATGTGGTTCATTCGTACATGATGGCTGTAATTGAGGAAATCACGCCACCTGCGCGGCTTCAATATTGGATTGAGGCCACAAAATTTCACAGTTATTTGGATTCGTTTTTGAGCGTGAAAATCTCACGTTCATTGTCCTGGACCTTCTTTTCAACAAAAGCCATTCTGGTTCCGAGGTTGTCCAACTTCTTCGACAAGTTTTGTTGCCCTTCCTTCAAACCGGCTAATTCCCTTGTATTATTACCTACCTCTTCCTTCAAACCGACTATTTCCCTTGTATTATTACCTACCTCTTCCTTCAAACCGGAAACCTCTGCAGTTAACTTTTCCTGCCCTTCCTTCAATCCCGACAAAAAAGCTCTCAATTCCTGGTCCATTACAATCACCCTCCCTTCAAAAGTTGTACTTTCAATTATAAACCAAACATAATGAATTGGACAGCTTCTTTTCCGAAAAAAACCTCATTTACCGAAGCTCCGGCCCATGGTACGATAAAGGTGACGAAATATCGGAATATAGAAAAGAATAAGCCCTTGCCGTATAAAAAGGAGGAACCACCTTGCGAAACATTCAGAGGGAAATCGACGAACATGCTTACTCCAACAACATTCCACGGCCCAAGGAAAACCCGAACTTTTACAAAGAAGATCCTAACCTGCAATACCTGATGCACCGACACCTTCCGGATCACATGCACTCATGGGCGGAAAAAGAACTGACCAAATTCGGAGCGCTCGTGGGCGGTCCGGTCGACAAACGGGCTGCTTTCACAGACGGAGAAGGTAAACCGAAACTGCGAAAATACAACCGCCTCGGCGAAGACATCTCCGAAGTGGTGTTCAACGACGGATACAAACAAACGGTAAAAGAAGTCTACGAATCAGGCATCGTGGGCTATTTGTTCCGCGAAATTCCCGAACTCGGCGCGAAGGCACCTTTTCTGTACTCATACCTTCAGGGCTACATCCTCAGCCAGAGCGAACCCGGATTTTATTGCCCGGTGACCTTGACCATGTCCGCCGCCTTTCTCATCGACCGATTCGGATCCGAAGACCAGAAGGCAAAATACCTGAGTGGCCTGGCCGCGCTCGAATACGAAAACCTGTACGAAGGCGCAACATGGCTCACCGAACGCCAAGGGGGCTCGGACGTAGGCGCGAACCTAACCACAGCTGAACCAACCACAGACGATGGCGTCTACAAACTGACCGGAGAGAAATTTTTCGCAAGCAACGCCGGCGCGGAAGTCGCAACCGTACTCGCACGTGTGCCCACAGACACCAAAGGAACAAAAGGACTCGGCCTCTTCATCGTCCCATGGACCAAACCCAACCGTACAAAAAATAACGTTAAAATCCGCCGTCTGAAAGAAAAACTCGGTGTGAACGCGGTCCCTTCTGCCGAGGTCATCCTGGAAGAAGCAGAAGGTTACCTGATCGGAGATCCATCAAAAGGCTTCAAATACATGGCTGAGGCCCTGAACATTTCGCGGATTTGCAACGCTATCGCTTCCGTCGGCATCATGCGCCGTGCTTTTTCCGAATCCCTGCATTACGCGTCCGGCCGTAGAGCTTTCGGCCAACCCATTCGGGAATACGCCATGGTCAAGAAATCCCTCACTGACATGCTCGTGGAACTCGAAGCCAACACCGGCGCTTGCTTTGAAATGATCCGTTATTTTGACAAAGTCCAGACTACCGAAGACGCAACAGACGACGAACGCACGATGGCCCGCATGCTGGTCCCATTGCTGAAATACCGCACCGGCGAAGCGGCCAAAGAAGCCTGCCATCAAGCAATCGAAACCCACGGCGGCAACGGCTACATCGAAGAATACGTCACACCTCGCTTATTGCGCGACGCCCAGGTACTCAGCGTCTGGGAAGGCCCGGCCAACATCCTCGCACTCGACCTGATCCGAGTGATGAAAAAGGACAACGGCCACGAAGTTTTCTTCCGAACAATGGAACGCGAAATCGGGCAGTTGAACCATCCGAAATCGGACCCGTTTAAAGAAACATTGACTGCCGCACTGACCGAATTGAAAGAAACCCTGAACCACCTGATGACCCAGCCGGAAGACACCATGACCTACCACATGAAAACCTACGCGGACGCACTCGTGGACGTCTTCGAACTCATGACCCTGTTAAAAGAAGCTGAAGACCAGGCAGCAGCGGACGGCAACGCCCGAAAATTCATCGTCGCCCGCCTCTTCAAGAAACGCCATTTTGATCAACCGACACACCGCGGCATGTTAGACACCCAACTCGACGACCTTACTTTTTTCGAAGAACTGATGAATTACGGTCACATTTCGTAGTTTCGTGCATATATCGTGAGTTTCGTGCATAAATTTTATTTTTCGTGCATAAATCTTTTTAACCGTGCATATATCCCAATAACCGTGCATATCCGCCATCACAAACCGCCACAAGCCCAAAAACGCACCCAAAAAAGCAGGAATCTGAACCTTTTTGTAGAATTTCATAGCAAGGAGTGACGCTTATGATCAAGAAAGAGCGGAAAATCCCGCTCACTATCCGAAAACGAACAGCTTTATTACGAAGGCTGCCGCCCTCTCACCCCAAACGGCCCCAGATCGAAAAGCAATTGGCAAAATACAACGCCGGTTACCGCGGCGAACGATCGATAGAGTACTATCTCAGTTTTCTTCCCGAGAAACAATACCACATTTTCCATGACCTCAGACTCACCTCCGGCGACCACTTTTTCCAGCTCGACACCTTGCTGGTTTCCCCGTCCTTCATCCTCATCCTTGAGGTAAAGAACATCTCCGGGACGCTTCACTTTGACAACACCTTCCACCAATTAATCCGAACCATAGAAGACAGAAAAGAAGGATTCAACGACCCATTATTGCAGGTCGAACACCAAAAGACGCAACTGGCCAACTGGCTAAGCCAACACAAATTCCCGCCCG
>DASTWO010000213.1:0-4247 GCA_035776675.1 Caryophanales bacterium
CAACATTTCTCCAAACGGCAATAAAATTGTCGTCCAGGTGGAACGTGAAGTCATCGTTGAGGTCATTGGTGAAACAAAACTTTGTGTTTATGTAAATCCGGATGGATGCGTCAGCGGCATTGAGGATAAAAATTGGGACTATGATCTAGAAGATGAAGAATTCGAAGACCTTGATCCCAATTTCCTCGTCGGAGATTTGGAAGAATAACCGGGAAGAAGGGCCCTTCTCCCCGGTCTTTTTTTGGAGGGAGACCAATGGCGGCCACTGACCTTTCGGTTAAAGACAAATCGAGATCGGCGCTCCGTTTTCACCCTGTTCAATTTATCGACAAGCTGCATCCGAGTAAACCGGTATTACGCGTGAAAAACCGTCATTTTGAACCTGTGTCGGTTGAATATTCTTTACCAAATCATTCAGCCGTGTTTGCACCAACTTCTCGATCCTGGCACGAAGCCGGAGAAGAAGACATTCTTCGCTTTAAAGAAGGAGTACAGATCGCACTTTATGTATTGTATGCGCTAAACGTATCGTCGGGTCAATGTGTGGTTCAACGTGAATCTGTTCGGGATTATTCTGTTTATCAAATCACGGGCACGTCGTCTTTGGATTGGAATGGGGACCCGGAAAATGATCAAAAAGCAAGGTTATTGTCGTACGGAGCTGACGTTGAATGCATGGTAAGAAACCAAAAAACAGGCAGGTGGGTATCTGCTTCGTCAATAATGGCGGAAAACGGAACTATCGGTTATGACGATACGATTGCAGTCAACGGGAAAAAGGTATTGCGCCCGATTCTGGAGCTTCGCCCGCAACCGGCGGCTACTGCCCGCCAACTTCATCGGAATTTGTACGATTTATATGTGAAACTGGAATCCTATTTGGCGAAAAATTATTTGCAGACAGTGGGATCCGGGTTTGGGCGTTTCCACGTTGGCGGTCATTTGCATGTCGGCCAGCAGCCGCTGACTTTTCAACACGTCCGAAATCTGGATGTTTTTTTGGCCATTCCTTTTGCATTGCTGGAAACAGGGGATTCTCGCCAACGAAGGCGGCAATTTGGCAAACTTGGCTCGGCCCGGCCGAATGCTTTTTCAGGTTTTGAATACCGCACACTTCCTTCATGGTACGCCTTTATTCCCGATTTGCTTCCGGTGTTGGAATGGTTTTGTTATATCAATGAACATCCTGATACCTTTCCGACACTCAATTTTTCTTCAAAGATGTTACGAGGTTATTATTGGCATTCGATCCGTGATTTAACGGAAGTGTCGAAAAAAATCGAACTGATTTGTCGCGATTCTTTGCCCAGCGAGGATTTTAACCGATATGCTGTTCCGTTTTTTAGGTTGATTCATAGAAAAGAAGGTGTGATATAATGTTTGCAGATGCAGTTGAAAGGCGGTCGAAGTATGGCATATACACCGATGATTCAGCAATATTTGTCGATTAAGGAACAGTACCGGGATGCCTTTTTATTTTTTCGTCTCGGTGATTTTTATGAAATGTTTTTCGAAGATGCCAACAAGGCTTCCAAAGAGCTTGAGATTACTTTAACTTCGCGGGATGGCGGCGGAGAAGGGCGAATCCCGATGTGCGGGGTTCCCCACCATTCGGCGGACAACTATATTTCCCAATTGATAGAAAAAGGTTATAAGATCGCGATTTGCGAACAGATGGAGGATCCGAAACAAACGAAAGGCATGGTGCGGCGGGAGGTTGTCCAGCTTATTACTCCGGGCACCGTAATGGAAGGAAAAACGCTCAGCGAAAAGGATAATAATTTCATCGCGGCTTTGAGCGTTTTTGAAAATGATACATATGGACTGGCTGTTAATGATTTAACAACAGGGGAAAACCGGCTTACTTTGTTTTCCGGCGAATGGGACGAGGTTATTCAGGAGGTTAGTGCCGTTGGCGCGATCGAGGTGATTGTACCGGCAGACCTGTCCGATGAGAGGCGCCTTGAGTTGCAGCAACAGCTTGAGTTGACCCTTTCTGAAGAGGGGGAAACGGATGTACCGGGACCTTTCCAGTCGCTTGTAGTGAATCTTGATCAGAAGAAAATGATAGCGGCATTCGGCAGGCTCTTGCAATATTTATTGCGTACACATAAACGTTCACTCGATCACTTTCAGCCAGTTGAGTAATATGAAAAAAATCAATATATGAAAATCGACGTTCATTCGAAACGCAATCTCGAATTGGTAGAAACGATTCGCCGTAACGGGAAAAAAGGATCGTTGTTATGGTTGCTGGATAAAACCGTGACGGCAATGGGCGGACGGCGGCTGAAACAATGGATCGAACGGCCGTTGTTGAACCGGACAGCCATTGAGGCGCGCCTATCAGTTGTGGAAGCTCTGAAGGAACAATTTTTTGAGCGTGAAGAACTGCGTGAACAGTTGAAAGGTGTTTACGACCTGGAGCGTCTGGCCGGCAGAGTGGCGTACGGTAATGTCAATGCGCGGGATCTCGTTCAATTGAAAAAATCGTTAGAGCGGGTGCCTGGGATCATTGAGGCTGTTCAAAAATTGGACAACCCGAAGGCGGATCAAATCATCGAGAATATCGATTTGTGTCAGGAACTGGTCCAGCGTTTGGAAGAAGGCATTATTGACAATCCGCCGCTGTCTGTTAAGGAAGGTGGAATCATCAATGATGGATTCCATGAAAAGCTGGATGAGTATCGTGATGCTTCGAGGAACGGCAAAGAGTGGATCGCTTCCTTGCAGCAAAGCGAGCGCGAGGCAACAGGAATCAAATCGTTAAAAGTAGGCTTCAACAAGGTGTTTGGATACTATATTGAGGTGACGCGAGCGAATCTGGGGCATCTTCCGGAAGGGCGTTATGAGCGGAAACAAACCTTAACGAATGCGGAGCGTTTTATCACGCCGGAATTAAAGGAAAAAGAAGCCTTGATTTTGGAAGCTGAGGAGAAGATGCTTGAGCTTGAATATGAGTTGTTTCTGAACCTTCGGGAGGAAACCAAGGCCTATATTCCGCAATTACAAAGGCTTGCGAAACAGATCAGCGAACTTGACGTATTGCAAGGCTTTGCGGTCATCAGTGAGGAACGCCAGTATACGAAACCGGAGTTCTCCGAAACGCGTGAGATCACCATTCAAGATGGCCGGCATCCTGTTGTTGAAAAGGTGCTGGAAGAAGGCGCTTATGTTGCCAATGATATTTCGATGGATGAGAAAAAGGAAATTTTATTGATTACAGGTCCTAACATGGCAGGGAAAAGCACCTATATGCGGCAGTTGGCATTGACTGCAATTATGATGCAGATTGGTTGTTTTGTTCCGGCTTCGCATGCCCGAATGCCGATTTTCGATCAAGTATTTACAAGGATTGGGGCAGCTGACGATCTCGTCGGAGGGCAAAGTACCTTCATGGTAGAAATGCTTGAAACCCGCTATGCCTTGTCTAAAGCGACGCAAAACAGCCTGATTTTATTGGATGAAATCGGAAGAGGTACCTCGACCTATGACGGAATTGCCCTGGCTCAGGCTATTATTGAATATATCCATCACGATATTCATGCGAAAACGTTGTTTTCGACCCATTATCACGAATTGACTTCCCTTGGTGATGAACTGGATCACCTGCAAAATGTTCATGTGGGCGCGGTGGAAGAGGATGGAAACATTGTGTTTCTCCATAAAGTTGTGGAAGGTGCGGCTGATGAAAGTTACGGTATTCATGTGGCCAAGCTTGCGGATTTACCTGATGGTGTAATCAACAGAGCGAGTGTGATTTTGAAAGAATTGGAGAACGGCAGCGTCGCTGACGGGAACCGCCCAAAAGAAACGGCGGCTGGTCAAAAAGAAAACGGCCAATCCGTAAAAGAAGAAAGCGGGCAATTGTCGTTTTTTGTAGAAGGCGGAAGGAAAACAGCTAGGAAAACGCGAAACAAGCAGGAAGAAGAGGCATTGAAATTGCTGAAAGAGCTGGATTTATTAACGATTACGCCATTGGATGCGATTAACAAGTTATATGAACTGCAAAAATCACTCTCCGAGAAAGGGTGAGCCGGATGGGAAAGATTGTACGTCTTGATGATCGATTGTCGAATAAAATTGCTGCGGGAGAAGTCGTTGAGCGCCCGGCTTCCGTGGTGAAAGAATTAGCGGAAAACGCCGTCGATGCCGGCAGTACTCGTGTCGATATTGAGATTGAAGAAGGCGGGCTGTCCAGGATTAAGGTTGTTGATAATGGCAGCGGCATTACGGAAGAGGACGTT
>DASTWO010000214.1:0-12510 GCA_035776675.1 Caryophanales bacterium
GGCCTCCGGCGGATGTCACAGATTTTTTAAGGGTAATGATCGAGCAAGCTCGGTAAAAATCTGGACGCAATTATGCCAAGGCCAAATTGATTCTACTTTGCGATTTTCTCAAGGTTTCCGTTCTTGTCCATTCGGAAAGAAGAGGGATTTTGATCTTCTCCTTGAAAGGCGACCATTTTCCGGGCACGGTCCATAATCTGGATTAGAGATTGGTAATCTTCGTTGACCGTCTCGTGTTTCTGCTGTAGTGTGGCCAATTGTTTTTTCAGTTCGTCGTTTTCATTCCTCAGCCGGTCGGTTTCACCTTCAAGTCTTTCATTCTCCATCTCCAAACCTTCATTCGCGTTTAATCCTTGTAAATAAGAGATTACATCGTCGAGTGTCATAGTCGATTGGTCTGGGTCTGGCGTTGATTGATTGTAATGGACTGCGGACCGTTGTGACGCAGTTTGGGGTTTTTCAATACGCTTTTGTTGTGTCCCTGGCGTTACAGAGGAACCCTTTTGTTTGAACTGAATCCTCTTTCTTTCTTTTCGTTGTTTCTTGGCAATTTCAATGGCCTGTTGATATTGATCGCGAACGATCGCGTTCCAACGGAACCCGCATGCTGCCGAGGTTCGGTTTAATTTGTCTCCGACTTCCTCGAAAGCTTTCAATTGTGTGCCGCCTTCCCGAATATGACGAAGGACCGTGTCAGCCAATAGAAGGTCGTTTTCCTTGGACCAGGCGTCCTGCCGTATTTTTGCCATGTTTTGATCTCTCCTTAACTAGTAATCAAATTCGCCCTGGCGTGTTTGCGCCCAGATTTCATCGCGTGACTTTACACGATTTCTTCCTCTTGAAAATCTGTGGCATTCGCCGGAGGCATCAACTTTATTCAGATTCCCTATCAAATGGCCAAGTCTATTTCCGTTCGTCTCGTCTTTCTATTGAAGTAGGAGAATTCTACTGAATAAAGTTAATCAACTATTTGAATCTTTACCCAAAACATGGCGGTTTATACATGATGAATAATAGTTTTCGGCAACTTATTTGTTCTTCTCTTGCTTCCTTCGTTCAGCGAAGTAGTCCAAACGCTTGCCGATGGTCTTTTCATAACCACGATCCGCGGGGCTGTAAAGCACTTTCCCTTCCATTGTGTCAGGAAGATATTGTTGCGGAACAAAGCCGTTTTCGAAGTCGTGAGGGTATTGATATCCTGTGCCATGCCCAAGTTGCTTCGCACCTTTATAATGGGCATCTCTTAAATGGACGGGAACCTGTCCGCTTTGTTCGTGTTTCACAGCGGCCAGGGCCGAATCGATTCCGGTAATGACGGCGTTGCTTTTCGGAGCCGTCGCAATATATAGAGCAGCCTCGGCTAGAGGGATTCGCGCTTCAGGCATGCCGATGAATTCTACTGAATAGGCGGCCGATTGGGCGACAAGTAAGGCGTTGGGATCGGCAAGACCGACATCCTCTGCTGCATGTACATAGATTCGCCTGGCGATGAAACGCGGATCTTCCCCCGCATAGATCATTTTGGCAAGCCAGTATAGCGTGGCGTCGGGATCCGACCCGCGCATGCTTTTGATGAATGCCGATATCGTATCGTAATGGTTGTCGCCTTTTTTATCATATTGCAGGACGCGTTGCTGGATTGACTCCTCTGCCACTTCAAGCGAAATTCGGATCGTTCCTTTTTCATCGGGATTTGTTGTTAACACAGCCAATTCAATGGCATTTAAGGCACTGCGCGCGTCTCCGTCCGCGACATCGACAAGGTGGTCTATCGCTTCTTTATCGATATCGATTTGATAACTGCCGAAACCTCGTTCTTCATCTTCAATTGTATTGACAATAATGTCGCGAATATGATAGTCGGTTAAATGTTCAAACCGAAACAACCTGGAACGGGACAGCAACGCAGGATTAATTTCAAACATCGGGCTTTCCGTTGTCGCTCCGATCAGGATAACCGTTCCATCTTCCACGAAAGGAAGAAGAGCGTCTTGCTGCCCTTTGTTGAAACGATGGATTTCGTCGATGAAAAGCACGGTTTTCGTTTCATGGATTTTCAGTCGTTCTTTCGCCTCTTTAGTAATGTCGCGAATATCGGATACACCGGAGGTGACGGCATTTAACTGCTGAAAATGGGCGGATGTCGTATTGGCTATAATCCGTGCCAATGTTGTCTTTCCCGTTCCGGGGGGCCCGAAGAATATCATTGCGGACAATTGATCCGCTTCAATAGAGCGCCTTAGAAGCCGCCCTTCCCCGACAATATGATCCTGCCCTGTGAATTCATCAAGAGATCTTGGCCGCATCCGGCTCGCGAGCGGGCCTTTTTCCTTGGAAGCATAATCAAATAAGTCCAATGGGAATCTTTCCTTTCTTATCTTAATCTACTGTAATAGGTTGTATTTATTTTTAACACCGTTTATCGAATGCTTGATCGCTCTTATTTGAAGGTACTACACGGTCTTTGGGAATTCAAGGAGCTCGCCCTGTGCGGTTTTGCTTTTCATGGTACGTTGAGGGCTTCGGTCGCCGTGATCGTTATGGCGGCCGTGCGCGGTATTTAGATGGAAGACAGGTTATGTGATATAATGGCTTAGGATTTCCAGACTCGTGTTTTGACCTGAAAAGGAGAGCTTGACGTTGAAAATTTCCACGAAAGGCCGTTACGGCTTGACGATCATGATCGCTTTGGCCAACCGTTATGGAGAAGGGCCAACATCGCTGAAGAAAATTGCAAGGCAGCATGAGCTGTCGGAACATTATTTGGAGCAGTTGATTGCGCCATTGCGCAACGCCGGATTTGTGAAAAGTGTGCGCGGGGCCTACGGCGGATATATTCTCAACAAAAGCGCTGATAAAATCACGGCCGGAGATATCATCCGTGTGTTGGAAGGTCCGATCACACCAGTTGAGGTGTTGGACGATGAGGAACCGGCAAAGCGCGATTTGTGGATTAGAATTCGCGATGCTGTCAAGGATGTTCTTGACAGTACTACTCTTGAAGATTTGGCCAGCTATGAAAACGAAGAAGAACAGGCTCCGTATATGTTCTACATTTAAAGACATGCGCTGGGTGCCGATGGAAGGAGGGAGCAGCCTATGGAAACCATATATTTAGATCACGCCGCAACATCGCCGACTCGACCGGAAGTTGTGGATGCGATGCTTCCTTTCTTAAGTGAGAACTATGGGAATCCGTCAAGCATTCACAGTGTGGGCCGGAAGAACCGTGCGGCGTTGGACGAAGCCCGACAGACGATTGCTGACAGCATCGGGGCTTCTCCGAATGAAATTGTGTTTACGAGCGGAGGAACTGAGGCCGATAATATGGCAATTGTCGGTGCGGCTTCCGCTAACCGTGATAAAGGCAATCATATAATTACCTCTTCCGTTGAGCATCATGCCGTGCTGCATACATGCCGTTATCTCGAAACGCAAGGTTTCGATGTCACTTACTTGCCTGTAGACCGATCGGGAAGAGTCAGTGTTCAGGAATTGCAAGAAAGCGTAAAGGAAGATACAATCCTGGTAACCGTCATGTATGGCAACAATGAGGTTGGAACGTTGCAGCCGATTGCAGAACTGGCTTCTGTTCTGAAAGAACAGGGAGTCTTGTTTCATACGGATGCTGTTCAGGCTTACGGACTTGTCCCCATTGACGTTAAACAGTTGAAAGTGGATCTGTTGTCTGTTTCGGCACATAAAATTAACGGGCCGAAAGGAAACGGCTTTCTGTATGTGAGAGAAGGCGTAACTTTGGCGCCGAATCAGCATGGAGGAGATCAAGAGCGAAAGCGCCGTGCGGGAACGGAGAATGTAGCTGGAATCGTCGGTCTGGCAGAGGCGGCCAAACATTCCCAAGCTTCTATGGAAAAGCGAGTTCCTAAATATGAAGCCTTTCGAACGAAGATGCTTGAAGTGTTCGACCGTGAAGGCATAAATTATGAAGTGAACGGAAGTGAAATTCATCACTTGCCGCATGTTTTAAATATTTATTTTCCAAACGTTCATTCTGAATCGATGCTGGTGAATCTTGATCTGGCCGGAATTGCGGCCTCTAGCGGATCGGCTTGTACCGCGGGTTCATTTGAACCGTCACATGTGTTGGAAGCCATGTATGATGATGAAACACGGGGGCTTTCGTCGATTCGGTTCAGCTTCGGCTATGGAAATGAATTGGAACAGATAGAAAAAGCGGCAATGGAAACCGCTAAGATTGTACAAAGGTTAGGAGGTGAGCACCAGTGAACAAGAGAACGGAAAAGGCACCTAAAGACACACGTGTCGTAGTTGGAATGTCAGGAGGCGTCGATTCTTCGGTTGCGGCGCTGTTGTTGAAGAAACAAGGCTATGATGTGATTGGCATGTTTATGAAGAACTGGGATGACACCGATGAAAACGGCGTTTGCACAGCAACTGAAGATTACGATGACGTCATTCGAGTGGCCAACCAGATAGGAATTCCGTATTATGCGGTCAATTTCGAAAAAGAATATTGGGACAAGGTGTTCACCTATTTTCTGGATGAATACAAAGCGGGCAGGACGCCGAATCCTGACGTAATGTGCAATAAGGAGATCAAATTCAAGGCGTTTCTCGAGCACGCGCTAACGCTTGGAGCGGATTATGTTGCGACAGGGCATTACGCGCGAGTCGTCTATCGTGACGACCATTATCGCATGCTTCGAGGAATCGATGACAATAAAGATCAAACGTATTTCCTGAATCAATTGAATGAGGAACAGTTGTCGAAGGTCATGTTTCCACTTGGCGACCTACCCAAGCCGGAAGTTCGGGAGATTGCCCGTGAAGCGGGACTTGCAACAGCCAATAAGAAAGACAGTACGGGGATTTGTTTCATCGGCGAAAGGAATTTCAAGACGTTCCTGAGCCAGTATTTGCCCGCACAGCCCGGTGACATGCGGACGTTTGCCGGTGAGGTGAAAGGGAAACATGAAGGCCTGATGTATTACACGATCGGGCAACGCCAAGGGCTTGGAATTGGCGGACCCGGCGGGCCGTGGTTTGTCGCAGGAAAGGACCTTGAGAAGAATGAACTGTATGTTGTCGAAGGCTATCACAATTCCTATTTGTATTCCGATGGCTTGGTAGCCGATGATGTCAGTTGGATCAGCGAACAGCATGGAGAGAAACCTTTTGAGTGTACCGCTAAATTCCGTTATCGGCAAACGGATAAGAAAGTGACTGTTCATCCAAATAGCGATGGGACATTGGATGTACGATTCGACGAGCCACAGCGTGCCATTACGCCCGGACAGGCGGTTGTCTTTTACAATGGTGATGAATGTCTAGGAGGCGGAACGATCGATGTTGTCGTCAAGGAGAAGCAGCCGTTGGCGTATTTGTAGACCCAATCTAATTCTGAGGATTGGGTTTTTTTCTTGTTATTTGTAATGAAGCAGGCATTCATACCTGCTATAATAAAGACAAAATCATACAGGGAGCGTTCATTTTTGACAGATTACAACAAACAAGGGATCGACCAAATGCAGGAAGGGAAGTTCGAGGAAGCTGCGTCCAGTTTCAATAAGGCGATTGAAGAGGATCCGAATGATGCCGTGGCGTTCGCGAATTTCGGGAATTTGTTGACGGCGGCAGGTGAACCTGAGAAAGCCATAGCTTTCTACGAGAAGGCAATCGGGATCGATGAAACGGTGGCGGCTGCCTATTACGGAGCTGGGAATGCTCACTATCATTTGGAACAGTATGAGCAGGCAGCCAAGAGATATGGAGAGGCTCTTCGGGAGGGGCTCGAGGAATCGGATGTTTTTTTCATGATGGGGATGTCTTTCACGCAGCAGGACAACATTCGGAACGCTTTGCCGCATTTCCAACGCGCGGTTGAGTTGGATGAAGATGATGTGGAAGCTCGATTTCAGTTCGGTTTGACTCTCGCGAAGATGGAAAGTATTGACGAGGCGGTTTCACAGCTTCAGAAAGTGATTGAGCGGGACCCGGAACACGCCGACGCTTATTTCAATCTTGGTGTGGCTTATGCTTACAAGGATGACGCCGGGAAGGCGCTGGAAATGTTTAATAAAGCACTTGAAATCCAACCGGACCATTTGCTTGCCGGTAATGGGAAGAAGAATGTTGAAGCTATTCTATCTGACAGGGATTGAAAGCCGTGATGGAGAAGCAATCCACATTGCCTTTGTTTGAAGAAGGCCGACAAAAGTATATTAAAGGTGTCCCTCTGCGGGTGATCTTCCATAATAAAGACAATTTCTACACAGTGGTTCGGATTCGGGTACAGGAAACGAATGAAAAGCTCCAAGAGAAAGAAATGACTGTCAAAGGGTATTTCCCACAAATTCACTTACAAGAGCCTTACGTATTCTTCGGATCCTTGCAGGACCATCCGAAATACGGCCTGCAATATGATGTGGAACAACTTCGCAAGGACCTTCCCCAAACCAAACAGGGTATGGTCCAATATTTATCCGGAGATTTATTCGAGGGGATCGGCAAGAAGACAGCCCAAAATGTGGTCGATGCACTGGGAGAACATGCGATCACCAGGATACTGGAGGATCCCGGTGTTTTGGAGGAGGTTCCAAAGCTTTCCTCTGAGAAAGCCGACCTGCTTTACAATACGTTGATGGAACACCAGGGCCTGGAACAGATTATGATCGGGCTGAGCGAATATGGATTCGGTCCGCAATTATCTATGAAGATTTATCAGGCGTATGAGCAGGAAACCCTTGAGGTGATTCGTTCCAATCCTTATCAACTTGTTCATGACATTGAGGGAATCGGTTTTCGTCGTGCCGATGAACTTGGACATTCGCTCGGGCTCTCGGGCAATCATCCCGAAAGAGTCCGGGCCGGTTGTTTGTATTGGCTAAACGAAAAAGCGCTTGGAGAAGGACATGTTTACATGCCGACAGAAGAGTTGTTGAACGAGGTTCAGGAACTCTTGAATAACTCGGATGAGGATGTTCAACAAGACGACATTTACCGGCAACTTTCGGAAATGGATGAGGAAGAGAAAGTAATCATTGAAGAGGAACATGTTTATTTACCTTCCTTGTATTATGCCGAAAAAGGGCTGGTTACACAGACAGAACGAATTATGAGTCAAGCCGATTTTGATCCGGGGTTCTCGGAAGCGGAGTTTCTGAAAGCGCTTGGCGAACTTGAAGAACGTCTCGGCATTCAATATGCGCCCTCCCAGCAAGAAGCGATTCAGCGGGCGCTATCTTCCCCTTACTTGTTAATGACAGGTGGTCCGGGTACCGGTAAGACAACAGTTATTCGCGGTATTGTTGAGCTATATGCCGAATTACACGGTTTATCTCTTGATCCGGCTGATTACAGTGAAGATGAACCGTTTCCGGTTGTTTTGATTGCCCCAACAGGCCGAGCGGCCAAACGGATGAATGAGGCGACCGGTGTACCCGCAGTCACCATCCACCGATTGCTGGGTTGGAAAGGTGGACATTCCGGATATGAACACGATGAAGATAATCCGGTTGAAGGCAGGCTTGTGATTGTCGACGAGGTGTCCATGGTTGATATTTGGCTCGCCAATCAACTGTTTAAATCCTTGCCTGATGATGTCCAAGTTGTCGTTGTTGGCGATGAAGACCAGTTGCCGTCTGTCGGTCCAGGACAGGTGTTGAAGGATTTGCTCGCGTCCGAAACCATACCGACAGTGCAGCTGGTTGATATATACCGACAAGCGGAAGGCTCTTCGATTGTTCAGTTTGCCCATAACATTAAGGCAGGGGAAATCCCTGATGATTTACATTTGGCGAAAACGGACCGTCGTTTTTTTGATTGTTATCAACCCCAAGTCGTCGATGTTGTCAAACAGGTATGTGAAAATGCCATGCAGAAGGGTTATACCACGAAAGATATACAGGTGTTGGCTCCAATTTACCGTGGGAGCGCGGGGGTGGAGCGGCTGAATGCGGAATTGCAGGAGTTGTTCAATCCGAAATCGGATCAGAAACGCGAACTATCAATAGGAAATGTAACATTTCGAAGCGGCGATAAAGTCTTGCAGCTTGTCAACAATCCTGAACAGCATGTATTCAATGGCGATATCGGTGAAGTTGTGGCCGTTTCTTACGCGCGGGAAAATACGGATCAGCAAGACATGCTCGTTGTTTCTTTTGACGGGACGGAAATTTATTATGCCAAGCAGGATTTGAACCAGATTGCTCTTGCCTATTGCTGTTCGATTCATAAATCACAAGGCAGTGAGTTTCCCATCGTTGTTCTCCCTGTGGTTAGAGGGTATTGGCGGATGTTGAAAAGAAATTTGATTTATACCGCTGTGACGAGAAGCAAGGAATTTCTGATCTTATGCGGGGAAGAACAAGCGCTGGCTAAAGCGATTCGCAGTGAAAATGAAGATCTTCGCCATACGATGTTAGAAACAAAATTAAAAGAGAGGTTAGGATGTATCGAATAGCTTGGTGAAATTCGGTGTCTCTTGATCATCGGTGATCCTCGAAAATTTCGAAGCAGAAGATCGTTTAAGAAATGAAACATTTGGACATCATGATGGACAAACGGAACTGTGAACGAAAGGGGAGAAGTCACCGATGAGGTGCCCGAATTGTCAAAGCAAGGATCTTGGGAAAATCGGAGCGGATCAGTATTATTGCTGGGGCTGTTTCATCGAATTGACAGTCGCCGATGACAAAATGTCACTCAGCCAGGTGGAGGAAGACGGTAGTCTTACTTCGCTTGATGACTTGTTCGAGGAAAAGGATGTCAGTCTTTGATTGATTACTAATCAGCCCGGCCGCAATGACGAATCCATTTGTCCATTGCGGCCGATTTTCTTGTTATAGCTTGCCATGCCTTGTCGCACACTAAGTGCGGAGGTTTTTTTTATGAAAAAGGTTTCCAGTGTCGAGTGGCTAGTTCGCCTCTCCATTCTGTTACTTTCATTTCTATGCTGCTATTTGCTGATTAAGCTGTCCCCAATCTGGCGTCCGATTCTGGATGTCGTTTGGGCAGTTTTGACGCCTTTTCTGATCGCGGCTTTATTGACCTACTTATTGCATCCGATCGTGGAAGGATTGCACCACAGAAATGTTCCGCGCCCTTTGGCGATTCTATTGATTTACGTGCTTTTTTTCGGCGCATTGGGATATGGAATGGTCAAAGGTGTGCCTTATCTTATCACGCAACTGAAAATGTTAGGGCAGCAAATTCCGGATTTTGTAGATATGTATCGTCACTGGATTTACGAGTTCTATCATCAGACTTCGGATTTACCGGAAACGGTCCATGATCGCTTTCGTGATTTTCTTCATTCCGTGGAATCTTACGTGAATGATCTGATTCAGGGCATCATTGGGGTTTTGAAGGGGTTGGCGAAGTCTATCCTCACGATTCTAGTCGTTCCGGTCCTTGTCTTTTATTTCTTGAATGACTACCCGCGGCTCAAGAGAACAGCTGTCGCTGTCGTTCCGGATAAATGGCATGATCGTGGAAGAAGAATGTTGAAAGATGTTGATGAAACGCTTGGCGGGTATATTCGCGGGCAGTTATTCGTCTGTTTCTTTCTCGGTTTAATCGCAACCATAGCTTTATGGCTGTTAGGTGTCCCGTATTACGTATTGCTTGGTGTCGTTATAGGGATTACGGATATTATTCCGTATTTCGGCCCGATTTTGGGGGCCATTCCTGCTGCGCTTGTTGCTGTGACAATATCCTGGAAGCTGTTGATCTTCGTGGTCGTGTTAATTTTCATCCTGCAATTCATTGAAGGCAATTTGCTTTCTCCGTTCATTGTCGGAAAAACCTTGAACATGCATCCGATCATGATTATATTTGCGTTATTTCTTGGTGGAGAAGTGGCCGGTTTGCTCGGTTTGTTGCTGGCCGTGCCTGCTTTTGCAGTGGCGCGTGTTCTGTTTCATCATCTTCGAGGCAGGAGGAGCTTCGCCAAAGATTGACAAACCACTCCTGCTTGACTATAATATCTGCAGATGAGAATTCAATAGTAGTTTGACTGATTACATCAATTCAATCCAGCCCCAAGATTGCGGAAATGTGTTTTTGGAGGTTGGATAGGGCTAAAATTGTTGACGGATCAAGTATGCTGTACGCATCCGCAGAGAGGGGTTTCCCTGGCTGAAAGAAATCCCGGACAGGCGGCAGCTGAAAGCTAATCCTGAGAGCGGGCAAAACCCGCCGGCGAAACCTCGTTACGGTTTTTAAGGTGGCAGGCGTTTGGCGTCTGTAACAAGGGTGGTACCGCGTGAGAGTGCTCTCGTCCCTCGTATGAGGGGCGGGTTTTTTTTATTTTCTTCAGAGCTTTTGGCTGAATGAATTCGGACGCAATTATGCCGCGTTGAAATTGATTATTATAAGGGAGGTCTTGACATGAAACAACTAACATCAGCACAGGTTCGGCAAATGTTTCTCGATTTTTTCAAGGAGAAAGGGCATAGGGTGGAGCCGAGCGCATCGCTTGTACCTTTCGAAGACCCTTCATTGTTATGGATTAACAGTGGTGTGGCGACATTGAAGAAATATTTCGATGGGCGTGTGGTTCCGGAGAATCCGCGGATTGTCAATGCACAAAAAGCCATTCGCACAAGTGACATTGAAAACGTCGGGAGAACGGCCAGACACCATACTTTTTTTGAAATGATGGGAAACTTCTCTGTCGGTGATTATTTCAAGGAAAAAGCGATTCCCTGGGCATGGGAATTTCTGACGAGCGAGGATTGGATCGGGTTTGACCCCGACCGGCTTGCTGTGACCATCTATCATGACGATGATGAAGCTTTCGATATTTGGCATAATGTGGTCGGGTTGCCGGAAGAAAGGATTATTCGTTTGAAAGAAGAGAATTTCTGGGATATCGGGGAGGGGCCGTGTGGACCGAACTCGGAAATTTTCTATGACCGTGGGCCCGAGTACGGGGATGACCCGAATGATCCGGAGTTGTTTCCTGGGGGAGAAAACGAGCGGCATCTGGAAGTATGGAATCTGGTTTTCTCACAATTCAACCATAATCCGGACGGCAGCTACACTCCGCTTCCGAAGAAAAACATCGATACCGGTATGGGGCTGGAAAGAATGTGTCTTGTGATTCAAGGCGGTGAAACCAATTACGATACGGACTTGTTCCTGCCCATCATTCGCAAGACAGAAGAAATTTCCGGACAATCTTATAGGGATAATGAAGAAGACGATACGGCATTCAAGGTAATAGCGGATCACATTCGGACAGTTGCATTTGCTATCGGTGACGGGGCGTTGCCGTCAAATGAGGGGAGAGGCTACGTTCTGCGGCGTTTGCTGCGGCGTGCTGTAAGATTCGCGAAGACCCTGGGGCTTGATGAGCCGTTTATGTATCGACTTGTATCCGTTGTAGCGGAAATAATGGAAGATTTCTATCCGGAAGTGAAGGAGAAAACGCCATTTATCGAGAAGGTAGTGCAGAAGGAAGAGGAACGCTTCCATGCGACTATCAACGAAGGGCTCGCGATTCTGAAGGAGATGATCGCAGAACAGCGGAAACAGGGGAGCCAAACGCTTTCCGGGCAGGCCGCTTTTAAACTATATGACACGTATGGATTTCCGTTGGAATTGACCGAGGAGTCTCTTGAAGAAGAAGGAATGGGCGTTGACCGTGAGGGATTCGAGAAGGAACTGCAAGCTCAACGTGACCGAGCTCGTGCTGCCCGCCAGGATGAAGGATCGATGCAAATTCAGGGCGGTGTTTTGCGAGATATTCATGATGAAAGTGAATTTGTCGGTTATGGGCAAACCGAATCGGAATCGAAGGTATCTGTGATCATTCACGGGGATGAGACTGTGGATTTTGTTTCTGAAGGCGACAGTGCCCAGATCCTGTTGAATCGGACACCGTTTTACGCTGAAAGTGGCGGCCAGGTAGCTGATAAAGGTGTTATGAAGGGTGACGGCGTTGAATTAACGGTCACGGATGTGCAGAAGGCGCCAAACGGGCAAAATCTTCATTCTGTTGTTGTTGAAAAAGGTTCCCTCCGCAAAGGGGATGAATTGACAGCTTTGGTTCGAACGGCAGACCGTGAGGCCATCACGAGAAATCACACAGCTACTCATCTCCTGCATCAAGCACTGAAAGATGTCGTCGGGCCAGAGGCGAATCAGGCCGGTTCGTTGGTGGCACCGGATCGTCTAAGGTTCGATTTCTCTCATTATCGTCCTGTGAGTGATGAAGAGCTTGAACTGATTGAAGCTATTGTCAATGATAAAATATGGGAGACCCTTGATGTCGAAGTCATGGAAAAGCCGATTGAAGAGGCGAAAGCTATGGGTGCCATGGCGTTGTTCGGTGAAAAATACGGAGACGTTGTCCGTGTCGTGGATGTTGAGGATTACAGCATTGAGCTTTGCGGAGGCTGCCACGTTCGAAATACGGCGGATATCGGTCTGTTTAAGGTAACGATGGAAACAGGAATTGGAGCAGGGACCCGGCGCATTGAAGCTGTAACCGGGAAAGCGGCTTATCAGTTAATGAACGAACGC
>DASTWO010000215.1:0-10301 GCA_035776675.1 Caryophanales bacterium
GCCAAGAAACGCCAGGCATTTCTCGAATATCGGGCTGTCAGCCTGATTGTGCCTAACAAAATAAGCCGCGTAATCCAGTGCAAACAACCAAACATAGATATCGGCTCTTTCCTGATCATCCATACCATACAACTTGTAAAAATCCTCTTTAGACTGCGCCGACTCGAATGCATAACGCGCGACATCCCAATAAGGATCCCCTACCATGGCATGTTCAAAATCCAGCAAAAGATACCGGCCTTTCCGTTCACCGATATTGTCCGGCCGAACATCCCGATGAATATAGGAAACCGGAGCAAAAGGAGAATCTTCCAACCGGTCCATTTGCGCCTCAAATGAATCTCTATAATCTCCCTTCGCCATTAAAGATTCGACTGCCGCCGATCCCCTCTTGCGAATATAATCCTTCCAGGATGAATAAACCTGTCCGGTTCCGGGGTCGCTGACACCTCCATACCTTCTCGTTGACGTATGTAATTCCTTCATTAAATTGGCTGCACAGGCATCCATGGAGTCAGGTTCCGTTTCCCTTGGATGATACGAGATATACAAACACCTACGCCTCATATCCATTTTGTAAACAGCCGGATGCAGAGAACGGTCGACAACCTTCATGGCCTCAACCGCCCTTTTGAAATGGCTCACCTGCCCAAATTCTTTCTTGATGATTTTGCCGTGTCGCTTGCTGTGAAAAAGAAAAACACGATTTGCCGTGTGCGGACTTGATAAGTCTTGAATGATTTCTCCTTCCAATCGCGAGACCGTCCTTTCAATAACTTTTCATCCAACCTCATTGTATCAAAAAAACAAACCCGGAAGGGAGCCTTCCGGGTTTAGAAATCCAAGTCTTCTTCTTCGTCTTCCTCATCTTCATCTTTCGACTTGAGTTTCTCTTTCATTTTCTTCATTCGTTCTTTCTTTTTGTGTTCCTCTTTCGCTTGTGCTTTCTTCTTTGACGAACCGGATCCGCTTCCCATCATTTGTTGGATTTTCTCAGCTGCCTGCGGAGCCAGATTTAATAATTTTTCATACAAATGGGTTGTATTATCAAGATGAATCATCTGAATACCATCCGTACCGACAATTAGAAACGCAATGGGCGTAATGGACACGCCTCCGCCGCTGCCGCCACCGAAAGGAAGCTGTTCTCCTCCTTCATTGTCGGAAGAACCTCGATTTCCCGAGAATTCACTGCCTCCGGCCGCAAATCCGAATCCCACTTTCGACACGGTCAAGATCACACTTCCGTCGGGCGTCTCAACCGGGTCGCCGACTATCGTATTCACATCCGTCATTTTTTGCAGGTTTTCCATGGCGGTTTTCATCAAACCCTCGATTGGATGCTCTTCTCCTTCTGGCATTTCGGTTCCCTTCCTTTCCAAAACTTCACGATCTGTATTCCTTCGCCCATAGCATGCCCGAGCGAAACAAAATCATGCACGAAAGTTTGGTTTTGGAAAAGTCCATTGGTCAGACCGACTTGCCAGAAAAGTCAGGATCACCTGAGCAAGCATTATATTCACTCATTATTCTTCATCTGAACAATTTTATATCTGCAACACGTATAATCGAACCGGGTTGCAATGGCTCAGCCAACAAACCAACTCCTGTAACCTGGCTATTTGGCAAATGATTGGTTGGCCGGGATCCTAAATTCAGGACCGTTCCAAGATCGTAGTCTAATAACAACCATTGTGTTTGATCCCTGGTCATTTTCAAAGACTGAACAACACCGGTTGACCAATCGGCCCCAGAGCTCCCGTCTCCCAGATGCGTATACTTTGCAGAAGTGGCATACCATTGCCCGTCAACCTTTATGCAGAAATGAATTTCATTGCCTGCCCCTTTGTTGTTTAACGTAAATTCAACCTTTCCAATTTCCTCCAGATTAATGCCTTTCATCCCCGTTTTATTTAGCATATGAAGCCTTGTCTCATTTATCGATTGGGATTCTGAGGATACAAATGCAAATGACTTATTGGTTGGGGAATGAATCCTGGTGAATGCCCACCCAGAAACGCTATTCTGATTCGTACAATCCTCAGCTGTTTGACCTGCAGATGCTTCCCACCCATATTGACCAACAGAATGATTGGCAACAAAATTCTCCATCAAGGTATCAAAATGTTGAATCGGATCGCCCTGCTTCAATGAGTTAGTATGCATAGTCATCATTTCATCGGGTGTTAATGCCCTGCGAAAAACGGCTAGTCCGCTAATCACTCCATCAAAAAAGTTCCCCATACCCGGAGTTAGTTTGACTGCTCCCACGGTGAAATCTGAAACAGACGTGGTTCTATTTAATCCCAAATCAAAGAAATAAGGATTCTTGGAATAGGTCAACCCTTCTCCATTTGGAGCATCCGGTTCTGTATAAGTTGAACGAATATCCGCGATACCGTCAACATACGACTTAACCTCACATCCATCGTAAGTAAAACCAATACATCTGTCTATGTCTTTGCCAATGACTGCACCACATGCTGAGTAATCTCGTGAGTACGGTAAATTTGGGGAAGCCCCTCCTGTTTTGGAAACATGACCGCAAACACGATTGTCACCGCCATACATCGGGAGACTAGCAAATAAACCATATTGTCGTTTAGGATTATTGTCGTCTTCTTGCCACATTCCAGCAATAAAAGTATTTCGATTCCTACTCGTTGTTGGACGGTTAACCCAGGCAACTACAGTTACCTCATCTCCTGATTTAGCTACATTTAAAGCCTTATCTTCATCAAGTTCCAATTTTAAATAGTCGCTGGATCCATTGAATTTTAAACCCTTACCAAAAGGCAAGGCTTCCACTTGTGCGGGGGCTGTACCACCTATCTGCAACGGAAATTGATCCACCCCAGCTTTAGCGAAATAGGGCGCTTCCCTTTCACTGAAATCCCAAAAAGCAATAAGATCCGCAGGAAACGGGAAACCAAAGTCCCCATTTGAATCCTGGTTTTCATTGGAAAGACCTGTTTGATCAGATTGCAGACACGGATCTTCCGGTAATAATGACATTATAATTCCCACCATTCGCCTTTATTTTACACTTCTTTAACTGCCGCCACCCATTGTAATGAGGCAAAATCTAATTTTTGTTTTGAAGTTTTCTTACCTCTTGTTCTAAACGATCCATTCTTTGTCTTAGTTCTTCTTTCGGTTGAGTCAGTTTTCTTCCAACCAAAACAATAAACCCAATTAGTGATACAACTCCTCCCAAAATGGCTATGATCAATAACAAAATCAAATCGAACATTTCCATCACCCCAAATCAACTAAAGGTTGAGACCCATACCAAAGAAAATGACTATAATCAAAAAAGGGATAATGATGATCGCTTGAAGGACAAATACCATAATTCGAATAAGGCCTTTCCCAAAGAAAGCCAGAATGATTGAAATGACAAAAAAAGCATCACGGATGAAAGCTGCTATCCCATCGGGAATAAATAAGAGGTGAACCAGTACTGGTTGGATAAATAAAGCAACAATTAATACAACTAATGACGCTTTACCTAGCTGCTCCCTTAACCTAGAATCATCCACTTTTTCTAAATCCCCTTTCTCTGTCTCTAACGAAGGGACGATCTCCTTCTAAAAAGAGCCCGTTTGTCGAATAAAATCGCTCTAACATTTAACTATTCAACCCCCACATTCAAAATCCTGCTTTACCCTATTAAAAACATTTTAATTGCAATATGGTTATCAAACAAAAAACACATCCCTAAGTGAGATGCGTTTACTGGGCTATAATACTTTATAAATCAGGGTTTTCTTCGGATCTCCAACAATGGTACTTCATCAAACCCTTGATTGGATGCTCTTCTCTTTCTGGGATTTCTGTTCCCTTCCTTTCCAATACTTCACAATTTGCAGTCCCGCTCTCATAGCATGTCCGATCCGAAATGAAATCATGCACGAAAGATCTGTCTTCGAAAGATCCGCTTGCCAAACAGGATCAACGGAAAGATCAGGTTCCTTAATTAGCCGCATATAGTGCGTAATAAGACCTATAACATTCCCTTTAATCGCCCAAATGGCTCCAATCGCCATTCCCGTCCATGCAGCGTCACCCAATCCCATACGGGTGCGCCACTCAAAACGGTTCACCTCAACCCGACCCAGAAATCGTTTGATTATACGATGGAAGCCTTCAATACTACCGAGTAAACGCTGGAATTTCTCCATGTGCTCAAGCAGATCGTTTTTAGTGACCTTTCTCTCACTCTCTTTTCCGTCGGTTTGCCCCGCTTGTTTCTCTTCTTTAAAGACCAGTGATGGGGATTCCTCATCAATCTTAATTTCAGGAACTTTCAAGGTATAAAAGGTGAACCCCAATGCCCGAAAACGAAGCGTCAGGGAATCATCATCTTGATGATGGTGATAACAAAGAGTGATATGAAGTTTCACAAGTAATAATAAAATGATGATCGAAATAATCGCCAGCACGGCATAGATTAGCCATATCATCTTACACGCATCCCTTCTTTCCCTTCATTATCACCTTGAGCAAGGGGAAATAAACAAAAAAAAGACGCTTCCCTCCTGGAAAACGTCCACTTCCACTTTATTTCTACTAGTTGTACATTACTTCGTCATCAACAACGGTCATTTTCACTTTCGCTTTCGGAATCTCGTCTTCTCGAATCGCAAACAAGTCACGGTCGAGCACTGTGAAATCCGCTGTGAAGCCTTCGTCAATCTGTCCTCGTTCGTTTTCCTTACCGATCACATAAGCACTTCCTTTTGTATACAGGGAAATGGCCTCATACACGGACAGTTTCTGCTCCGGATAGTAACCTTCATGTGTCTCTCCGACTTTTTTCCTTGTTACAGCGGAATGAATCCCAAGAAGAGGGTCCGGCGATTCAATCGGGGCATCCGAGCCACCCGCGCAATGCAAACCTTCATCCAGCAAGGTCTTCCATGCGAATGAATACTTCATGCGTTCTTCACCAAGACGCTCAATCACCCATGGAAAATCCGACGCGACAAACTGAGGCTGAATATCTAGAACGACCGGCAGTTTCTGCAGCCTTTCGATCAGATCGGGACGGGCTACCTGGGCATGAACAAGACGGTCACGCAGTCCATCAGGCGGCGGATAAGCCTCAATCGATTCAATCGCATATTCCAATGCGAGATCGCCAATGGTATGGATGACAACCGGCAATTGAAAAAACCTTGCCTTTTGTACAAGCGATTTTAATTCATGCAGATCATACATCGCAACACCGGATGTGTCCGGTGCATCGTTATAAGGGTGGCTTAGTAGAGCCGTACGGCCCCCCAAAGCACCGTCGGCGAATATTTTCATCGCATCGAATTTTACATATTCCGTTCCCTCGCCATAATTCCAGCCATCTTCATGCATAACACCGACAACTTGATTATGGACGAGTAAGTGGGTTCGAAACTTTATATTTTCACCGTCTATTATCGTCCGGAAAGCGTCAAACGTTCGTCGAAACCCGCCATGATAATGGAGATCTTCAGTATGACCTCCCACTAGGCCGAGTCTTAACAAATCTTGTACTCCTGTTTTCAAAGCGTATCGCAAATCTTCTTCACTTTTCACTGGAACAATTCGCTGCACCAAATCCTGCGCATTATCCAGAAGATACCCTGTTGCCTGCCCGTCATCATCACGAACAATCACACCACCCGGCGGGTCCGGTGTATATTCATTAATACCGGCCAATTCCATCGCTTTTGAATTCGCCAGCAATGCATGACGGCATATTCGCGACAACATCATTGGTTGATCGGGTGCGATTTCATCCAATTCTTCCCGGTGAAATATTTTACGATCCGGAAAGTTGTTTTCGTTCCACCCTTCTCCAATGATCCAATTGCCATTTTTCATTTCATTCGCTTTATCTTCAAGGCGTTGTCTCATTACTTCCGAAGATGTTTCCTCGGACAAATCAAGCCTCAACAACTTTTCGCCATGGCCGATCATATGAAGATGACTGTCCACAAAACCCGGATACATCACATTTCCTTCCAGGTTCATTTCCCGGGTAATTTTTTTGTCGAATTTTCGTTTGATTTCCTCTTCGGAACCAGCCATTTTAATCAATCCGTCTTCTACGTAAACAGCTTCCACAGTATCCTTTTCATCTTTCATCGTGTAAATGGTTCCACCAGTCCATAACGTACCCAATATCTTTCTCTCCTTGTCCTTTAATCATCTACCATACTGAACAGTGTATCATGATTTTTTAAGAATGCCACAAAAAAAGCCGGGATCATTGCCCGGCCTTTCAATCCGTCCGTCTAAGATCCCGATTTCAACTCCTGTTGCCGCAGTTCGATACGTCTGATTTTTCCGGAAGTGGTTTTCGGCAAATCCTCCACGAATTCAATTTGCCGCGGGTATTTATACGGAGCCGTTAAATTTTTTACATGATCTTGCAGTGTTCTTACCAATTTCGGATCATCCGCATCCTCCAGATTTTTCAAAATCACATACGCCTTTACGATATTTCCACGGTCTGGATCGGGGCTAGCCACCACAGCACATTCTTTGACAACCGGATGCTTAACAAGGGCATCTTCCACTTCAAAAGGACCGATTGTATAGCCAGAACTGATAATAATATCATCACTTCTGCCTTCAAACCAAAGGTATCCGTCCTTGTCTTTCTTAGCCTTGTCCCCGGTTAAATAGTAATTTCCCCGAAAAGCTTTGCTTGTCCTTTCCGGATCCTTGAAATATTCCTTAAACAGAGCTTGGGTGTCTTTATGAACCGCAATATCACCGACCTCGCCTACGTCAGCCGCATCCCCTTCTTCTGTGATAACCTCAACCAAATTACCGGGGGTCGGCCGTCCCATAGAACCGGATTTGATCGCCATGCCCGTCTGATTGCAGACTAGAAGAGTATTTTCTGTTTGACCATAGCCATCACGAACCTCAAGATTGAAATGACGTTTGAAAGTATCGATTACTTCCCGATTTAACGGTTCTCCCGCTGATACAGCACTTTTCAAAACCGGTAATTGATATCTGTCCAATCCATCCACTTTGGCCATTAATCGGTATTCAGTAGGTGTACAGCACAGAACATTAACCTCATATTCCCCAAGCAAAGATAAGTATTTCTCCGGATCAAACTTTCCCTGGTAAACAAAACCGGTAGCGCCTGAACCCAATGTTGACATAAACGGACTCCACACCCACTTTGCCCATCCGGGACCGGCCGTCGCCCATACAGTGTCGCCTTCATCAATATCAAGCCAGCTCTTCGAAGCCGTTCTTAGATGTGCGTACGCCCAACTATGAGTATGTACGACACCCTTCGGCTGTCCGGTTGTGCCGGATGTATATGACAGAAATGCCATGTCGTCCCTTTTCGTCTCAGCGGCCTCGAATGCCTCTTCCTCTTGCTCCATTAATGATTCAGCTGAAAGCCACCCTTCAACATTTCCGCCGACGGAAAGTTTCGCGGAAACAGAAGGCATTTCTTCTTGAATACTCTGAAATCTATCGGTCAAAGGAGCGTGAACAATCACCACTCTGGCCTCTCCATGATTAATACGATAACTTAAATCCTTCGGTCTTAACATTTCAGAAGAAGGAATTACTGCAAGTCCAGCCTTTAAGCAAGCAATATAGGCAACGTATGCTTCCGTAATTCGCGGCAGCATTATTAATACACGATCGCCTTTCTTCATCCCTTGATGCTGCAAGGCGTTTGCCAAACGGTTCACTTGTCGAAAAAGCTGTTCATAAGTCAATTCCTTCGAATCACCTTGGTCATTTAACCATTTCAATGCGACATGATTTGGGTTAGATGCGTACTTTTCAATTTCGCTCGTTAAGTTATAGTCCTCCGGAGCCAGTAAATCTTTTGCGTCCAACATCATTCCCCCTCGTTTCGCTGCCACTTTCACAGCGTTTGTTTCTATTATAACGAAGGAAGTGAATTTTTTGAATCCTTTTCTGTAAAAAACTTGGATACCCAAGAGAAGGTCACTAAATAAAAAAGAAGACGGTACCCTGAAGGTACCGCCTAAATCCAAATGATATCTTGTTGTAAAAAATTAGCGACCCATTTGTTGCTGAGCCTGGGTGACAAGACGCTTGGTGATTTCACCACCGACAGACCCGTTGGAACGGGAAGTCGAATCAGGGCCTAATTGTACACCGAACTCTTGAGCGATCTCAGTTTTCATTTGATCAAGAGCTTGTGCGGCACCCGGTACTACGAGTTGGTTACTGCTGTTGCTTTGTCCTTGCTGTGCCATGACTTATCACCTCCTTGTGTATTTCTAGAGTGTGAGGAAATGGCTAGTTCCATTCATATATTTATTGGTAATTGTTGAAAATTCGCCTGTAAAAAAAAGACCCTGCCTGCTGCAGGTGGGTCTAGAACAATTCCTGAAAATCTTCTTCAACCTGTTCCGTTGCTTTAAAATCAAGAATTTCCGTTTTTTCAACGGCTTCATCGACCAATTGAGCCACTTTCAGGTTGAGTTCGAATTGGCCGGCCCGTTCGCGAGTGGGCTTGGTTTTTGGGGCTGCCGGAACAAAAACGGTACAGCAATCCTCATAAGGACGAATGGAAATATCATATGTTCCGATTCGTTTCGAAATGGCGGTGATTTCGGTCTTATCCATCGCCAAAACAGGTCGCAGCATCGGAAGGTTGGTCACTTCGTTAATCGTATTCATACTTTCAAGCGTTTGGCTGGCAACCTGGCCAAGGCTTTCTCCGGTTGCAGCAGCCAGGACACCATTTTTCTCTGCAAGTTTCTCTACAATCCTTACCATCATCCGCCGCATAATAGTCATGCGGTAATTATCGGGGATCGCTTCGTTGATCGCCTCTTGAACAGGAGTGAAATGAACAACATGCAAGCGAATACGGCTCCCGAAATTCGTTAATACTCGGCAAAGGTCAGTCACCTTCTGCTTGGCACGTTCATTCGTGTAAGGCGGGCTATGAAAATGAACCGCTTCTATTTCAGCACCGCGTTTCATCGTTAAGAAACCAGCAACCGGACTGTCAATGCCCCCCGAAAGCATTAGCATTACCTTGCCGCCGACACCGACGGGAAGGCCACCAGCACCAGGAAATTCAATTCCGCTGATGTATGTCGCTTCTTTTTTGACTTCGACCCTAAGGTCAACATCGGGATTGTGAACATCGACCTTGATATTCTCTCCGTTTTCCAAAACATAACCGCCAACTATACGATTTAACTCTTGCGAATGAATTGGAAATGTCTTATCAATCCGTTTTGCGGAAACTTTAAAAGTTTGAACGTTTTCTACTTCGTGAACCGCGGCAATGGCTCCTTGTTGAATAGCCTCAAGGTTAGATTCAGTTTGAACAGCAACACTCAACGCCTGAATGCCGAAGACATCTTGCAATTTACGGATAACCGGTTGATAAGGCTCTCCGTTCAAACGGACATACATCCGGTCAAAAGAACGCTTTACCTTTATTTGATCAAAACTTTCCAATTTCCTTCTGACATTTGTATATAAACGATCGATAAACTGGTTACGATTCTTCCCTTTTAATGATAATTCCCCGTATCGAATAATGATATGGTCGAAATTCATGCTCCTTCACCTACCTTACGGAGCCCAGGGATAATTCCCTTGAGCGCCTTCACTGTTTCTTCTATATCATGCTCACTGCTTTCAAAGGATAAACTGACTCGAATTGCTTGTTCCGCACGCTCGCCAGAAATTCCAGCGGCTAACAACACTCGGCTTGCCCCATCCTCCCGGGATGAACATGCCGATTTCGTCGAGACGTAAATATTCCTCTGTTCAAGAGCATGAATTAACACCTCGGGTTTTACACCATCAACTGAAAAATTCATTATATGCGGAGCTGAATGATGCACTGGTGTATTGCACACGACACCATCAATTTCTGCCAACCCTTCCCGCAATTGTCCAAGAAGGTTCTCCATCTTGGCGAGACCTGTTTTCGAAGCATCCAGACTCAGCCGCAACGCTTTAGCCATAGCAACAATGGCAGGCAAGTTCTCAGTGCCGGATCGAAAACCGTTCTCCTGTTCGCCGCCCGAAACCAATGGCATCAGATTGGCCCCTTCACGAACATAAAGAAGCCCCACGCCTCGAGGGCCGTGGAATTTATGAGCGGAAATTGTGCACAGATCAATACCCGCCTTATTCAAATGCAAAGGCACCTTCGTTATACCTTGAACATGATCCACATGAAATTGGATTTTCGGAAATTTCGATAGCAGGCTTCCCGCTTCCTCGACCGGTTGAACCGAGCCCATTTCGTTATTCACATGGATCATGGATACAAGCGT
>DASTWO010000216.1:0-8370 GCA_035776675.1 Caryophanales bacterium
AGCGCTATAGGCGATTCTGCATAATTGCCGTTCCGATGAACGATAGAATCCCCTGAATCTTTCCAACCCTGATTGGCAATTCCTTTTGAAGATGCCTGGTGGTATTCTACAAAGCCGTCCCCGTCCATATCGCCATATTCATCGATCCACTTCAAGGCGGCTTCCACATTTGTTTCAAGTTCCCTAAATAACGCAAAATCTCCAGTCCAATGAATATATTCACCCAACAGAATTAAAAACAGCGGTGTCGAATCGATCGAACCGTAATAAGGAGTAAATGGAACTTGACCCGTATTCGCCAACTCCCCAAAACGGATTTCATGCATGATCTTCCCTGGCTGTTCATCCCGCCAGTCATCTACTTCTTCCCCTTGATAAGCTGCCATCGTTTTCAAAGTACCTTTCGCCACTTTCGGAATGAAAGGCAACATTTGCATAGCCGCGATTAAGCTGTCTCTTCCAAATGGAACCCCGAACCACGGTAACCCGGCAACCGGAAAGCTGCCATATCCAAGATCCGTTAGGAGAACGCGTAGATCTGCAATTCCACGTTCAACCAGTTTTTGCAGCTGCCCATGATCGGTTTCTACACATGTTGTTTCTTTCCTCCAATTTGAATAAGACTGTTTCAATTCCGTTAAGGCTTGTTTCGGTTCAACTTCCTGCGGCTTGACATCTCCTACAATCGGTGAAATTCTGAAAGCGATCCGCTTTTCCTTTAAAGACTCGAGAGAAATCTTGAAATCAATTTCCCCGACTTCCGATACCAGGTCTGCTTCCTCATCCCAACCCACTTGCAAAGATCTCTTGACCTGATCAGCTCCCTTATAATGAAAGATCAAACTTTTTTCATGAATTTCCGGTGTGTCCTTTGTCCCTGTTCTTCCGTTTTGGAATCCTCGTACGATAAACATGTCGGAAAAGTCCGCATCGACATGCATGCTTAATGTAAATGACACGGGTTTAGGGTTGTAATTTTTCACAATGATTGTTTCGTAAAGAATCCCGTTAAAAATAAACCTTTGCCGCTTGACCTCGACAGACTCCCGCCACAATTCAACAACACCGTCATTTTCAAATTGAGGGTTTGTCAAAAGAATCGTTGCTAAATAGTTTTCATCAGCCTCAGAAGAAAGCAATATCGGTTCCTTGTCATTGATTTTCAGATCAAATTTGCTCAAAAACCTTGTATCTTTGGTATAAAGCCCGAGACCATAGTTATGATCTTCCCGAATATTTCCTACCTCATCTGTTAATAGAAATAGATCGTTTTCTTTAATCACGCGATAGTCCATCGTGATCCCCCTTGATATTTGATCCGAAACGTTTTGGATCGAATCCAAAACGTTTCGGAAACTCAACTAAGAAATAGGCTTACGTTGTTGTAAACCTTCCCCCGACTTCTTTGTCCTTATTTGTTACCGTTGCGGTTGAATTACGTATGACAAGCTCAGAATCAAGTATTTTTGCATGGGACTTTTTCTTCTGCTCTAGCATGCCAACCAATAAACGGGCTGCTTCAAAGCCCATTTGATATTCATTTTGCGCGATGGTCGTCAATGGCGGGTTGGCATAAGGTGCCAAGATATTATCATCGTAACCAACAATCGAAAGATCTTCCGGAATTTCATACCCTATTGACCGCGCTCCGTTCATCGAACCAAGAGCCATCAAATCGCTGGAGCAAAAGATTGCTGTAATCTTTGGATGCTGCTTTAACAGTTGCCTCGTTTTATCAGCGGCGACAGCTTCGCGGAATTCTCCGTTTACCACTAGGTCTTCCCTGTAGCGAATGCCCGCTTCAGCCAAGGCCAGACGGTAACCTTCCAATCTTTCTCGACTGACAAACGCCTGGTCATGACCATTTATCATGGCAATTTCACGATGCCCGTTATCGAGAAGGTGTTTAACAGCTTTCTTGGCCCCAAACACATTATCAGTTGTAACATAGCCAACGCTTTCGGAATGAACCGGAATATCCACCAAAACGCATGGAATATCGCTTTGCAGTACCTCTTCCAAATATGGATCATCCATTCGTATTCCTTGGATGATGGCCCCATCTACCCTGCGTTCACGACAAAGTTGTGTATATGTCTTTTCCTTCTGTTTGGCTGGACTGGTACTGAACAAAACCAAGTCGTAACCAAGTTCACCGGCGCAGTCATTAATACCGCGGAGAACCTTAAAGGTGAAGTTATCCTTGGACTCCGATCGGCTCAATTCGGATACGATTAGCCCGATCGTTTTCGTCTTATTGACCACAAGGCTTCGAGCCAGGACATTTGGACTGTACTCCAGCTCTTTTGCTACGGCCTTGATTTTCTTCCTGGTCTTTTCGTTAACATCGGAATAGCCATTTAAAGCCCGGGAAACGGTCGTGACGGAAACTCCGGCGACTTTTGCTATGTCTTTAATGGTTGCCACAATAGACCTCCAAAACGTTTCGGATGTTTCTTATCATACCATACCATATAAATGAAACCGGTTTCAATAGTTTTTTTATTTTTTTGAAAATCATAACTTCCTCTTAGCCAATTCAATTCCTTTACCTCATAAAATACAGACATTATAATATCAATGAATCGAAGATATAATTTTTTGTAATGGGGGCTGTTTCACCATGAAGAAGTTTACAACCATTTCCCTTGCGGTCTTGTTGTCAGTATTGTTGGCAGCATGTTCCCAGCAAGGCGGAAAAACCGATAGATCTGCACCAACGCAGGATTCTGAAGGATCGCAACCTGTATTCAAAATCGGGGCCATTCCCGATCAGAATGTTTCAGCATTGAAAAGACGCTTTGGAGAATTTGCTGACTATCTTGAGAAACAAACAGACTTGAAAGTGGAATACGTGAATTCCCGCAATTATGCGGCACTGGTTTCAGCCTTTAAAAGAGGAGAAGTCCAGTTGGCCTGGTTCGGTGGTTTGACAGGGGTTCAAGCTCGAAATGCCGTTCCCGGTTCTGAAGCGATTGCGCAAAGGCCGGCTGACGCCGAATTCCATTCGGTCTTTATCGTTCACGAGGGGCTTGATGTGCACAACCTTAAAGATTTGAAAGGCCTCAGCTTCACTTTCGGCAGTGAAAGTTCGACCTCCGGGCACTTGATGCCACGCTATTTCCTGGTGCAAGCCGGCATTGATCCGGAAAAAGACTTCGATGGAAAACCGAATTACAGCGGTTCTCACGACAAGACGTGGAAACTGGTTGAATCGGGCGCATATCAAGCAGGAGCGTTGAATGAGCTTGTATGGAAGTCCAGAAAGAAACAAGGAAAGATCAATCTCGATAAAGTACACGCGTTCTATACAACACCGGCGTTCTATGATTACAATTGGACGATCAACGGAAATGTGAACAAGAAGTTTGGAGAAGGCACGAAAAAAGCTGTTCAACAGGCATTGCTTTCCATGAACAAAGAGCAAAATCAGATTCTCGAGCTTTTCCACACCGACAAATTTATTAAGACCAATAATGAAAACTATGCCAAGATCAAAAAGGTCGCGAAAAGTATAGGGATCATTAAATAGGGTGAGAAAAATGGAATCGAAAGAAATTCTTACATTAAAAGATGTGACGAAGACTTATGGGGAGATGCGCGCGCTTTCTCCCCTATCTTTACGTATCAGACAGGGTGAAAGTGTCGCCTTGATCGGACCGAGCGGCGCTGGAAAAACCACCTTGCTGAATATCCTGGCGAACGTGATCCAGGCGGATGCCGGCGAATATGAGATTTCAGGGAAACCTGCCCACCGATATACTTCAGGAAAACAATTGGCGCGGAAGGTCGGTATGATACGGCAACAATTTGACTTGATCCGGCCGTTGCCTGTGATTCACAATGTCCTGGCTGGACGCCTTGGTGAATGGGGATTCTTCAAATCAATGGTGTCATTCATTTTCCCTCAGGAAAAAGAAGTCGCCGCCCGCGCTCTTGAGAGAGTCGGACTCGCTGACAAAATTTATGAGAAAACCGCCAACCTGTCCGGAGGGGAGCAACAAAGAGTTGCGCTTGCTCGTCTGCTTGTGCAGCATCCGGAAGTGATTCTGGCAGATGAACCGGTCTCCTCTCTGGATCCTGCTCGGGCAGAAGATGTTCTGTCCAAGCTTGTGAATCTGGCGAATGAGGAAAACCAAACACTCGTGGCCAGCTTGCATTCTGTTGAGTTGGCAAAGCAATATTTCACCCGGCTCATCGCCTTAAGAGAAGGCAAAGTCTATTTCGACCTCGCGGTTGAAGATGTTACTGATGAAGCCTTGTCCAAGCTTTATGACCTCGTGGAGTTGAAAGATGATGAGAAAGTTACTGTATTTTCATAAAAAAAATGTGTTGACCTTATTTCTGGTGCTCGTGTTTATCTTGAGCCTGTTTTCTGTCAACTGGGGACCTGAACTTTTGCATAAGGGCGGTTTGAATGCCTTACAGGAAATCGCTTCGGCTCTTTTTCACCCTGATTTGTCGCCTTACATTGTTCAACTGGCACTTATCGCTTCTGTAAGGACATTGGCTTACGCCGTTACGGGGATGTCTATTGCCGTTCTCATTGCTCTCATTTTCGGCGTCCTTGCATCAGGTCTGTTATCCTCCGGTCGGTGGAGCCGTCTTATTTCCATGAGTGGATTTCGCGGCGTATTGGGATTCATGCGTGCGATTCATGAATTGGTTTGGGCATGGCTTTTTGTCGTGGCATTTGGGCTGACTCCTTATGCCGCTATTTTCGCGATTGCCATTCACTATGGAGGCATACTGGGACGGATATTCGCCGATATGCTGAACGATGTACCAAAGGAGCCCATTCAGGCTTTGAAAGCAAGCGGCGCTTCGCGCCTGCAACTCTTGCTTTACGGGTACTTTCCGTCCGCAGCCGCTGATATTCTTAGTTACGTCATGTACAGGTTCGAATGCGCGATCCGTTCTTCCGCAATCATGAGCTTTGTCGGACTCGGAGGTCTCGGTTACCAAATTCATCTTTCTTTGACCGATTTGAAGTATGATCAGGTCTGGACGTTCTTATTCTTTCTAATCGCCCTGGTTGTTCTCGTTGACCTGTGGAGCCAGTTTCTGCGAAAGAGGATGGTCGCATGACACAAATTAATAAAAAAAGACCGCCAATCCGCCAGTTCGGCTTCGTCAAATTCTCGTTTTTCCTCGGCATTGCCCTTATTCTATTTTCTTGGTTTTTCGTACTCAAAGTGGATGGTGCGAACTTCTTCGCCCTGTTTTCAGAGAAAAACCTGAACTCGGCGATCAGCTTTTTGAAAAAGATGTTCGGAGTCGGCGTGGAAAACCCGGCATTTACAGATGCCGAGAGCTGGAAAAACGCTCTGCATCTCACCTTCAAAACACTCGAAATGAGCATCATGGCGATCGGATTCGCCGCAATCGGCATGTTATTCACGGTGGTGCCCGCCGCGCGGAATGCCGCAGACGGTTCATTAACACTATCGAGGAACTGGTACGGTCGGCTTGTTTTTCTTATTGTTCGCGGTATATATGTTTTCACAAGGGCCATTCCTGAGCTGATTTGGGCGATGATGATTATCTTCATTTTTCAACCGGGCATTCTCCCCGGAGCCATTGCCCTGGCCCTGCACAACTTTGGGATCCTTGGAAAGCTGTGCGCAGAGGTCATTGAAGATCTGGATACCCGACCGATTCGCGGCCTTGCCTCATCCGGAGCAAGCAAGGCGCAAATGCTCATTTACGGAGTGATTCCGACGGTCCTTCCGCGATTTATTACTTACATTCTGTACCGTTGGGAAGTTATTATCCGAACCACAATTGTTGTCGGTTTCGTTGGAGCCGGCGGTCTCGGCCGGCAATTCAAACTCAGCATGAGTTTCTTTCATTACACGGAAATCACCTTGTTTCTTCTGTGTTATATCGGTCTTGTCGTTCTGGCTGATTTGGTTTCAGCCGGATTACGGAAAGGGGCGGAATAACACTCGGAAGATCCAAATACAGAAAAGCCACTCGAGTTTTTATACTCGGGTGGCCTCTTTTATATCTCTGAAACAATTGAGCTTTTGCTTTCTTCTTCCTTATCGTCTCCTTGACGCCATTTCTCCAGAATTTGATCGTGTATGCGAAGAAGATGTTCAAGGTCTTCTCCGGGAATCTCAAGTATCCTGGAAAGCCTTTCTACAAGGAATGAGTCATCTCCAAACGCTTCATTTTGCTTCGCTTTCCCCTCATTCGTCAACCGCATGGTCAATGACCTGCGATCTTCATGAGAACGCTCGCGGACAACCAAACCCGCCGAAACGAGGCGATCAACGACTCCGCTCATCGTGCTGTTCCCAAGCTGAAGCCGTTCCGCTAACTCATTGAGCCCGATATTCGGATTCTGCGACAATACACGCAACACCAGAATTTGCACAACGGTCGCATCAAGGACTTCCGCCTCCTCACGCAATAACCGATATAAAGCTTTATTGACTTTGCGGAATGAACGCACAACTTGTTGGGCCTTCTCCAGATCCTTCGCCATTCCGCTCACCTCCCTGTTGAGTGATAGCATTAACGAGATATTTCTTCTATCCTTCACTTGCCATTGATGCTTTCGGCTCTTTTGCCGTTTCTGGCTGCTCATCCGGCGGTGAAGTTTTCTTGATGAAGAACGAGAGAACGAATGCAAGAGTCGCCAATCCTGTGGCTACCATAAAGGCATCATCCATCCCTTGAATTAAAGCATGATTGAGGGCCGTCTTGATTTGGTGCTGCATCTCCGGCGATAATTTAGCCAATGCTTCTTTGGCACTCGAGCCAGATAATTCCATATTTTCCGGTAAGCGAATCCCTTTTCCGGCCAACATGGATCCCAAATGATCTTGTGTCTGATTCGTATAAATCGAAACGAGAAAAGCCGTTCCGACGGAAGTAGCAACGCCGCGCATCGTATTGGCCATCGCCGTTCCATGTGCGGTAAGCCGCTGGGGCAACTGATTCAACCCCGCCGTCATCACAGGCATCATCACACCTGCCATTCCCACCATACGGAAACCATACAAAAACATGATATATCCATAGGAAGTCGTAGCCGAAAGGTTATGGAACTCCCATGTCGACCAGACTACCATCGCCAATCCAATGACAGCCAATGGCCGAGCTCCGATTTTGTCAAAAAGCCTTCCCGTAATAGGTTGGAAAATCCCCATAATCAAGGCGCCCGGCAACAACAATAGACCTGACTCAAGCGGTGTGAAACCGCGGATATTTTGCATATAAATCGGAATTAACAACATTCCCGCAAACAACGCCATCATGGCGACGGAACGCACAATGGTTGTCAGGGCAAACATATTGTACTTAAATACCCGGAACTCCAACATCGGCTCTTCAGCCGTCAATTCCCGCCATATAAATAAAATCACACCGACTCCACCGATAATAATGCCCCACAAAGTCACTGGATCGGTCCAGCTCTTGATGCCGGCTTCACTGAATCCGTATAACAAGGCTCCGAATCCGACCGTGGACAAAATAATGCCTGATACATCAATCTTGGGAAACGTCAACTTCAGAACATTCTTCATTAAGAAAAACGCTATGATCACATCAATAATGGCGATCGGCAAAACAATATAAAATAAGATCCTCCAAGAGTAATTTTGCACAATCCAACCGGACAGTGTCGGTCCGATCGCAGGTGCGAACATTAGAACAATCCCCAATGTCCCCATTGCAGTCCCCCGCTTTTCAGGCGGAAAGATCGTCATAAAGATATTCGTCATTAACGGAATCAATATCCCCGCCCCGCAAGCTTGAACAATCCGGCCGAGCAAAAGGATGAAAAAGCTGGGAGCCAAAGCACACAATAAAGTTCCAGCCGCAAAACAGATCATGGCCGTCAGAAACAACTTTCGGGTTGAAATGGTTTGCATCAGAAAGGCTGTTACAGGAATCAAAACGCCGTTCACCAATAAATAAGCCGTTGTCAGCCATTGGGCCGTGCTCGCCGACACATCAAAATCATTCATGATTTCAGGAATCGCGACGTTGAGCAACGTTTGATTAAGAATGGCGGCAAACGCCCCTAGCAACAAGGCTGTTAACATCGGTCCTTTTTTTATATCTCGTGGATTCTCCACTTCTGTTTTCTTAGACATGTTTGCTTTCATCTCCTCATGCTGTCGGTTTCACATTTCCTTATGAACCTTCAATAAGTTCAGGTTCCACAAAATCCACTTCGAATAAGGATGTTTCGCATACGAATTATTATACACACTCCTCCACGGTTTTTAAAGAAAGAGGCCGAATTGATTTATGACAGTTATGTGACAAGTTGTATGTTATAATGGTCACCGAAGGATGAAGGGAAGGAAGATGTAGATGAAGAGATACCATATTAAAGTGCACGGACGCGTC
>DASTWO010000217.1:0-9200 GCA_035776675.1 Caryophanales bacterium
ATCGGCATCTGTCATAATAATGATTTTATGATAACGGGCTTTGGAAAGGTCGAATTCCTCACCGATTCCCGTACCAAGCGCGGTAATGATCGTCCGAATTTCATTGTTGGATAAAATTTTGTCAAGACGCGCCTTTTCGACGTTGAGAATCTTTCCCCGCAGCGGCAAAATCGCCTGGAAATGACGATCCCGGCCTTGTTTGGCGGAACCACCTGCAGAATCACCCTCGACTATATACAGCTCGGAAATGGACGCATCCCGAGATGAACAATCGGCAAGCTTACCAGGCAACGAGCTGACTTCAAGCGCGTTTTTCCTTCTTGTCAGTTCACGAGCTTTCTTGGCGGCCATTCTTGCTCTTGAGGCCATGGAACCTTTTTCAACGATTTTCTTGGCTACAGACGGATTCTCAATCAGGAAGGTCGATAGCTTCTCTGAAAATAACGAATCCGTGATAGCACGAACTTCACCGTTTCCAAGCTTCGTCTTTGTCTGCCCTTCAAACTGTGGATCCGGGTGCTTGATAGACACAATGGCCGTCAAACCTTCACGGACATCTTCACCTGTCAGGTTCGCGTCACTTTCCTTGAAAAGACTGTTTTTCCGTGCGTAATCGTTAATAACTCGTGTTAAAGCTGTTCTGAATCCAAGTTCGTGTGTTCCACCTTCGGTTGTATGAATATCGTTAACAAATGAATACAGCTGGCTGACAAAACTGTCGTTGTACTGCATCGCGATTTCAAGGGCGATTCCTTCTTTCTGCCCTTCAAGAAATATAGGCTCGGCGTGAAGAACCTCTTTCGTTCGGTTCAAATGCTCGACGTATGATTTAATGCCGCCTTCATAGTGATATACCTGACGCTCTCCTTCATCTCGTTTGTCTTCGATGACAATCTTCAGCCCGCGGTTTAAATAAGCGAGCTCCCGGGAGCGATAAGCCAATGTTTCAAATTCAAATTGAATGGTTTCCGTGAAAATTTCCGGATCCGGTTTAAAATGCGTTTTCGTTCCACTGATCTCACTATCATCGATGATCTTGAGGTCTTCGACCGGAATTCCGCGCCGGTACTCCTGAAAATACAAATGCCCGTCCCGGTGAACATACACGTCCAACTCACTTGAAAGGGCATTGACCACGGATGCACCTACACCATGCAAGCCGCCCGATACCTTATAACCGCCGCCGCCGAACTTTCCTCCCGCATGCAGCTTGGTCATAATGACTTCCAGCGCGGGACGTCCCGCTTTCTCGTGCATGCCTACCGGAATCCCCCGGCCATTGTCAATAACGGTAATGCTGTTATCCTCTTCAATCGTGATTTCAACTTCATCACAGTAACCGGCAAGAGCCTCGTCAATACTGTTATCGACAATTTCCCATACGAGATGATGGAGGCCCCTCGAAGCTGTGGAACCGATATACATTCCCGGACGCTTTCGGACGGCCTCCAGTCCTTCGAGGACTTGAATTTGGCTTTCATCATACGTTTGATTGGTTTGTTGTTCCATCGTCACATTCCTCACCTGTACCTTTCCTTACTGCCCGTTTCCTCCGTTTTCACTCCGGTCTCTTATCCTGCAGAATCCGGGCTAACCCGGCGCATCCGTTTCAAGGCGACGCCTTAACGTTAAAGTTGAAAAGGGCGAGAAGTAAATGGTATCGTCCTCTGTCACAACGACTGATTTAGTATCTTGTTCACCGATGTTTACGATGAGATAAGCCTTCTCATGATTCTCCACAAACGGCATGTTCCTCTTTTCGATTAAAGCGTGTTCAAAAATGGCAACAATCTCGTTCGAGGGGATCATTACATCATTGCCTAAATGGATAAACAACACCGCTCACCTCATTTTCTTGACTTCGACGACACCATCCGTCACTTCGTAACGGGTGGCCGCCTTGATCGTTTCATGTTCAATAGCGTCCACACTTGTCGTTGTCACAAAGGTCTGGACCTTGCCCCGTATGGCATGAAGCAAGTGGGACTGGCGAAAACCGTCCAATTCACTCAATACGTCATCGAGCAAAAGCAAGGGGTATTCTCCGACCTCTGCCGCGATTAATTCAATTTCCGCCAATTTCAACGACAATGCAGTAGTCCGCTGCTGCCCTTGCGAACCGTATGTCTGGACATCCTTTCCGTTCACAAACAATCCCAGATCTTCACGATGAGGGCCAACAAGTGTAACACCTCTGTCGATCTCCCTTTCGCGAACTTCCGTGAATTTCCTATTCATTTTATCAACCATTTTCGACAAATCGGGGTCTTCTGATACCTCAATGCTTGATTTATAAGAAAGCGTCAACTCTTCACGTTCCCTGCTGATGGCAAGATGAATGGGCGCGGCCCGTTTCTCTAACAATTCAAGAAACCCGCGGCGCCTTTGGACGATCTTGACTGCTGAAGCAATCAATTGATCTGTTAATATATCAAGCATGGTGCTTTCCCTCTTTAATTCTTTCAAAAGAGCGTTACGTTGTTGCAAAACTTTATAATAGCGGGTCAACTCATGCATATAAACCGGATATACTTGCCCCATCTCCATGTCGATAAATCGACGTCTGACCGAAGGGCTGCCTTTTACAAGGTTTAAATCCTCCGGAGCGAACATCACAACATTAAGCGCCCCGATATAATCACTTAACTTTCTCTTCTCGAGATGGTTCACTTTTACCTTCTTGCCTTTTTTCGAGATCACAAGATCAAGAGGAAGGCCGCCTCGTGCGTTTTGTACCTTCCCCTCTATTCTAGCATATTCTTCGTTCCAATGGATTAACTCTTTGTCATGGGATGTGCGATGTGAATTTGCCATCGCCAGAACGTAGATAGCCTCAAGCAAGTTGGTCTTGCCCTGGGCATTTTCTCCGATAAACAGATTGATCTCATTGTCAAAACAGAGCTCCGCCTTTTCATAATTGCGGTAGTTCATCAGTTTTAAAGTTTCCAAATTCAAACCCCGACACCCTTTTCATTTCAGCGTGAGATCTTAAATTTGCCGATGTCGGGAAGGTCAACAATGTCCCCGTCGTACAATTTTTTTCCGCGCCGGTTTTCCGGTTCACCGTTCAGATACACTTCATACTCCGCCAAAAACGGTTTAACTTCTCCGCCCGATCCGACAACACCGCCCAATTTCAATAATTGACCGAGTGTAATATATTCAGTCGTGATTTCGATCGTCTCCGTCATGTAATCACCTGCGTTTCCGTAGTGGAAAGGAAAGGCGGAAAAAACGCCAACGCCCTTTCGACAAATTTTCTCCGCCCTGAACCTTTATATTATCTGTATAGTCAAGAATAGCATTCTTAATAACTTCTTACAGGCAAAACAAGTTGAAGCACCGAATCATCTTCAGTTGGTTGAATGACAAACGGACGCATCGCGCCGGTGAAAGATACTTTAACTTCCGATGCATCTATAGCCCGCAATGCCGCCATGACAAATTTCGCGCTGAATGAAATCTTGATTTCTTCACCTTCAAGCGATTTCGGCTGGACCCTTTCGAAAACTTTGCCGAGCTCAGGAGAATTAGAAGAGACTTCAATCTCCCCGTTATCCAGCGTATTTAATTTCACGACATGATTCCGATCTTCCCTGGCCAACAGCCATGTACGGTCCAAAGCCTGTAAAAATGCTTTAGTATCAACAATCACATCGGTTTTGCTTTCCGATGGAATCAACCGTTTTGTGTCAGGGTAGTTGTCATCCAGCAATCGCGAGAAAAATAACAGATTTTCGGTTTTGAACAACGTTTGGCTCTCCGTTACGACAAAATCAACCCATTCCGCATCGTCATCAAGAATTTTGCCCAATTCATTCAAGCTTTGACCGGGGATAACGACATTGAGCGATTCTCCGCTGCTTTCTTCAACAGATACAGAGCGGGAAGCCAAACGGTGCCCGTCAGTTGCCACACATGATAAAGATCCTTCCGATATCTCCCAGTTTACACCTGTCAACACGGGTTGTGCTTCTGAGGTGGACACCGCAAAAACTGTTTGGCGAATGACATTTTTCAACAAATCCGTTTTAATTCGAAAAGCCCTGGTTTCGTCAATTTTCGGAAGACGCGGGTATTCTTCCGGATCAAGCCCGTTCAAGTTAAACTCGGAAGCGCCGGAACGAATGGTTGTGGTTAATCGTTCATCGACAGTAATTTCGACAGTGTCTTCGGGTAATTTTTTAATCAATTCGGCAAAGAAATTTCCTTGCAGCACAATACTTCCGGGCTGAGAGACGACAGCTTTCTCCTCTTCACCATCATTGTCCAGAGGAATTGTGCTCTCGATTGAGATATTGGAATCACTGCCGGTCAAAATGACTGCTTCATCTGTGGCTGTAAGCTTGATTCCCGTCAAAATCGGAATAGTGGTTTTCGAAGATACCGCCTTCATGACATGATTGATCCCTTTAATAAAGGCATCTCTTTGGATTGTTAGTTTCATAACAACACCTTGTCCGGGTTGAACTACATTCGCCATAATAAACCTCCTGTTATATTACATAATATAAAAAGATCGTAGTAATAGTAGGCGCTGTGAATTTGTGAATAAGCAGCGCGAACGTTGAAATACAGGTTATCCACATGTGGACAGGTTGTGAGCAACTTCGAGAGTTTACCCACATGTTTTTATGTGATTTTCATCGCGCCCCGCAGTTCATTTGAAATGTTTTCGATATTGTGTTTCAGTTCATTGTCTGTGTTCATCAGCTTGGTTATTTTCTCATAGGCATGAATGACAGTCGTATGGTCTCGTCCGCCGAATTCCTGGCCAATCTTTGGCAGGGAGAAATCAGTCATTTCCCTCGATAAGTACATAGCAATTTGCCGCGGAAAAGCGATGGATTTCGTCCTTTTCTTCGCGGCGAAGTCTTCCAATCTCACATTATAGTGATCGCCGACCGACTTCTGAATATCATGAATGGTTATCGTTTTCGGTTTTGATGAAGGAATAATATCTTTCAGTGCTTCGGCTGCCAGATCCGCGTTCATATCGTGATTGACCAGTGATGAATAGGCGACAATTCGAATTAATGCGCCTTCCAGTTCACGAATGTTTGTGTCGATTTGGTTGGCAATGTAAAGCATGACTTCATTTGGGATATTTAAGCCTTCCGCCTTGGCCTTCTTGCGAAGGATAGCGATCCGTGTTTCCAGGTCGGGCGGTGTAATATCGGTAATCAATCCCCATTCAAATCTTGACCTCAGACGGTCTTCCAGCGTCGGGATTTCTTTAGGCGGCCGATCACTGGAAATAATAATTTGTTTGTTCTCTTCATGCAATGTGTTGAATGTATGGAAGAATTCTTCCTGAGTTTGTTCTTTTCCCGCAAGAAATTGAATATCATCAATTAGAAGTACGTCCACGTTACGGTACTTGTTGCGAAAGTCGACAGCTTTGTTGTCACGAATTGAATTGATGAATTCGTTTGTGAACTTTTCTGAGGCAATATAGACGACCTTAGCGTCTGGGTTATGTTCCGTTACATAATGACCGATGGCGTGCATCAGGTGGGTCTTTCCGAGTCCAACTCCTCCGTAAATAAACAACGGATTATAAGCGTGTGCCGGTGCCTCAGCTACAGCCAGAGAAGCAGCATGAGCAAACCGGTTGCCCGAACCGATTACGAAGGTATCGAATGTATATTTTGGGTTGAGCATGGTTTTTGATCCTTCCCGGGCGGCCGGACTGGGTTTGGGCATCGCTTTGGCCCGGCGTCTCTCGTAGTCGATATGATTTTCATTGCCGCTCTGAGGGATAATGAATTTAATATTCAATTCGGATCCTGTCAGTTCAGTCAAAATTTCGGTGATCAGCTCGGAATATTGAGATTCCAGCCAATCCCGCGCAAATTCGTTCGGGGCGGCAATGACAAGGGTGTCGTCCTCGAAAGAGTCGGCTTTTGTCGATTTCAACCACGTTTCGAAACTCGGTTTACTTAGTTTTTTTTCTATGGAGGCCAGAGCCTTATTCCATAACTCAGAAATGTTTTCCAAGCCCGACACTCTCCTTTTCTTATGATCAATTACACCTCGGCGTAATTTCGTCCAGATTTATCGAGGTTAATCCTGCAGGAAGCAGGTTAGTACGATGTTGCACAACGAAACTTCCCCAAATAAACGATGCTTGCCATGAACATCTGTTTCAGTTGGGGCTTAAACTGGCGCTGAATGGTTACTATAGCAATGATTCCGGGGCATAAAGAATCCGGATGTCCGCTATATAAAATAAACGATCATAAATCCGGGTATGTATAAAAATACAAACCAATCATCCACAGCTATCAAACGGATTATATAATATGGAAGAAAAAAGATTTGTCGACGTTTTTCACAACATGTGGATGAAAAGCTTCAACAATTTCGGAAGCATGTCCACAACCTATCCACACACTGTGGATGCGAGGAATAATAGAAAGCAGTTATTCACGAGTGAAAACACAACTATCATATCAAAATCTGACCCGTAATGCAACGGAATTCCCGCGGTTATCCACAACTTAAACAGCTGTGGGTTTTTCTTTGTCCACACAAGGAGGACTTGTGCAAAACTTGTCGATAAATGGGTGGAAAACGAAAAGGGTGGCGTGAAATGTTGTCCACAGTGGATAAGTCGTTAAGGAGCAATGGAGTGTGAGACCTCAGACACTTGACATTGTTTATTGTAGTTCTTATAATTAGCAGGACTGTGAACTGTAAGTGTCCTCTGGGAGGTGTAATAAATGAAGCGTACTTTTCAACCGAACACTCGCAAGCGTAAGAAGAATCATGGATTCCGTAAGCGTATGAGTACCAAAGACGGCCGCAGGGTATTGGCGCGCCGCCGCCGCAAAGGCCGTAAAGTATTGTCAGCTTAGGTCACTGATCCGTCAGTGGCCTTTTTTGGCTGTTTATGATGAAGCAAGTAAAGGAACGAATCGTCTGTCGAGGTGGAGTGTTAGATATGAATACACAACGCCGTTTGAAAAAGAACAAAGAATTTCAGTCTGTTTTTCGCCTGGGAACTTCTAAGGCCAACAGGCAATTTGTTATTTATTCGTGTAATCAATCGGAGCGTAAGTGTTTCCGTGTTGGTATATCAGTGAGTAAGAGAGTCGGTAACGCCGTTACGAGAAATCGTATTAAGCGTTATGTGCGTGAGGCCGTTCGCCAGTTGGAAGGACAACTTTCCGAGGGGAATGATTATGTAATCATTGCCAGAAAGCCGACGGCAGACATGAATTTTCATCAGATGAAAAGCAGCCTTGTTCACGTGATGAAACGGGCCGGGGTTTTCCGGCGCAAATCGGGAGGAACAAGATCTTGAAATACCTGTTTATCGCGATGATTCGTTTTTATCAAAAATATATTTCTCGTTTGACTCCACCGTCATGCAGGTTCTATCCAACTTGCTCGAATTATGCTTTGGAGGCGGTGGAACGTTTTGGTGTGCTCAAGGGAAGTTGGCTGGCTGTCAGAAGGCTGGTTAAATGCCACCCCTTTCATGAGGGCGGCGTGGATCCCGTCCCATCGGGAAATCATTGTCACGAACATTGATTGATGGAATGAATTGAGCGTCACTTAAAAAACTTATTCGACTGAGTCCTAGAATGACGAAGTACCGTCAAGCGGCACTCAGAGGATTGTCGAGCAAAGATGCATATTCGACGTAGTGCGACAATGACGAAGGGGGACAAGGAAGTGCGAAAGAAATTAGGCCTCGCCGTAATGCTTATTGGAATCATGGTTTTAATGGCGGGCTGTCAGGATTATTATAATACACCGGTAACGGCGGAGTCTGAAGGGTTGTGGACCCATTACATCGTATGGCCGCTTTCCTGGTTTTTGAAGGAAGTCGCCAAATTTTTTGGTGGCAGCTACGGCATGTCGATTATTGTCTCCACAGTTTTGATCCGGTTGCTGCTGTTGCCGTTAATGATTAAACAAACGAAAAGTTCAAAGGCGATGCAGGATATTCAGCCGGAGATGAAGAAGTTAAGAGAGAAGTACAGCTCGAAAGATCAACAAACTCAGAAGAAACTTCAAGAAGAAACCATGAAGATGTTCCAGGAACATAATGTGAATCCGATGGCGGGCTGTTTACCCATTGTGGTGCAAATGCCGATCTTGATTGCCTATTACCAGGCAATCCAGAAAACACCGGAAATAGCACAGCATGATTTTTTATGGTTCAGCCTTGGGCAGTCTGATCCGGTTTTGCCGATTATCGCCGCGCTTTTCACGTTTATCCAGCAGAAACTCATGTTGGGGCGGACCGGCAACTCAAATCCGCAAATGGCGATGATGACTTATGTGATGCCGATTATGATTGCGGTTATCGGCTTCTTTGTACCCGCCGCACTTGCCCTTTACTGGGTAGTCGGAAACCTGTTTATGATTGGCCAAATTTTCATTATTTATAAACCAAGTGATTTAAAATTGAGCAATCAAACGGGAGGATCGAAAAAGTGAAGGAAATCACCAAATCAGGACGAACGGTGGAAGAGGCGCTTGATGCCGCACTTGGCGAGCTCCGGGTTGACCGGGAACAAGTGAAATTTCAAATTATGGAAGAGGCAAAGAAGGGCTTTTTGGGGATTGGCTCCAAGCCGGCGGTCGTGCAGGTTGAGGTGAAGAATGATCCTGTTAAGGTCGCATCTGATTTTCTTAAAGAAGTTACCGAACAAATGGGGGTTACTGTAGACATTGAAGTGAATCGCGAGGATCGTAATGTGATTTTTCAATTGTCCTCTGAGAAAATCGCCATTTTGATCGGAAAACGAGGAAACACGTTAAATGCGCTCCAGTATCTTACGAATGTTGCCGCAAACCGGCAAGCTGATGGACATGTTCACTTTATTCTTGATGCGGAAAATTATCGTGAGAGAAGAGAAGAAACGTTGCAACAACTGGCAAAGCGTCTGTGCAAAAGAGTTCGTCAGACTGGGAGAGAGGCCAGGTTGGATCCCATGCCTTCCATGGAGAGGAAAGTCATTCATGTGGCATTAAAGGATGAACCGGGTATTTCAACTTATTCCGACGGGGTAGATCCACATCGCCGGGTTGTCATTGTTCTTGACAGGAAATAGTATAGATTGAACTTTTCCCTTTTCGGGTTTCCGGGAAGGGTTGTTTTTTTGCTGTTTTCTATCGCGGGCTGTGGATAAACCGCCAGGTGTTCCCTATTGTCTTTTTTTTGCTTTATCCGTTAAACTATA
>DASTWO010000218.1:0-5728 GCA_035776675.1 Caryophanales bacterium
GCATCCGTCGTCACAAAACCGAGCATCGTCGCCATATTCGGATGAATCATGCCCGAACCTTTCGCCGCTCCACCCATCGTAATGGTCTTCCCGTCAACCTCTATCTGGTAACACGTCTGTTTCGTCACAGTATCGGTTGTAAGAATCGCCTCACAGAATTGATCGGCTCCCCACGAATCCGCAACCGGATCAAGTTGCCGAATTCCTTCCGTTATCGTGGCCATTGGCAGAAATTCACCGATCACCCCTGTAGAATTCACCGCTGTCTGATGCTCAGGAATTCCAAAATACCGGGCAGCCTCACTACGTACGGCATAGGCATCTTTTTCGCCTTGCTTTCCCGTGCATGCGTTAGCCACACCGCTGTTAATTACCACCGCGCGCAACTTTCCTTCTTCCGCGATGCTCTCCCGAGTCACCTTCAACGGCGCTGCCTGTACCTTGCTTAACGTATACACCGCTGCGCTGTCAGCCGGAACCTCGCAAACAATCGCACCAAGGTCATTTCGTTTCCGTTTCATCCCGGTATGCATGCCGGCCGCTGAAAATCCCTTCGCCGATATAATGCTGCCGTTCTCCACCTTCGTCACTCCATGGTTTCTCTCTTCTGTTAACAAATCCATTTTTCTCCTCTCCATTCCGATTTGAAGTTCAAGATCAGGAAAAAATTTATCTAATAACCTAAAGCAGCAATCAAACTTATTTTTTATGGATATACAGGAAGAAAATCCAACCCAGCGGTCTCCTCTAAGCCGAACATTACATTGAGATTCTGGATTGCCTGGCCTGCGGCGCCCTTCATCAAATTATCAATCACTGAAACAATCGTGATTCGACCTGTCCGTTCATCAAACGAAATCCCTATGTCGCATTGATTGGCTCCGTAAACTTCTTTTGTCGCAGGGAAATTTCCGGGTTTTCTAACCGACACAAATGGTGCCCGTTGATAGCTGTCCTGAAAAATCCGCCGAAGTTTTTCTTCCGTTGTTGATTCTGAAACCTTCGCATAAATAGTCGCCATAATGCCGCGTGTCATCGGCACGAGATGAGGGCTGAATGTCACCGGTTCAACCCGCCGATTCCAACGAGCCAATTCTTGTTCGATTTCTGGAGTATGCTGGTGCTGATTGACCTTGTATATTTTAAGATTCTCATTCGTTTCGCTGAAATGAGAGGCGGCAGATAGCCCCCTTCCGGCACCAGACACGCCCGTCTTGGCATCAATGATAATCGAGCCTTCCTCGACCAATGACTGCTGCACCAAAGGAAGCAATCCAAGGAGTGTTGCCGTGGGATAACAGCCGGGATTGGCAAGCAACCGAGCTTCTTTAACGTCTTCTTTCGCCCATTCAGTCAATCCGTAGACCGATTGTTCAATCCACTTCGTCGAGGCCGGTTTCTTTTTATACCAGGCCTCATAAATCTCGGAATCTTTGATTCTGAAATCTCCTGATAGGTCGATCACCCGCAGTCCTTCTGCAAGTAATTTGGGCGTTAGCTCACTTGAAATCCCCGCAGGCGTCGCCATAAAAACGACATCAAGCGACTCCCCCATTGAAATCGGATCAATCTCCTTCAATTCTGTCCTCGACAAACGCTGAAAGTGCGGAAAACTATCCTGAATGCTTTCACCTGCATGAGAAGATGAATAAAGTTGCAGATTATGAACCATCGGATGGTTTTGTACAATTCGAATCAGATCTGCGCCTCCGTAACCGGTCGCCCCGACAATGCCAACGTCCATAACATCCCCCTGAAAAGAAAAAGCAAATCCCCTGGTTAATGAAAGGATTTACCTGGTATTTTGATTTTTAATTATACGTATTAATGCATAATAAATCAATACTTATTCAAAAAAAGTTTTTAAATTCGTGAAAAACCGCATAAAATTAACATCTAAAATGTATAATAGTGCATATTTTATTCAATAGGCTTTGGAAGCGCTTTATTCACAATTCGGGTTTCAGCAGGATTTATGCCCGTGAACTGCGAATAGTATTCAATGAGAGGGGTGTTCGCAATGAAGGAATACATCGGAAAATGCAAGAATTGCGGAAGAGACATCTGCTGCGAGAACGGCTTCTTCAACGGTGTTTTGTTGCCCGGCCATGAATATCTTTGTTGGGATTGCGATGAAAAGGAACAAAAGAGCGAAGAAAAAAATCCTTGATCATCCAAGGATTTTCTATCCTCCGCTGACGGGAGGAATCAACGCGACCGTATCCCCGTCGCGGATTTCTGTTTCATTGTTCGCATATTGCTCGTTAACGGCCACCATGACATCGTCTAACCGTGGAAATTCCTCATATGCCCCCTGTAATTGTTCCTTCAATGCGCCAACAGTAATTGGTGCATCGTGCCATGCGATGCTGTCTTCGCCAACGGCCTCCTGGAATTTCGCGAATAATAAAATTTGAATCATGACTGGTCTTCCTCCTTCGGCGCTCCATCAGGATACGGCGTTGTTTCTTTTTGATCTCCGACCCACTTTGTCCCGTCTTCCCAATGTTCCTTCTTCCAAATCGGCACGATTTCCTTGATCCGTTCAATGGCATATCGGCTTGCCTCAAAAGATGCCGCACGGTGCGGTGAAGACACGGCAATCACGACAGCCAGATCTGAAATGTCGAGCCGGCCGATTCTATGAGTGATCGCCGTCCGGGCCTCCGGCCACTTTTCCTCGATTTCTTTTCCGATTTGCGTCAGCTGCTTTTCTGCCATCGTCACATAGGCCTCATATTGCAAATACAAGGTTCGTTTCCCTTTTGTCATTTCCCGAACTGTACCGATAAACGTGTTTACTGCGCCAGCATTCGGGTGAACGACCATCTTGAAAACTTCCTCAATCTGAATTTCATCTTCCGTAATGTTAAAAAAACTATCATGCACCGGGCTCCACCTCCAAACGTGATAGTAAGTACGACAAATACCGTTCTTCTTCAGAAATATGAAAAACCGGAACTTCACAAATCGCCGCCCATTCCCTATCCGATGTGATAACCGCTACTACATTTTGCAGTCGACGAAGGGTTTCATAGTCTTCTTTTTCCCCTGCCATAATCACCTTTGGAAAAGAGGCCTGTTTAAAACCCTCGATCAAAATAAAATCAAGCGGCAGTTGCTGATAGAATTCAACAATCTGTTCAATTTCCAATGGAGAATCGCCTGCCAATCGCATTTCCAATTCGTTTTCTGCAGTGATTCCAGTAACGACAGCACCACTGTCACGAAATCGCCCTGTATCTTTTTTCCGGTCATGCAATTCAAGGCCGCCTCCATGTCCGTGATGTTTAATTATCCCCGCTCGATACCCCGTTTTTTGACTCGCAACAATCAATGATTCGATCAACGATGTTTTTCCGCTGTTTTTGAATCCGACTACCTGCAATACAGGAATTTTCAACTCACGGTCCACTGTTCATCTTCCCCGTTCAATAGCAGCACATCAACGGCCGAACCTTTTTCATAGCCCTTTGTGCCGCCCGGCAATACGATGAACGCATTGGCATGCGCAAGCGGTGTTACAGCATTCGACTTGTCGAGCCCAACAGGTTTTGCGTAAAGCTTTCCGGCGTGAAAATCAACTTTGGCACGGGTAAAACGGGTAAACGGATTTGCTTTCGGAAAGTCTTTCTCGAGCACAGCCTCAGTCTTCTGCAAATACGGACGTTTCGCACCCAGCATCGTTCTTAAAACGGGGCGCGTGAACAGCTCAAACCCTACAAAACAGGCCGAGGGATTCCCGGACAATGCAAAAAGCGTTTTCCCTTGCCATTTCGCCACCGTTGTCACACTTCCGGGTCGCATTGCCACTTTGTTAAAGCAAACCTCAGCATCGAGCTTTCGGAAAATCTCCTGAAGATAATCATAATCCCCAACAGACGCCCCACCTGTCGTGACAAGCACGTCCACCTCATCCAAAGCGCCGCGAACAGCTTCATAACAGAGATCGAAGTCATCTTTCAGTATGCCGTAATAACGGGCTTCCGCACCCACCTGCCGCACCTGGGCAGCCAGCGTATAGGCATTGCTGTTGCGGATTTTCCCCGGCACAACTTCCTCAGCCACATCCAGCAATTCCGTCCCGGTTGCGAAAATCCCAACCACGGGCCTCCTCGCAACCTCCACTTCCGCATAGCCGAACGTCGCCAGTACCGCCTTCACGCCAGACGTTACCACTGTGCCTTTTTCCACCTGAACCGTCCCTTCAGCCGTATCCTCGCCCTGCCGCGATATATTATCGCCAGCACGATACGCATTCGGAACTAATATGTACGGTTCTCCTCCGTCATGCTTCGTCTCCTCCACATGCTCCAGCATGACAACCGCATCCGCTCCCTCCGGAATCGGCGCCCCCGTCATGATCCGCGCCGCTTCCGCCTTTCCAATCCGCTCACGCCCCACATCGCCTGCCGCGATTTCCTCAATCACCTTCAGCTCCACCGGCCCTTCCACAGAGGCGCCGGTAGTATCTTCGGCTCTCACCGCAAATCCGTCATACGGCGAGCGGTCGAACGGCGGCTCGTCGTGATCGGCTTGTACCGCCTCAGCCAACACGCGTCCATCGCATTCGCTCAGGGGCGCTTTTTCCGCCTCCAGCGGCCTCACCTCTGCCAACGCACTCCGCACCGCCTCCGAAACGGCAATCGGCTTTCGAATTTCAACCATCTGTTTCCCCTCCCTTTAACAAATCTTTACTTCGCTTAAATAGGATTGTGTCCCACAAAAGCCTTAGTCTCCTTCTATCTGCTTATATGTATTTTCACGCCGATTCTTTAAATACGGTAAACCCTGCGTTCCCCTTGCGAAAAACAGGTATCCCCAGCCCAATTCAAATTTTATATGAAAAAACACTCCCTGAAAAAGAGAGTGCCGTTCGTGTTATTAATCCGGTAGGCCAAGCGCGATTTTCGCATAACGGGACATATTATCCTTCGACCATGGCGGATTCCATACGATATTGACCTCAGCATCGTTGATCTCTTCGACCATCGAAAGCGCTCGTTTAACATCCTCTTCTATGGTAGCAGCCAACGGGCATCCCATTGCTGTCAAAGTCATGGTCACGGAGCAATTATTTTCATCATCGAAATCCACTCCGTATACAAGGCCTAAATTCACGATATCAATTCCGAGCTCCGGATCGATCACGTTTTCCAGCGCTTCGGCCGCTTTTTGTTTCAGTTGTTCCTTTTCTTCGGACATTTGCCTCACCTCTCTCTGCTTCATTGTTCCTATATTATATAGTATAACCTTTTTGTGCCTTTCATGAAACCATTCCGTCCGAACTTCCATTCCAAAAAATCCTCTTGTGGTTTATAATTGGATAAGATAAGGAGAAAAAACGGGAGGAACCTTATGACAAAACCATATTTGATTGCTGTTGATCTTGATGGAACCTTGCTGAATGATGAAAAAATCATAACTGAAAAAACAAAGCAAACCCTGTTTGACGCGAAAAAAAACGGCCATAAAGTTGTCATTGCAACCGGGCGGCCATTCCGGGCGAGCCAGGAATGCTATCAGTTGCTTTCGCTGGATACCCCGATCGTTAATTTTAACGGCGCATTCGTCCATCACCCTTTGGATCATGATTGGGGCCTATTCCACACACCTCTCCCTTTGGAAACAGCAAAAAAGGTGATTCAAACTTGTGAAGCATTCGAAGCTGAAAACATTATCGTTGAGGTTACGGATGATATTTACCTGAGATATTACGACGAATTTT
>DASTWO010000219.1:0-6688 GCA_035776675.1 Caryophanales bacterium
AAGTAATATCGCATTGTAAAGAAAAAGGGTTACTGATCGGCAAAAACGGGGATACTGTAGCCGGGTTCAACAATGTATTGGCCCTTTCTCCTCCCTTCAGTATCACAGACGATGATTTCGCATTTATGGCCAAAACATTGAAGGAAGCGATTGTGCAAATATAAAATGGTCCTTCGGGGCACGCGCGCTTAATTTAACCGCGGGTGCCCTTTATTTCCGTATAGGAAAGTATAAATGGTTAGGAGAATATCTCGTGTCAGCAAGGGAGGACATTTCAACGCAGGAGACACGAGTAAGTTTATAGATAAGGGCAACTAGGCCTCTTTACGCCAAAGACTTGGCGTAAGCCAAGTTTTCTTTATATATAATTTTTTCACGTGAAAATACAATTTTTTGTGGAATCGTGTTATTCTACTAATGAAAGTAGTATGTCACAGAAGGAGGCAGAATTTATGCGAATCGGGGTACCTAAAGAAATCAAGAATAATGAAAATCGCGTGGCTATGGCCCCTTCCGGCGTGCATCATCTGGTAGAGGCAAAACATGAAGTATTCATCGAAACGGGCGCCGGCCTGGGTTCGGGGTTTACGGACTATCAATATAAGGAAGCCGGAGCGGCGATTGTGGGCTCTGCCAAAGAAGCATGGTCCCAGGAAATGGTTATGAAGGTGAAAGAACCACTTCCCGAGGAATATGATTATTTTTATGAAGGTTTGATTTTGTTTACATACTTACATTTGGCAGCCGCTCCGGAATTAACAAAAGCTTTGATCGATAAAAAAGTAACCGGGATTGCTTATGAGACCATTCAGCCCGCTAACGGTTCATTGCCGCTATTAACTCCAATGAGTGAAGTCGCGGGACGGATGGCGGCCCAAATTGGTGCACAATTCCTTGAAAAGCCAAAGGGCGGACGCGGGATTCTGCTTAGCGGCATTCCAGGAGTCAGCCGGGGCAAGGTAACGGTCGTTGGAGGCGGTGTAGTCGGTACCAATGCGGCGAAAATTGCGATGGGACTTGGTGCAAGCGTAACCATTCTTGATCTGAACCCGGGCCGTTTGCGCGAGTTGGATGACCTGTTCGGAAACGAGATTAACACGCTTATGTCCAATCCGCTTAACATTGCCGATTCTGTAAGGGAGTCGGACCTTGTCATCGGAGCTGTTTTGATTCCAGGTGCGAAAGCACCAAAATTGGTCACCGAAGAGATGATCAAAACGATGAAAGAAGGATCGGTTATAGTGGATGTGGCGATTGACCAGGGTGGTATTTTCGAAACGACCGATAAGATTACGACTCACGATGATCCGACTTATAACAAACATGGAGTTGTCCACTATGCGGTCGCAAATATGCCCGGTGCGGTTCCAAGAACTTCAACAATCGGATTAACGAACGTTACCGTTCCATATGCGATCAAAATTGCCGGTAAAGGCTATGAGGAAGCAAGCCGCCGGGATAACGCGGTTATGAAAGGGATCAATACGCTTGAAGGTTATGTTACCTATAAAGCTGTCGCAGATGCCCACGGACTTGAGTATAAATCGGCGGAATCGCTATTGGGGTAATTTTTTACAAAACCCTTCTGATCCAGATATAAAAAAAACCTTCCCAGATAAAAAAAGGGAAGGTTTTTTTGTGCTTTTATTTTGGGCGTCTGCGTATTTTAATAACTCGGCCGGCCTCATCGGGTATTGGCTTATCTTTCTGGGAATTAGCAAGATCCCTGACAGAATTTTCAATTTGAGTTGGAAATGGTGCTGGTCGTTCCTCTTCCATATTCATTCCCATCAGCATTTGTTCGCTTGTCGCCAATCGGTTTCCGTTGTTATCTAACATAACAAAAAACACATGCAAACGTTTCTGATCATGATCCAGAAGTTGGACCGTAACATGGAGTTCCTGCCCTTCATGAGCCTCGGCCAGATAACATAAATGGGTTTCCAGAGTGTAAATCGAATATTGGTGCTCATCGCGAAATGCCGCTGTGATGCCCAATTCTTCCATTAATCGATCTACCGCGAGGCTGAAAACATTAGCATAGGCGGCATCATTCATATGACCGTTATAGTCCACCCAGTCGGGGCGAACTAGATCTTCCATCAGTTTTAAAAGTGACATCACGACTTGCTCCTTTGTTTGTTTAGGTGCAATTTTTTATTCTGTATGCTTCGGAACATGCTTGAAGATTTCGCCGCTCTCGAAGAATTGAGTAACCCGGTTGATCCAATCATGGTATTCCAACCAGATCTTCTTTTCTTCCAATAATTCGTTTAACTTTTGTTCTGTTTCCTCATCCAAAACCGCATTCTCCGGCATTTCCAATAATTCTTGATGGAGTCTTTGTTCAAACATCTTGTTTTTGTTGATGGCTTTGCGCCAATTAGAAGTAAATAAAGAAATAAAGGTTTGGTAATAATCGCGTTCAACATTATACAGGTCTTTGCGGACGCCTTTCTCAAACACTTTTTCAGCGATATTTAACTCCAGCATTTCGCGGACGACCTGGCTCATCCGTGTTTTGCTCATCCCAGTTTCCTCCGAAAGTTCATCCAGAGTCATGGGTTTACGATTCATGTAGATGATGCCAAGTACTCTTCCAACAGTAGTTGACACACCAAATGTATTCATATTATCGGCGATTTTTTCAACAAATTGATCCTCAGCATTTTCGAGATTGTCAAGCGGTTTCTTTTCCATAGGCATTTCTCCTCAAGGCATTGTTCTAATGAAATTAATGTAACATATTTCTAGCCAAAACAAAAAATCAGCATTTTGGAGAAAATCCAAGAAATTAAGAGGAATTCCAAGGACCTGAGAATATGAAAAGTGTGCAATATAAATTTCACGGATTTTAAGGATAGGTGTGCAAAATATAAACTTTTTATTTCACAAACTTTATATTACACTAACTTCAGACATCCCGAAACTACAGCTTAGTATTTTTCATGTCTTTGTAAATCAAAAGGTAAGGAACTGTTTTGGAGGAATCAAAAAGGATACAGCACACGGTCCGGGGACCTCGGAGTAATAACGCGATGCTAGTACATCCTGTACGTCGCGACTGACGTACAAATATAAAGGAGGAGTAAAAATGCGTCAAAATGTAATTCTGACCAGTGCACTGACAGGTGCTGGAGATACAACAAGGAAGAATAAGCATGTCCCGATAACACCTAAGGAGATTGCAAATGATGCTATTGAAGCAGCGAAAGCGGGCGCGACAATAGCCCATATCCACGTGCGTGATCCGCAAACTGGCGGCCTCAGCCATGATCCGGCTTTATACCGGGAAGTTGTGGAGCGAGTGCGTGAGTCGGATACCGATGTGATTTTGAATATTACGGCCGGCGGCGGAGGCGATTGGGTGCCGAGCACTGAGGACCCTACCAGAGGCGGTCCTGGAACTGACATCCAAACACCTGAGGAACGGCACCAACCGGTTGGTGAATTGCTTCCCGAAATCTGCACACTGGATTGTGGCAGCTACAACATGGGCGATCAGGTCTATATGAACCCGACCAATTGGCTGCGCGAACACGCACAACTTATTCAAAAAAGTGGTGTGAAGCCGGAAATGGAATGTTTCGATCTGGGGCAAATACGCTTCGCCCGGCAACTGGTGCAAGAGGGATTAATTGATGGCGACCCGATGTTTCAGTTATGTTTGGGCATTCCGTGGGGAGCTGAGGCTGATACCGAAACGATGTTGGTGATGCGTAACAAACTTCCGGAAAACGCCCACTGGGCCGCTTTCGGCATCGGCCGTCTGCAAATGCCTATGGCAGCTCAATCTATATTACTCGGCGGGCATGTAAGGGTAGGGTTGGAAGACAACCTTTATCTGAAAAAAGGAGTTCTGGCCAGCAATGCCCAATTGGTTGAAAGAGCAACAGACCTGATGGAGAAATTAGGCGCCCAACCTATGGAACCGCATGAGGCTCGTCGCCATTTGGGGCTGCGCGATCCGCATGAAGGGAGAAAATAAAGATGTCTCATGAATCGAATGACGTGAAACGAATTGCAGTAGTTGGAACCGGTGTGATTGGGAACGGATGGATCGCTCGTTGTTTGGCAAGAGGCTACGATGTTGTCGCGACAGATCCGGCTGAAGGTGCGGAAGAACGGATGCGCGCATCAGTGGACAGAATCTGGCCGACTTTGGAGAGAACGGGGATTGATCCATCGGCCTCGCGAGATCGATTACACTTTGAATCTGACTTAAAAGCTGCGGTATCCAATGCCGATCTGATCCAAGAGTGTGTCCCGGAACGCGAGGATTTGAAACGTAAGGTGCTTTCCCAAATCGATCATGTGGCTAAGCCGGATGCGATAGTTGCTTCCAGCACATCGGGAATTACGGCTACAACCTTACAATCGGATTGTACCCATCCGGAACGGGTCGTCGTCGCACACCCCTTTCATCCGGTTTACTTGCTTCCTTTGGTGGAGATTGTGGGAGGAAAATCCACAAGCGCTGAAGTCGTTAAGAAAGCCGAAGCATTCTATAAAAGCCTAGATATGAAGCCGCTGATTGTCAATCAGGAAATTGAGGGGCATATTGGTGACCGGTTAATGGAAGCCATTTGGCGCGAGGCCTTGCATATCGTCAATGATGGGATTGCAACTACCGAAGAGGTAGATGCAGCGATCGTTTATGGCCCGGGATTGCGATGGGCGCTGATGGGTCCATTTCTGACTCTTCACATGGCAGGTGGGGAGCAGGGAATGCGGCACATGCTGGAGCAGTTCGGCCCCGCGTTAAAGTTACCCTGGACGCATCTTGAAGCGCCGGAGCTGACCGATGAGTTGGCTCAGCGTGTTATTGACGGTTGTGAAAGCCAAACCGCGGGATACTCGGCTGCTGAGTTGGAACAACGGCGCGATGAATTCTTAATCCGGCTTAAGGATCTGGTTGAAGAATACTGGCCGGCTGCAAACCTAAACGGTAAAATTTAAGGGTTTCTAAAGCCTGCGGGGTTCAAATGAATGCACTGATAATACGAGAAAATATGTACCAAACGGAGGATTATTCACATGAAACTACCGGAATGGAACTCGATTTCAAAGATAATGATCACAGTCCTCATACCCGTATTATTGTTAGCCGCATGCGGTACAAGCGGGGGATCGAATAGCAAAGGCGGAAATGAAAGTACTGCGGAGAATAGTAACGGTGCGGATAAAGAAAAAATTGTTTTTGCAGACGCGGGATGGGGAAGTATTCGCGTTCATAACTGGGTGGCCCGGACTATTATTGAGGAAGGCTATGGTTATCCTACTGGTGTAACCCAAGGATCTTCCCCCGTGACGATACTGGGATTACAAAATGGCGATATTGACGTATATATGGAGATCTGGACCCAAAACGTGAAGGAGCCGTGGCAAAAGGCTTTGAAGTCGGGCAAGGTAAAACAGGTCTCGGTCAATTATGACGATAACAAACAGGGATTTTATGTTCCGACCTACGTGATCGAAGGAGATCCGGAACGTGGAATCGAACCGATGGCGCCGGATTTGAAAACGACGAAGGATTTATTAAAGTACACTGATGTGTTCGGTGGCCGTATCGTTGGTGCGCCGCTCGGATGGAGTGTGGAAGGTGTCGCCAAACAGCAAATGAAAAAATACGGGCTTAAGGGGAAGTATGATTATTTTCCGCCTGGTTCAGGCACCTCGCTTAAAGCTTCTTTGAAAAAAGCTTATCAGGACGGAAAGCCCTGGGTCGGCTACATGTGGGGGCCGACATGGATTTTGGGGAAATATGATATGACCCTTCTGAAAGGATCTTTTCCGCAAAATGATGTTCTGGTTGCCATCCATAAAAAATTGAGTGATCAGGCGCCGGAGGTTGTTGAGTTTCTGAGCCAATATCAAACAAGTGCTGACCTCACCAATGCCGCTCTCGCTTACATGCATAAAAACGAAGCGACACCCAAGGAAACCGCTAAATGGTTCCTGCGTAATCATAAAGAGCTTTGGACGCAATGGGTTCCGAAAGATGTTGCACAAAAAGTGAAAAAGGCAATTCAAAAATAGGAGTCGGCCATTTTGGCCGACTCTTTTTACCATAGATATTTTAAAATCTCTGAAACAGCGAGATTTGTATCAATGTTGCATTTTTCGCCGCCGATTCCATATTGCCAAGCAAGAGTTTTGGCGGACTTCGGCGCCGCTGGGTCGAAATCATTTGGAGCATTCGCTTTGCTTGTGATGCCGATCCGAGGTTGGAAACTCCACAAGATTGGTTTGTTCTCTATTTTTTCCTTGGCCGAGTCATAAGCTTTACGCAAATTGCTGCCTTCTGAAAAGTCTCCATAGAAGCCTGCCTTATAAGGGGAAGAAGACATTTTTTTGATCCAGCCACGGATGAAGTCAGCATCCACAGGAAAGACCGGTTCGATATCCGCAAATAATGCGGTTCCATCCGGAACACCAAGATCCTTCGCATATGAAATCGCCGTTTCGGCTTCAGCCTTTCCGTCCTCAAATCCAGTTGCACTGTCGAGATGGTTGTAAAGGAGCATGATTTTTCCGCCCTTTTTGTGAATAAGCGAAATTTCTTCCTTGGTAAGGCCGAAGGAAATGTCTCCGGTCGTTTCCATATAGCGTCCCCAAACATCCGGTTTTCCGTAATTCTTTTCTACACATTGGTAAAAGGATTCTGTGACTCTGCTTGCTGTATCCA
>DASTWO010000220.1:0-13092 GCA_035776675.1 Caryophanales bacterium
CTGACGGGGTTTAAGAGGATCGGCGGGGAAAAGGTGGTTCATGCCGATATTTTCCTGGAAGATGTGAGAAAATATCGTGATCAGCAGTTGGCCAAGGTAAAGATGAAAGGCGTTTATCCTTTGTGGGGAAGGGATACGGCAAAGCTGGCCGGCCGATTTATTTCCCTTGGCTTTCGTTCGATCGTAACCTGTGTGGATACATCGATTTTGGGAGCCGAGTTCGCAGGGAGGGATTTCGACGCGGATTTCTTGGCTGATTTACCCGATTATGTAGATCCTTGCGGCGAAAATGGAGAATTCCACACGTTTGTGTATGACGGTCCGATTTTTCAGCAGCCTGTCGCATTTCAGAAAGCTGAACCCTACACGACCTGGGAAGGGCGGTTCCATCATTTGGGTTTGGTGTAGTGACTGACCAAGAGCGTTCAATTTAAAAAAAGATCTGCCGGATGGCTCCGGCAGAGTTAGTTCCGTGGCGTCATTAATAGCCGCCGCCTTTGTTTTGGTCTTTCTGCTGGTGCCACTTGCGTTCTTTGTTTTCCTCTTCAGTCAACGCCTGCATTTCCTTCATTTCGCCGTCTCTTCGTTGTTCGGGTTTACGTTCATGATTTTTCATTGGAAAACACCTCCGTTTGTAGTGTTTCTCCCAATGAATGATTTTATTTTTTCCTTTGATAAAATCTCCTTGCTTTCGCGCGGTTGCCGCAATCCTGCATAGAGCACCAGCGGCGGCTGCGGTTTCGACTTGTGTCGAGAAATAACCATCCGCATGGATCTCCTTCGCATTGTTTCACTCTGTCCAATTTCCCCGAAACCAGTAAATCAGTCGTCGACTGCACAATCGGCCAAAGCATCCAGTTCAGCTTGTCCGCATTTTTCTGGAATTCCAGAGAAAATCCGTTGGTTTTCGGAAGGATCTCAGCGTATTGATAGGCCTCTTTAACATATTTGTTCAAAATTGCTAGATCGTCGGAATGGGTGATGGACTGCTCTTGAATTACTGAAACAAACAACCGATAGATCGCTTCCCGTAATTCCAAAGCTTGACCGAGCGCTGTATCAGCCTCCACGGGGCGGTGGTTCGCTTCTGTAAGAAGTGACTTCTCCTCATCTTCTGTCAAAATCCCCGCATGGCGGCTCCACTTTGCCAATTTCTCATAACTGGTCAGCCTTTCATGAGGGGTTTCAGACGCGTGCCAACCGGCCGTATTCGCGAAATCCAAACATAAGCTTTCACCGATCAAGGTGAATGTACTTTCATCCGTATTTATTTCTGACATGATTTGATGCCCCTTTCTATCTATAAACCATCATAATAGGGATTGACGGTTAAATTCAAGCAATTAAATTCATTTAGAGGGTTATCAATGCAGGGGAGAGGAAGATTTCGCTTGGATTATGACCTGTGATTCAGGAAAAAATGATGGTTTTGGCAGAAGAGTCTCGATTCACCAAAAATAACCAAATCAAAAAATCAGCCTCATCGTTTGAGTTTGGCCAACCAAAAAAGGCCGGCTGACCCAGGGGCAAATTGGATCAAAAGCCGGTCCAGCTTATATAACTTTCTGTAAGTATTCCGCAATTCCGTCATCATTGTTCGATTTGGTTATGGCATTGGCAATGTCCTTTAATTCGTCTATCGCGTTAGCCATCGCGACCCCGTGGCCGGCGTACTCAATCATTTCCAAATCATTGTCCTCATCGCCAAACGCGATAACCCGCTCTTGCGGGATGCCGAAGCTTTCCGCTACCCGACTCAAGCCGACCGCTTTGTTTACGCCGCCTTTTACGATTTCAACGATATTAAACGGTGCTCCCCATGAGCGCTGCTCAATGACTTCAGCATGGGATCGATCAAGTAAAGCACGCAACTCATCGGCATTGCCGTCCTTAGGATAAATGACAATTGAGGTCGGGTCCTCTTTCAGCAATTCGTGAAGATCTCCGGTATGAAACCGGGGTCCACCTTCGCTAAATGCGTCAATGAAAAATTCATCGTGATATTTCAAATAGACATCGTCGACGACCTCGACGATAATGTTTTGCGCTTCAAATGCTTCACAAGTCTGAATGACAGTAGTAGCTGTTTTCAACGGAAGAGGCTGATGGAAAACTCCCCATTCCGGATCTGTAGGGTTGTGAACAAAAGCGCCATTGAAGTTAACAGCGGGAGTGTCCAGTTCCAGCAATTCATAGTAAGCTTGGCTTGCCCGGAAAGGACGCCCTGTTGCGAACACAACTTTGTGCCCTTTCTTTTTGGCTTCCGCCAGGGTTTTCATTGTTTTCTCCGTGACGATTTTCTCATCATTCAGCAGTGTCCCGTCTAAGTCGAGGGCGATTAAATGTGGGTTTGTCATAAAGGCTCCTCTCGTTTCTCTTTCTCAAGATCTGATCCTATTATAAACCACGGATGGCTGAATTGGAATGGAAGTTCGGGCGGAATGGTTTCATGAATGTGTCAAAAAGGTTATACTATAAAATATAGGAATTGCAGAGAGAGGTGAGGCATATGTCCGAAGAGAATGAACCATTGAAACATAAAGCAGCCGAAGCGCTCGAAAACGTAATCGATCCGGAACTCGGGATTGATATTGTGAACTTGGGTCTTGTGTACGGAGTAGATATCGATGAGGAAAACAATTGCTCCGTGACTATGACTTTAACTGCAATGGGTTGTCCTTTGGCAGCGACCATAGAACAGGATGTCAAACGCGCCCTTTCGATGGTGGAAGAGATTAACGATGCCGAGGTCAATATCGTTTGGAATCCGCCGTGGTCGAAAGACAATATGTCACGTTATGCGAAAATCGCGCTTGGTCTGCCGGATTAAAATCAAGCATGGCACTCTCTTTATTTAGGGAGTGTTTTTTCATATAAAATTTGAATGGGACCGTGGCGTGGCCAAGTAGCTGCGGCAGAAGGTTCTGTTTGAAGGAGGGGAGACAGATGGTTGAAATTCGAAAGCCGATTGCCGTTTCAGAGGCGGTACGACGCGCTTTGGCCGACGTTGAGCCGCTGGGAGCGGAAAAGGTGGCGCTGAGCGAAAGCGATGGACGCGTGTTGGCGGAAGATGTACGAGCGGACCACGATGAGCCGCCGTTCGACCGCTCGCCGTATGACGGATTTGCTTTGAGAGCCGAGGACACAGCCGGGTCTGGCCCGGCGGAACTGAAGGTGATCGAGGAAATCGCGGCAGGCGATGTGGGGCGGAAGCGGATCGGCGCGGCTGAAGCGGCGCGAATCATGACGGGGGCACCGATCCCGGAGGGAGCGGATGCGGTTGTCATGATGGAGCAGGTGGAGGAAGCGAAGCGCGGAGATGGGGAACCGTACATATTGGTGCCGGATACGTATCGTGCCGGCGATAATATATCGCGGCAGGGGGAGGATACGGCGAAGGGGACGGTTCAGGTGGAAAGAGGAACGCCGGTCACGCCGGGCGTGAAGGCGGTGCTCGCTACGTTTGGCTATGCGGAAGTGGAGGTGGCGAGGCGGCCGGTGGTCGGAATCTTTGCGACCGGAACGGAATTGCTGGACGTGGATGAGGAAATCGTTGCGGGGAAGATCAGGAACAGCAACGCTTATACGTTGGTTTCACAGGTGCATCAGACGGGTGCGAAAGCTCGTTATTATGGGATTCTGAAGGATGATTTCGACTTATGCTATGAAGCTGTCCGCAACGCTCTTGAAGAGGTGGATGTACTTGTAACGACAGGCGGTGCGTCAGTCGGGGACTACGATTATCTTCAGGAAATCTTTCGGAAGTTGGATGCGGATATTTGTTTCAACAAGGTGGCTATGCGCCCAGGAAGCGTCACAACGGTCGCAAAGTGGCAAGGGAAAACGCTGTTCGCATTGTCTGGAAATCCCGCGGCTTGTTTTGTTGGCTTTGAGTTGTTCACCCGACCGGTTCTGAAAACGATGTTGGGCGCGGCACGTCCTTATTTGAAGAAAACGGAAGCTGTGCTCGGACGGGATTTTCCGAAAGCGAATCCCTTTACCCGATTCACTCGTGCCAAAGTCGATTTTCAAGCCGGAAAGCTTCATGCGAAACCGATTGGGCTCGACAAATCGAATGCTGTTACCCCGTTAGCTCATGCCAATGCGCTTATCGTGTTGCCAGGCGGTACTGAAGGTTACGAAAGAGACTCAATTGTTAATGTGTTACTGTTGAATGGGGAAGATACGCAGTGGACGGTGAATTGAAAATTCCCGTGCTGCAGGTGGTCGGTTACAAAAACAGCGGAAAAACTGCCTTGATTGAAAAAATACTTGTCGCCGGCCGGAAAATGGGGTCTCGGGCGGGTGTGATCAAACATCACGGTCATGGCGGTCGCCTGGAACACCATGATCGACAAAAAGACACAGGACGCTTTTGTGAAAACGGAGCTGCAGTGACAGGAATTACCGCGGAAAATGAACTTGAAATGCGGTTGACAGGGGATTCTCCATGGAAAATCGAACACATTATTGAGATCTATCAACAACTGCCAATTGATTTTATTTTAGTAGAAGGTTTTAAACAGGCATCTTTTCCAAAGGTCATCATGGTGCAGGAGCAGGAAGATTATGAAGAGCTCCATCCGTTGCAAAATGTCATCGCGGTTATCACATGGGATCGGGAATTGGAAGCGCCTGGTGAAGTCCCGATTTATCATTTTTCCGAAGAAAAACAGTATTTGGCGTACATATTAACACGGTTAGGGGTGGTGGCCAGTGCATGATTTTCTTATTACCGATGATGAAATTCAGATTGAGGATGTCGTGAAGAAAGTCGTTCACCCGAATGCCGGCGCGGTTAACACATTTATCGGTACAGTTCGCGAGATGACGAAAGGAAGACGGACCTTGTATTTGCAATATGAGGCCTATATTCCGATGGCGGAAAAGCAACTTGCGCAAATCGGCCGAGAAATCGCGGATAGGTGGCCGGAAGCCCGGACTGCGATTACCCATAGAATCGGCCGGCTGGAGATTTCCGATCTGGCTGTTGTGATTGCCGTGTCCTCCCCGCACCGTGCGGCATCTTTTGAGGCGAGCCGCTATGCGATTGAAAGGATCAAGGAGATTGTGCCGATTTGGAAGAAGGAACATTGGGAAGACGGCACGATGTGGGTTGGAGACCAGAAGGAAACAACAACGTATCCAGAGGGAGCGCCGAAGGAGGAAGACCAGTCATGATTCAAATTTTATTATTTGCGAAATTCCAGGATGCCGTCGGCGAAGAGACTATCGCATGGCACGATACGCCTATCACTGTCGCCGCCTTGAAAGAACAATTGCAGAAGGTCTACGAAGAATTTCCCCGGTTGGACAATGTCATGGTTGCGGTGAACGAACAATACGCCGGTGATGAAACAGAAATTCATGACGGCGATATAGTCGCATTGATTCCTCCCGTTAGCGGAGGTTGAGTGCAGGGAAATGATTTTCCTGCATTTTTTTAATCTTTGTTTTTTAATTCGTCCAATTGAAAGACAATACAGCCTAATAATCCGACAATCATGCCCGCCATAATCGAAAGTCCCGCTGTATCTCCCAATAGCTCAATGCTGATGAGCCCAAAGATGCCTCCGATCAGCAATGCCAAAAAAATGGTCCCAAGAGCGTTCATTGCGAGCCCCTCCCGGACTGAGAACTTTGATCCTTCTGTTCCTTCTCATCACAATCCCAACAAAGGTATTCATGCCCCGGCAACAATACCCCGTTGAAGAAACCATTCTCACAACAAATGTCTTTTCCGCATTCTTTACATTTTCCGATCCATTCTTTCATTGGGAACACCTCTCTTATAATAGATATTCGTAATTCGTTTTGGAAATCCTCCTGAAAGGCCATCCAGGATTAAGCGCTTTCAAAAAAATATGCATAAAATATGAATGGTTATGCAAGCGAATTCGCCAAGAACATGTGATTTTGCCGATTTTAAAATATTTTTCAAATAGATGTTGATTTTTTATACGCTCATACGTATAATTAAAAATTAAAATATTGAGTGAATCCTTTCTTCTCAAAGGGTTTGCCTTTTCTTTTACAGGGGGACGTTATGAACATTGGCATTGTTGGGGCAACCGGCTATGGAGGCGCGGATTTGATTCGGATTTTGCAAAATCACCCTGAGGTCGATAGCTTGCAACTCTATTCATCTTCGCAACCTGGAGAACCTATTCGGGACAGCTTTCCGCACTTACAACGTTTGCCGGAGGCTGGATTGCAGGAAATTGACCCGGTTTCGATGGGAAAATCGCTCGAGGTGGTTTTTATGGCGACGCCGGCGGGGATTTCCAGCGAATTGACTCCCGAATTGTTGGCGGAAGGGTTGCGAGTGATCGATTTGTCGGGGGATTTCAGAATCAAAGATTCGAAGATTTATGAAACCTGGTATGGAAAAAAGCCGGCACCGCCGGAATGGGTCGCAAAAGCCGTCTACGGATTGACAGAATGGACCAAAGAAGAGATCAGAGACGCTCAGTTACTTGCCAATCCTGGCTGCTATCCCACTGCGACGCTGCTTGGATTATTGCCTTTGGCTCAGCGTTCACTCCTTAAGCAAAATTCGATCATTATCGATGCGAAAACCGGCGTGTCCGGTGCAGGAAGAGGATTCTCCACCGCCACCCATTTCAGTGAAACGAATGAGAATTTCAAAGTTTACAAGGTGAATCGCCATCAGCATACTCCGGAAATTGAACAAGAACTATCCCGTTGGAATCAACAGGTCGAACCGGTAACTTTCAGTCCTCATCTCGTGCCAATGACACGTGGAATTATGGCAACCATTTATGCGGAGGTAACGGAATCTACCATGGAAGAGGAGTTGCGGAAGACCTTTCAGGACAGCTATCGAAATGCACCGTTCGTAACTGTCAGAGAAGCCGGGAACTTCCCCGAGACGAAACAGGTTTACGGCTCCAACCAGTGTGACATTGGGATTTCCTATGATGAACGTACCGGCCGGATCACGATTGTTTCCGTAATTGATAACTTAATGAAAGGTGCTGCCGGCCAGGCTGTGCAGAATTTCAACGTGATGTTTGGCTTTGACGAAACCACGGGATTGGGTTTGTTGCCCGTTTACCCATAAGAAATAGATTCAATAATAGAGTTCAAGTGGCCGGGATGGCTTTACCTGAGGTCCTGGCCCCAAAACGCCAATTTCAAGATGGGAGAGGAGAAATAATGAGTTTATTAACAGAGGAGAGAAACCATCAAGTGACAAAAGTGAAAAAGGGCAGCATTGTGACACCAAAGGGATTCGCGGCGGTCGGCATGCATACTGGAATGAAACGGAAGCGAAATGACCTTGGCGCCATATTCTGTGATGTTGCGGCTGACAGCGCGGCGGTTTATACGTTGAGCAAGATGCAGGCGGCGCCCTTGCAAGTGACTCGGGAAAGTCTAGCGAAAGAAGGTAAGCTGCGTGCGGTGGTTATTAACAGCGGAATAGCTAACGCATGCACGGGGAAGCAGGGAGAGAAAGACGCTTATGCCATGCGAGGTCAGGCGGCAGGACATTTTGGGGTGCCCGAACATCAGGTAGCGGTCAACTCCACAGGGGTGATCGGTGACTTTCTGCCAATGGTGACGATTACGGAAGGCATTCGACAACTCAAGCCGGTAGTTGGTTCGGAAGGGGCCGATCAATTCTGTGAGGCGATTCTCACGACAGATACCGTGACAAAGCAGACGTGTTATCAGACTGAGATAAGCGGAACCCCTATTACAATGGGTGGAGCGGCGAAAGGTTCGGGGATGATTCATCCGAATATGGCGACGATGCTTGGTTTCGTGACAACGGATGCGAAAGTAGGCCATGCGGATTTGCAAACGGCATTGCGGGAAGTGACCGACCTGACGTTTAACAGGATAACAGTGGACGGCGATACTTCGACGAATGATATGGTTCTGGTAATGGCGAGCGGAGTGGCAGGGAACGATGCATTGACTCCTGAACATCCGGAATGGTCGACTTTTGTCGAGCTGTTGAGGAAAACGTGTGAAGATTTAGCCAAAATGATCGCGAGGGACGGAGAAGGAGCGACGAAACTGATCGAGGCGGAGGTTCGCGGAGCCAAGAATGACGAGGAAGCTGGCCGGGTGGCGAGGCAGATCGTCGGTTCGGATTTGGTGAAAACGGCGATGTTCGGAAAGGATGCGAATTGGGGCCGGATCATTGGCGCGATTGGCCAAAGTGAAGCCGAGGTGAATCCAGATCATATTGATATCGCTCTCGGTTCCATTCCGGTGTTGGTGAACAGTCAGTCGATTTCGTTTTCAGAAACTGAAGCGTCAGCTTATTTGGACAATGATACCATTCACGTGATCGTCGATCTTCATGTGGCCGACGGCTTCGCCAGGGCATGGGGATGCGACCTGACTTACGAATATGTGCGGATCAACGCCAGCTATCGGACTTGAATTCGGCTCGGATTAATTAATATCCATTTTGGACAGATTGTTTCATTTTTGGACAGATTCATTTTTGTTTCAGATTAATGATGTAGATTATGGATTCATTACTATTTGGCCAAAAAGAGTTCCAGGTTCAAGAAAAAGGTGGGATGGCGGAACCAATGAAGAATATTGTGGTCGTTAAGTGTGGCGGAAGTACTATTGATACGCTGTCGGATGATTTCTTCCGGTCCGTCAAAAAATTGCGGGACTCGGGTTATGCTCCGGTCATAGTGCATGGCGGCGGACCGGCCATTAAACGAATGTTAGCCTTGTTGAATGTCGAATCGGAGTTTGTGGACGGTTTGCGGAAAACAGATGAACAGGTTATGGAAGTCGTCGAGATGGTGCTGTGCGGTTCCGTTAATAACACTCTCGTCAGGAAATTAGGAGTTACGGGGTTGAGTGCCGTCGGGCTATCCGGTTGTGACAGCCGCTTATTGGAAGCCGTTCCGCGTGATAAGGAAAAATTGGGTTTTGTCGGAGAAGTCGCAGGTGTTAACACAGCGTTGATTTCCGATCTGTTGGAAAAGGACATTGTGCCAGTGATCGCTCCGGTCGGAATCAGTGAATCTGCACAAGCTTATAATATCAATGCGGACACGGCAGCAGGTGCAATTGCATCAGCATTAAAGGCGGATAAATTATTATTTGTAACCGATGTGCCAGGCATTATGAGAAACGGCGAGTTGATCAGAAAAACGACCGAAGTTGAGATCCGTCAACTCATCGGAAGCGGCATTATTTTCGGAGGAATGATCCCCAAAGTAGAGGCAGCTTTGAAAAGTTTGCAGGGTAATCTCCGTGAAGTTATCATTACCGCCGCTCATTCAGAAACGGTGAGCAAGGGACAAATAATCGGGACGACGATCCACAAAGAAGAGAAGGTGACGGCAGAATGAGCAAACTATTTCCGACATACAATCGTTGGGATGTGGCGATCGAATCAGGACAGGGCGCAACAGTAAAGGACAATAACGGTAAAGAATATCTGGATTTTGTATCGGGAATCGGGGTGACGAGTCTCGGGCATTGCCATCCGAAGGTACAGGCAGCTGTCCAACAACAACTGGGCAAAGTATGGCATGTCTCCAATCTGTTTCAAATTGAACAACAAGAGGAAGTGGCAGCCAAACTGGTCGAACATTCATCGGGAGATGTGGTCATGTTTTGCAACAGTGGAGCGGAAGCAAACGAGGCGGCTATCAAACTGGCAAGAAAACATTCCGGCAATCATAAAATCATTACGTTTGAAAGATCTTTTCACGGGCGAACCCTTGGGACATTGGCGGCGACCGGACAGGACAAAGTCAAAAAGGGCTTCGGCCCGCAGTTGGCATCTTTTGTTCACATTCCGTATAACGATATAGAAGCTTTACAAAACGCTTTAGATGACGAAACGGCCGCTGTCATGGTCGAAGCAGTGCAAGGCGAAGGTGGTGTTCGGCCAGCTAATCAGGAATTCCTGCAACAGGTTGAAAAGGCATGCCGCGACCACAATAGTTTGCTTATCTTAGATGAGGTTCAGACGGGCATCGGCAGAACGGGAAAAGCATTTGCTTATCAGCATTCTGGCATTTCTCCAGATATTATTACAACCGCAAAAGGACTGGGTAATGGGTTCCCGGTCGGCGCCATGATTGGAAAACAAGAATTGGCCGACACCTTTGGCCCTGGAAGCCACGGTACCACTTTCGGGGGGAATCAGCTGGCAATGACTGCCGCAAACGCCGTTCTGGATGTGGTTTTTGACGAATCTTTCTTGAAAGATGTAATAGAAAAAGGAGAATATCTTCTTGCTCAACTTGATCGAGAAATAGGCGGCTTTTCCTTTGTCGAAGAAGTTCGCGGTCAAGGCCTCATGATCGGAATTGCTTGTCATGAAGAAGTAGGTTCGATGGTAACCAAGCTCAGGAACCAAGGCTTACTGGTGTTGGTGGCAGGGCCGAAGGTTATCCGACTTTTGCCGCCATTAATTGTGACATATGAACAAATCAGAAGTGCTGTTGCCTTGCTTACAAAAGAACTCCACAAACAAGAACAAGCCTTGTTCGCTTCAAAATAAGGCTTAAGAAATCAGGGGAAAAGAACGGTACCTCCAGGTAGTTAGATACCATCTAACCATTGGAGGTACTTCTCAAATTTCGTGGATTTTCAATTATGACGATTTCTTTCCCGGAACTGTAGGTGGCGTAGATGGTTTATGTCGACTCTGCAAGTATTTGTAAATGTGTTCTTCAACGGAAACATTCATTTGTTGGAAAGCGACGTTGCCAAATAGCACGTTAAATTCCAGGAAATACAACTTATTTCCGACAACAGCAACGTCGAAACCGGCATGATTAATCCCGAGTTTTCGGGCGGTCTGTTCCACAAGGTCAATGGCATCTCGGGGAACCGGTGCGAAGGAAATTTCACCGCCGGCTGAAACGTTATTCAAATGGTTATTTTCCATTCCGATACGCCAGTATGCACCAATGACCTTTTCACCGACAATGGCAATCCGGAGGTCCCGGTCAATCGGCAACAATTCCTGTACATACAAGATTTCATTTTTCTCGGCATATTCCCGGAGTTGCTTCCTGTTTTCAATCAGAAATACTCCGCGACCCATGGAATTCCGCACTTCTTTCGCGATAAATGGAAAAGCAAACTCTTCAAGAATGGTTTCAAGATTCAACGGTGTATTCGCTAGAATCCTTGTATAAGGAACATTTTCAGGACAAACAGCTTCCAACACCCGTGTCATCTCAATCTTGTCATGGCCAAGATGAAAAGTTGCCGCACTCGGGAAAATGGTTTTTTTCAAACCATACACAAGTGTGTTGACCTGCCAATATTCAGGAAAAAGGAGCCAATCGGCAGCGAGAACTTCATCTTTATGACGGAGCATTTGTTCAGGCTTCACATAACGGATATCTGGGATGCCAATCGTTCTGTATGGGTTAAATGTTATGGATTTCATCGTATATTTTCCTCTCCAATATCTATCCACCTCTTTGATTATAATCCGATTGCCGCGGAAAGCAAGAACTCTTTGTATTTTCTTTATCAAGTTTTTTCTGATTTTCCCTTGCCAAGGCATACAATATCCGTTAAAATGAATAAAAACCGCCGCAACTTGCATGAAAGTTGCTTTTTTTACCCCTTTTAATGAATAAAAATACTAATTAATGAATAAATATTTCAAACGGAGTGGAGAAAATGAAAGGATATCTAAAGTTGGCGACCGGAGAGACATTTGAAGGATCATGGTTGGGCCCACAGGACGATTTCTGCGGAGAAGTAGTCTTTTTCACCGGGATGACAGGATATCAGGAAGTGATCAGCGATCCGTCTTTCAAAGGACAAATTGTTGTTTTCACCTATCCCTTAATCGGCAATTACGGCATTAATGAAGTCGATTTCGAAAGCGTTCAGCCTCAAGTGTCGGGTGTGGTATTGAGTGAAACGGACCGATTTGGAGATCATTGGCAATCACGAAACTCGTTTGTTGAGGAATTGAAGAATTGGAACATCCCTATACTGGCTGACGTGGACACAAGGACGGTTGTGCAAAGGATAAGAACAGTGGGGGATATTCCGGGTGTATTGACCACGGCACGGGATCAAGCCAAACCTGATTTTCACTCTATTTACCGAAAAAACTGGATTAAAGAGGTCGCTGGTTCACAGGTTCAGGACATCGGCAGTGGAAATCCGCATATCGGATTAATAGATTTTGGTTATAAAAAGTCGATCGCAAACGTATTATTCGATTTGGGATGTAAGGTGACGATCATTCCGTTCGACATAGCGGCGGAAACCATTGAATCTTTGCAACCGGATGGACTTTTGTTATCTAATGGTCCAGGTAATCCGAAACAACTTGGTTCTTATCTGGAAGATTTCAAGCGTTTGGCGCTTACTTTCCCGACGTTGGGTATATGTCTTGGCCATCAATTGTTGGCTTTGGCATTCGGAGGCGATACCGAGAAGCTAAAGTTCGGCCACCGGGGAGCGAATCAACCGGTTCAGGATGTACAAACAGGAAAAGTGGGTATGACCGCTCAGAATCACAGTTATGTTGTCACAGAGGAGAGCTTGAGAAATACGGATTTCCTTATGAAATTTCGAAATGTAAACGATGGATCCGTTGAAGGGATGGTTCACAAAACGAGAGACATTGCTTCAGTGCAATTTCATCCAGAAGGTCATCCCGGACCGGCGGATTTTCAATCGATTTTTTCCGACTTCGTCACAACGATCAAACAGAGGAAAGGAGGGATGGCTTATGCCGAAGCATAAGGGGATCGGCAAGATATTAGTAGTCGGTTCCGGACCGATTGTCATCGGGCAGGCGGCAGAGTTCGATTATGCCGGGACTCAAGCCTGTCTTGCATTGAAAGAAGAGGGATGCAAAGTTGTGCTCGTTAACAATAATCCCGCGACGATTATGACTGATGAACGAGTAGCCGATGAGGTTTATTTCGAACCGTTAACGACGGATTCCCTTGAGAAAATTATTGCAAAAGAACAGCCCGACGGGCTACTTGCCACACTTGGCGGGCAAACCGGCTTGAATCTCGCCCTTAATTTACACAACGAAGGGATATTACAAAAATACGGCGTGAAACTGCTCGGAACCGATATCGATTCGAT
>DASTWO010000221.1:0-18718 GCA_035776675.1 Caryophanales bacterium
TTTTGTGCGAGTGGCAGTATCACACGCTACAGGGTGAAAGTCCCGATTGTGTCGATAACCAGCCGGCAAACAGTAGCTGACAGGTAGTGCGGGGACCGTGAGGTACCGTGCGGAGGATCTGTAGGCAAATCCCTGAACAGAGCTGAATCCCATGTTGGCATGAGGGGAGGATGACTGCGCAAAAGAGCAGGAAGTCCAAATAGCTGGGTACCCAGAGTGTTAAGAGGGCTGGCTTAGGGAGAAAGTGTGTGATATGACCCATTGAGATCTTCCTGCCTCCTCCGAAGGAGAGGTATTGTGGCTCAAGGCGAAAACCAAGAGTGCAAGAAGGGCTTTAAAGGAAGAAGTCAGAGATCGCCATAGTAGTGAAGAAGCTTATGCCGAAGACTTTCCGGTGACGGAGGCGAGGACAGCACATAAGTGAAACCGTGCCAGACACGGTTGGGAACCCTGACCCAAAAGGCAGGGAATCTTGCGAAGGGCGTGACCCATGAAGATTGCGCAGAAGTCAAGCTGTTAGATGTCCGTGGAAGTGAGCAGAAACCGGACAGTCCCAACGACGGAAGCCGGGGTCGAACAGAAGGGTACACCGCTCACCGCCTGTCAATCCAAGGGAAGGAGACTGCCCAAGGCTACGGAACTTACCGAGGATTGATGAAGAGGGAAAACGGAAACGATAAGGGACTTGAAAGTGCAACGTAAGGGGAGTAAACCAGATGGAAAAGCGAGTATGGTACAGCCTGTATGACAAAGTGTTTCGAAAAAAGAACCTGTACCAGGCATTCGAGATGGTGAAAGCGAACAAGGGAGCCCCCGGGATCGACAATGTCACCATCGGAGCCTATGAGGTGGAGTTGGAGAACAATCTAGAAGTTCTTCATCAAAAACTGAAAGAAAAAACGTATCAACCGAAACCGGTCAAACGGACAATGATCCCGAAAGACAATGGGAAACAGCGTCCACTTGGTATTCCAATAGTGGAAGATCGAGTGGTTCAGGCAGCTGTACGGAATATCATTGAACCGATCTTTGAAGAAGACTTCCTACCATCAAGCTACGGGTTTCGGCCGGGAAAAAGAGCGCATGACGCCATTGATCAGGTGAGCCGGTATCTCCAACAGGGATACATCCATGTCATTGACGCCGACCTACAATCCTACTTCGATACGATTCCACATGACCAACTGGAAACCTGTATTCGCAAACGAATCACGGACGGCTCCGTGTTGCGCCTAATTCGAGGTTTTCTAAAAGCCGGAGTGATGGAAGGAGAACGATCCTTCGAAGAAACAACGGAAGGATCTCCGCAGGGTGGCGTCATCAGTCCGCTTCTGGCGAATATTTATCTCCATCAACTTGATGAACGAATGGCCGAAAGAGGGCATCGAATCGTGCGATTCGCGGATGATTTTGTGATCTTCTGCCGGAGTGCCAAAGGGGCACAGCGGGTGATGAAAAGCGTCACGAGGTATTTGGAAAAGGAATTGGGATTAACAGTGAACCGTGATAAGTCCCAAGTGGTCGACGCCATGGAAAGCCCATTTACGTTTCTAGGATACCAATTTTACAAGAACAACCGGACCATTGACCCAAAGAAACAGGAGAAATTTAAGAAACGGGTCAAAGAATTGACGAGAAGGAACCAAACCGTCAATTTGGAAACCTTGATAAAAGAGCGGCTCAATCCTTATCTGAGAGGATGGGCGAACTACTATTATTATGGGAACGTGAAAACGCGATTTGGGGACTGGGACGCCTGGATTCGAAGACGGTTACGAATGATCCAGCTAAGAAGCTGGCGCCATATTAAACACCTCCATCGCTCATTGAGGAAGAAAGGATGGAGGGAAGAAAGCTTACGGGGCATGCGCATGTTTGCGTGGAGGAGTTCCAAGAGCCCCATGGTACATGCGGCTCTTGATCTCCAATTCTTCGAAGAACGGGGACTCGTAAGTCTTTCCACGGTTTATGATGAACGTTATTCCAAGGTGAATTAATGGGAGGAGCCACATGCGATGACCCGCACGTGTGGTTCTGTGAGAGGGGTGGTCAGTGATGGCGACCCCTACTCGATTCTGTTTGGATGGGTGTTTGCCTTAGAAACGGGAAGGTTATACTGAAAATAGAAACGAATACAAGTTCGTTTTTTTAGGGTTCAGATCATCAATTATGATATAATGAGTGGGTGACAAAAGGGGAACGGAGGGAATGGAATGAGCTTTCAGCTTGTGTCGAAATACGAACCCCAGGGAGACCAGCCGCAGGCGATTCAGAAGCTTGCGAACGGTGTGAGACAAGGAAAGAAACATCAAACGTTGCTTGGTGCCACTGGTACCGGGAAGACGTTTACGATGTCTAATTTGATAAATGAAGTTGATCGTCCGACGCTTATCATCGCTCACAACAAAACATTGGCGGGCCAGCTGTACAGTGAGTTCAAGGAATATTTTCCGAACAACGCTGTTGAATATTTCGTCAGCTATTATGATTATTATCAGCCGGAAGCCTACATTCCGCAGAGTGATACCTTCATTGAGAAGGATGCCAGTATTAATGACGAGATTGATAAGCTCAGGCACTCAGCAACCAGTGCGTTATTCGAGCGGCGTGATGTGATTATTGTGGCCAGTGTGTCATGTATTTACGGCTTGGGTTCGCCGACTGAATACCGTGATTTGGTGTTGTCGCTCAGGACCGGGATGGAAAAGGACCGAGACCGCCTGTTGCGTGAGCTTGTCGACATTCAATATACGCGTAATGACATGAATTTTACAAGAGGGACTTTCCGTGTTCGCGGTGATGTTGTCGAAGTGGTTCCTGCTTCAAAAGAAGAGCATTGTATTCGCGTGGAGTTCTTCGGAGATGAAATTGACAGGATTACCGAGGTGGATGCTCTTACAGGAGAGGTTCTCGGTACGAGAGATCATGTAGCGATCTTTCCGGCCTCCCACTTTGTAACCCGCGAACAGAAGATGCAGATTGCCATCAAGCGGATTGAGGCAGAGCTGGAAAAACGTTTGAAGGAGTTAAAAGATAACGGAAAATTGTTAGAAGCGCAGCGTCTGGAACAGCGTACTCGTTATGATGTGGAAATGATGCAGGAAATGGGTTTTTGCTCCGGCATTGAGAACTACTCACGCCACATCACATTGCGAGAGGCTGGATCAACCCCTTATACGCTGATGGATTATCTCCCGGAAGATTCGTTGATCCTTATCGACGAGTCTCATGCGACGCTTCCACAGATAAATGGCATGTATAAAGGAGATCGGGCCAGAAAGGAAATGCTTGTCGATCACGGCTTTCGCTTGCCGTCTGCAAAGGATAACAGGCCGTTGATGTTCGAGGAATTCGAAGATCACATCAACCAGATTATCTACATGTCGGCAACGCCGGGGCCGTATGAGTTGGATCATTGTCCGGAAGTGGTCGAGCAAATCATTCGTCCGACGGGATTGCTTGATCCGACCATTGAGGTTCGCCCGATTGAGGGACAGATCGACGATTTGTTGGATGAAATCCACAAAAGGGTTGAACGTAAAGAACGCGTGCTTGTAACTACCCTGACGAAGAAAATGTCGGAAAACCTGACCGATTACTTGAACGATACGGGCGTGAAAGTCCGTTATCTCCACTCGGAGATCAAAACGCTTGAGCGGGTTGAGATTATACGTGATCTTCGGTTAGGTGTGTTTGACGTGTTGGTCGGCATCAATCTGCTCAGGGAAGGCCTTGATATTCCGGAGGTTTCGCTTGTAGCCATTCTGGATGCCGATAAAGAAGGTTTCTTGCGCGCGGAAAGATCGCTCATTCAGACGATCGGACGGGCTGCAAGAAATGAGAACGGTTCGGTGGTCATGTATGCGGACAATATGACGAAGTCAATGAATACAGCGATTTCTGAAACGAACCGCCGTCGTGAAATTCAGCAGGAATTCAACCAGAAGCACGGGATTACGCCGACAACGATCAAGAAAGATGTGCGGGACGTGATCCAGGCGACTAAGGCCGCCGAAGATACGGGAGAATACGATGCCGTTCCGAAGCCTGGAAAGATGACGAAGGAAGAGCGCAAGAAGGTAGTCGAACGAATGGAGAAAGAGATGAAGGAAGCGGCGAAAGATTTGAATTTCGAGCGAGCCGCGGAGATAAGGGATATTGTGCTTGAGCTGAAAGCAGAAGGGCAGTGATGGTTCAATGGCAAATGAGAATTTATTGATCAAAGGGGCGCGGGTCCACAACCTGAAGAATATTGATGTGGAGATTCCCCGCGATCAGTTAGTTGTAGTGACCGGTATTTCCGGTTCGGGGAAATCGTCACTAGCTTTCGACACAATCTATGCCGAGGGGCAGCGACGGTATGTTGAATCGCTGTCGGCTTATGCGCGGCAATTTCTGGGGCAGATGGACAAGCCGGATGTTGATTCGATCGAAGGCTTGTCACCGGCCATTTCTATCGATCAGAAAACAACTAGCCGTAATCCGCGATCGACGGTAGGGACCGTGACGGAAATCTATGATTACTTGCGATTGCTGTTTGCCCGTGTTGGGCGGCCCATTTGCCCGAAGCACGGCGTGGAGATTACCTCGCAGACGATTCAGCAGATGGTTGATCGCATTCTTGAATATCAGGAACGGACAAAATTGCAAATTCTCGCGCCAGTCGTATCCGGACGTAAAGGCGAGCACGTGAAGGTGCTTGAGGATATTAAGAAACAAGGTTACGTTCGCATTCGTGTCGACGGAGAGATGCACGAAGCGGCTGAAGACATACAACTGGAAAAGAATAAAAAACATTCCATTGAAGTGGTAGTCGATCGTATTGTGGTGAAGGAAGGCATTCGTTCACGGTTGTCCGATTCATTGGAGACAGCTTTGAATCTGTCAGACGGGCAGGTTCTTGTCGATGTGATCGACGGTGAAGAGTTGCTGTTTAATCAACATCATGCTTGTCCTTATTGCGGGTTTTCGATTGGGGAATTGGAACCGCGCCTGTTTTCTTTCAACAGTCCGTTTGGTGCTTGCCCCACCTGTGATGGCCTGGGTACGAACCTTGAAGTAGATCTTGATCTGGTCATTCCCGATCGCGAACGGACATTGCGTGATCACGCGATTGCCCCGTGGCAGCCAACGAGCTCACAATTCTATCCGAAAATGTTGGAAGCTGTATGCGATCATTACGGGATTGATATGGATGTTCCGGTATCTAGGCTGCCAAAGGCGCAGCTTGATAAAATTCTTTATGGATCCGGCGGTGAGAAAATCTATTTTCGTTATGAAAATGACTTCGGCCGCATCAGGGAGAATCATATTGCTTTTGAAGGTGTAGTATCGAATGTGGAACGGCGTTATAGGGAGACCAGCTCGGACTTTATCCGTGAGCAAATGGAAGGTTATATGGCGCAAAAGCCGTGTCCGACTTGCGACGGCCACCGATTGAAGGAAGAATCACTTTCGGTTAAGGTTGGGGGCAATCATATCGGAGAGGTAACAGAGCTTTCCATCAGCAATGCACAGGACTTCTTTGAGAAATTAACTTTAACGGATAAAGAAATGCAAATCGGGCGTTTGATTTTGAGAGAAATCGCCAACCGTCTCGGATTTCTCGTCAATGTCGGCCTCGATTATTTAACCCTCAGTCGTGCCGCAGGAACCTTATCCGGAGGAGAAGCCCAGCGTATTCGACTCGCTACACAAGTCGGGTCGCGTCTTATGGGTGTTTTATACATTCTGGATGAGCCGTCTATCGGCCTGCATCAAAGGGACAATGATCGGCTGATCGCCACCCTTGAAGATATGAGGAATCTTGGAAATACGTTGATTGTCGTCGAGCATGACGAAGATACCATGCTAGCGGCCGACTATATTATAGACATTGGCCCCGGAGCGGGTGCCCACGGCGGGAAGGTAACGGCTTCCGGAACACCTCGGGAAATTATGGAGGATCCAAATTCCTTGACGGGCCAATATTTGTCCGGGAAACAGTTTATTCCCGTTCCTTCTAAACGTAGAAAACCGGATGGGCGCTATCTCGAAATCACAGGTGCCGAAGAGAATAACCTGCAAAATCTCAAAACGAAAGTACCGCTCGGTGTTTTCACATGTGTGACCGGGGTATCAGGTTCTGGTAAGAGTACGCTTATAAACGAAGTTCTGTTTAAAACGTTGGCGCAGAAATTACATGGACGGCGTGAAAAACCCGGTGAACATAAACAGATAAAAGGTATTGATCATCTCGACCGTGTCATTGACATTGATCAATCGCCGATCGGGCGTACGCCGCGCTCCAATCCGGCAACTTATACAGGTGTGTTTGACTTCATTCGTGATGTGTTTGCCCAGACGAATGAGGCAAAGATGCGCGGTTACAAAAAAGGACGTTTCAGTTTCAACGTCAAAGGTGGACGTTGTGAGGCTTGCCGAGGAGACGGAATTATCAAGATTGAAATGCATTTCTTGCCGGATGTGTACGTTCCGTGCGAAGTTTGTGAAGGCAAACGCTACAACCGGGAGACTTTGGACGTAACTTATAAAGGAAAGAATATAGCTGAGGTTCTGGAGATGACAGTTGAGGAGGCGCTGGAATTCTTCAAAAATATTCCCCGGATCAAGCGGCGATTGCAGACGTTGTATGATGTCGGTCTCGGCTATGTTAAGCTGGGTCAACCGGCAACGACGTTGTCCGGAGGGGAAGCGCAGCGTGTCAAACTTGCCTCTCAATTGTACCGCCGTTCCAAAGGACGGGCGCTTTACATTTTGGATGAACCGACTACTGGCCTTCATGTTGATGATATTTCGCGGCTTCTGGATGTGTTGCAACGTCTTGTCGACAATGGGGACAGTGTCGTGGTGATTGAACATGACCTGGATGTGATTAAAACCGCCGACCACATTATTGATCTCGGTCCGGAAGGCGGTGACGGCGGCGGAACGATTGTAGCGGCGGGGACACCGGAGAAGATCGCAAAGTCTGGCGGCTACACAGGAGAATACCTTGCACCGATTCTTGTGCGGGATCGTAAGCGGATGGAAGACGCGATTGAAGAACGGCAAACGGTAGCGAGATAATCAGATGTGATTTTTCGTGGTTGCCTTTTTTATAATGGATTTCACATCCGTTTCATTAATCTTTGTGATAATATGATTTGTAACGGCGGGAACAGCTCCCGCCAATGTTGTTCGTGGAAGGGTTCATTAACCCTTTCAAGGGGGAATTTCTATGACGAGATGGTTGATTCATATTGTGGTCAACAGTATCGTGTTAATCGTTGTCGCGGGCTATATTGATTCTTTCCATTTGGAAGGAGTATGGGCGGCTATCATGGCCAGTGTGCTTCTGGCGCTCATAAATACTTTTATCAAGCCGATTCTCGTTTTGTTGACTTTGCCTGTGACAGCAGTGACGCTCGGGTTGTTTCTGATTGTGATCAATGCGGTCATCTTGATGCTGACGGCTGGCCTTATGGGCGATGCTTTTTCAATAGACGGTTTCGGGATCGCGCTGATTGCGGCTGTCATTATTTCTTTGCTAAATATGCTGATTGAGCAAATCATTATTAAGCCATTATTGGAAAAGAAGTAATCTATTCGAGTGGAGATTGCTTGTTTGCTGAACATCATCACTTGAAACGAGACGGGAGTGAAGCGGGTGGCAAAAGTACAAACAGCTGATTTGATCAAACATTTTCAACTTGAACTTGTCGGTGGAGAGGAAGGCTTGCACAGGCCGATCACGACGAGCGATATCTCTCGTCCGGGGCTGGAAATGGCGGGCTTCTTCACGTATTATCCGGCAGAACGACTGCAGTTGATTGGCAGGACGGAATTATCTTTCTTTAATGGCCTGGATCCAAAAACGAAAGTAGAAAGAATGGCGTCTCTTTGTCGTGACGAAACACCTGGCATCATTATTTCCCGTGATCTTGAAGTGCCGGATGAACTAATACGGGCTTCTGAACAAACCGGCGTGCCGATTATGCGCTCGTCATTGACGACGACAAGGCTGAGCAGTAAGATCACCAACTTTCTGGAGAGCCAATTAGCCCCGATGACTGCCATTCATGGAGTGCTTGTAGACATTTATGGTGTCGGCGTGTTGATCGCGGGTGCCAGCGGTGTCGGGAAAAGTGAGACTGCTCTGGAACTGGTGAAAAGAGGACATCGGCTTGTTGCTGATGATTCTGTTGAAATTCGCCAGGAAGGCGAGAATAATCTAGTCGGCCATGCACCGGAATTAATTCAACATTTGTTGGAGATTCGAGGTCTGGGCATTATAAATGTCATGACATTGTTTGGTGCTCGGGCGATCCGAAATTATAAAAAAGTAACGCTTGTTGTAAATCTTGAGTTATGGGATGCGAACAAGATGTATGATCGTATCGGACTTGAAGAGCAGGCAATGAAAATCATCGATACGGAAATTCCGAAATTGACGATACCAGTCCGTCCCGGGCGTAACCTGGCTGTCATTGTAGAAGTCGCGGCTATGAATTATCGGTTGAAAAGAATGGGAATGAACGCCGCCAAACAGTTTTCTGATCGTTTAACCGACGCTATTGAAGGTGACGTTGAAGAATTCTAGTTTATGAACGGAGGATATCATGGGATCATCAGTACAGCCGCCGATTGACCGTGTGGCCTTGCAAATCGGCTCGATTCATATATATTGGTACGGTGTGATTATTGCTTTCGGGGCGCTGTTGGGCCTTGTATTGGCTGTTCGTGAAAGCCGGAGTCGAGGTTTGCCGAAGGATACGATTGTCGATTTTCTGTTGTTTGCGGTACCGGTGGCAATTATCTTTGCCCGGGCCTATTACGTGATTTTCAAATGGGAATACTATTCCAACCATCTCAGTGAAATCGTCGCAATCTGGCACGGTGGCATTGCAATACACGGTGCCTTGATAGGCGGCGGGTTGACGGCGGTTATTTTCTGCAGATTGCGCGGACTGTCTTTTTGGAAGTTTGTCGATATCCTCGCCCCAAGCGTGATCCTTGGACAGGCTATCGGCAGATGGGGGAATTTCGTCAACCAGGAAGCTCACGGTGCAACGGTTTCAAGATCTTTTCTTGAGAATATGTATCTGCCTGATTGGATTATCAATCAAATGTTTATTGACGGTGCTTACTATGCACCCACGTTTCTGTATGAATCCATTTGGGACTTATTCGTATTTGTGATCCTGCTGATCTTGCGGCGGGCTAATCTGGTTCGGGGAGAAGTCTTCCTGAGCTATGTGATCCTTTATTCTGTCGGACGTTTCTATATTGAAGGTTTGCGTACGGATAGTTTGATGCTGACGCCCGGATTGCGAATGGCCCAGGCGATTTCAGTTGTTCTGATTATCCTGGCGGTTCTTGTCTGGATCTACCGCCGCCGGAAGGGCTATCGCCGTTATCTTGATGATCCTGCTTAGGAAGGAAGTTTCTGATGAAAATCAATACGGTCTTGTTTGACCTGGACGGAACGTTAATTAATACGAACGAGTTGATTATCGCCTCGTTCTCCCATACATTGGAGCAATATTTCCCGGGACAGTACGCCCGAGAAGATATTGTGGAATTTATCGGCGAACCGTTGACGGAAAGCTTTCAGAGGATTGATCCTCAGAGGGTAGACGAACTGGTCGATGTTTACCGAAGGCATAATATCGAAAATCACGACAGGCTTGTCCGTGAATACGAAGGGGTTCATGAAACGGTGAAAAGCCTGCACCAGCAAGGTTACAAACTCGGCATTGTGACGACGAAAATGCGCAAAACGGTCAGCATGGGTATGAAGTTGGCTGGTCTGGATAAGCTGATCGACACTGTCGTAACGTTCGAGGATGTTAGAAGAGCTAAGCCTGATCCAGAACCGGTTAATCGCGCACTATCGTTGCTAGGAGCTACAGCGGAACATGCAATCATGGTAGGAGACAGTCCTTTCGATATAGAAGCCGGGAAGAATGCCGGTACCTATACGGCCGGAGTGGCTTGGACGATTAAGGGATCGGATACGCTGCATTCCGTCGGGCCGGATGTGATGTTGGAATCAATGCCTGATTTGCTTGATGTACTTGGAGTGAAAGTCGGATGAGACGGACGAAGCGCTATTCCGTCAATGGAGCCAATTCACTCTGGCATGTTTACAAAACGGTCCCTTTCTTCAAGGTTGTCAAAAACTTCATGGTGATTCAGCTTGCTCGTTATACCCCTTTTCTGGCCTGGAAGAATTGGATGTACCGGGCTTTTCTGCGTATGAAGATTGGCGAGCAAACGTCTTTCGCTTTGATGACGATGTTGGATATTATGTACCCAGAGAAAATTTCGGTCGGCCGAAACACTGTGATAGGTTACAATACGACGATTTTGGCCCACGAGTATTTGATTGAGGAATATCGGCTGGGGGAAGTGCTCATTGGCGATGAGGTGATGATCGGTGCAAATTGTACCATCCTGCCGGGAGTAAAGATTGGGGATCGGGCAATTGTTTCCGCTGCTACGCTCGTGAATGCGGATGTTCCTGAGGGAGCATTCGTCGGAGGGAATCCGATGCGAGTGATTTATTCGAAAGAGGAGATGGAGCAAAGGGGGAAAGGGAAAGATGGCTTCGAGTGACGATCGTTTCCATTGTTGCGCTTCGTGCCGGCATTTTGCCATAGAGAAAAGAGACGAGCGCGTTGTACCGTTCTGCGCCCGCCTCGGTTATGAAACAAATCCGAAATGGCAATTCAACTGTTGGAACCCGAAAGACCGGGTCCGGCGAACAATGGCCAGGGAAAGAAAAAACAACAGGAAGCGGGGCTAGATTGACCATTGGTGTGGCTGCCTTCTCCATGTTGTTTTTATTGATTTCAACCTGATTTATAACAGGTAAAAACCGAATCCCATAATAGCGTAAGCCGCAATCAACGCTGATCCTTCAAACCAATTGGTGTCTCCGTCATTCATAATCATGACGTTTAGCAATACGGCCAAAACCATCGAAATCATTTCCGGCACCGTGAAAATTAACGGCATTTGCGTAGGGAACAACAATGAAACCAACATGAGAATGGGCGCAACGAACATTGCGACTTGTAATGTAGCCCCGACGGCGATTTCGGTGGTAACGTTGGCTCTTTTTTTATAAGCCATAATGATCGCTGTCACGTATTCGCCCGCATTGCTGATAATGGCCACAATGACTATCCCGATGAAAATTTCACTCCATCCCAACTTTCCCGAGACGGTTTCGAATGTGCCCACGAGATTCTCACTCAAATAGGCGGCGGCTCCCGTCAAAACCAACAGGGTAATGAGTGATCTCCACAATCCCCATTCAGGTTCTTCTTTCTCCGCTGTCTCTTGTTTCTCTTCATCTGAACGATAAACTCCACGATGCGTCACGAGTTTAAACAGCAAGCCTGCCAGATAAAGGACGATCAATATGATCGAGGACCAAATGCTGAGAGCCAGGACGTCCCCTTCGTTAGAAATTTCAAAGGAAAACATCTTTGGAAACAGAAACGCGACGATGACCGCGAATATCAGCAGGACGGAGTTATGTCTGGCATTATAAGCGTTGAACTGCAGGCGCTTATGTTTCAAACCGCCGATAAAAAAGGATAAGCCCGCGTTCAGCAGCAAGTTTCCGATCACGGAACCTGACATCGAAGCCAGGACAATGGTGACGAATCCGGCCTTCAATGAGAAAATCGCAATCAGCAATTCCACCGCGTTGGCAAAGGTGGCGTTAAGTAAACCACCTATGCGTTCTCCGCCAATAATCGCTATATTCTCCGTGGCTTTGCTCATGAAGAAAGCGAGCGTCACAAGCGTCAAACTGTAAATGGCAAACATCAGAATGGCCGGCCAGTCGAAAATGGCTCCGGCCACTGATACGGGAAAACCGATAATCAAGGCAATTAAAAAAATCTTGTCCATCATGGATATTCATCCTTTGAAGGGAGGAATTTTTCAAGTTAGGTTCATCTCATGCTCTTTTGGGTTGAAGGACTCCCACAAGTTTTTTTCGCACTTGCCAATATTATGCCGCCTGATCGCGAAAAATATAAGAACAACCTGGTTGATCAAATAAATTCTTGCTGAAAGCCACATTTTCTGATTGACGCCGCGGGTTAACCCGTGTAGACTGATTTATAAATCTTTATTTTATTATCGCATTAGCGAACTAAAGGACGGAGTGATCGGATGTCAAAGCCGTTCGGATTTGAGAAGCCGCTCGGCATGCGGGATACCTTGCCTTTGCTTTATAAAACGAAAGACAGATTAAGAAGGCAAATGGAACAAGATATTAATAGTTGGGGCTACATGTACGTCGAGACCCCGGCATTGGAATATTACGATACAGTCGGGACAGCGTCCTCAATAGAAGAGCAGCAGTTGTTTAAGCTGCTTGATCAAGAAGGGAAAACAGTGGTTTTGCGTCCGGATATGACGGCACCAATTGCGCGAATCGCCGTTTCCACGTTGAAAGAGGAAGCTTATCCGCTAAGGCTGGCTTACGACACCAGTGTTTTCCGAGCACAGCAGCGTGAAGGTGGCCGTCCGGCCGAATTCGAACAGGTTGGAGTGGAGCTGATAGGAGATGGCTCGATCAGTGCCGATGCTGAGGTGATTTCCTTGATGGTCCATGTGTTGAAAACGGCCGGTCTTCGGGACTTCAAGGTAGCGGTTGGGCATGTCGGCTATGTCAACAAACTGTTGTCTGAGATTGCCGGGAATGAAGAAAGAGCCGCACAGCTGCGCCGATTTTTGTTCGAGAAGAATTACGTTGGATTTCGCAAGTATGCGGAAGAGTTGGGGTTAACCACAAATGATCGCAGCCGGTTAACGACACTGCTTGAACTTCGCGGAGACAGCAGGAAAATTTCCGAGGCGTCGAAGCTGATTAAAGGTCTGGAAGGAAGAAAGATGCTTGATGATCTTGGACGCTTGGCCGACCTCCTTGAAGATTACGGCGTTGGTGAACATGTCCAAATTGATTTCACTCTCGTTAGTCATATGGATTACTATACCGGGATTGTGTTTGAAGGGGTAAATGGGAATATCGGCTTCCCGCTTGCCAGTGGAGGCAGATATGATGAGTTGTTGGGCAGGTTCGGCCGTCCGGCACCTGCGACAGGTTTCGGTGTCTTCTTCGATCGTTTGGTTGAAGCGATTGGCACAAAAGATGAGAAAGAGGCTTCATGCTGCATTCTTTATACGCCTGACCGGCGTAAAGAGGCAATGATGAAGGCTTCGACCAAACGGTCAAAAGGCGAGTCGGTTGTCCTTCAGGAATTGGTCGGCGTTCCCGATGTTGATCCATTTACAGAGCGGTTTAGCGAGGTCTTGTATTTCCTCGGGAAGGGGGCGGAACGGTGAATGAACGTGAATTGACGGTGGCGATGCCGAAAGGGCGGATTTTTCATGAGGCGGTTGATCTTTTGCGTCATGCCGGCTACACATTGCCCCCGGAGTTTGAAGAATCTCGAAAGCTGATCATAGATATAGCCGAAGCGGGGCTGCGGTTTATTCTGGCTAAGCCGATGGACGTTCCTACTTATGTGGAACATGGTGTTGCCGATATTGGCATTGCCGGAAAAGATGTCATGCTTGAGGAAGAGCGTGACGTGTACGAAGTGCTTGATTTAAGGATTAGTGAATGTCATCTTGCCGTAGCAGGCTTGCCCGGGGCGGCGCCGCGCGATGTCGCGCCAAAGGTGGCGTCGAAATATCCGAATGTCGCCGCTAATTATTTCCGCGAGCAAGGCGAGCAGGTGGAGATTATCAAATTGAACGGTTCGATTGAGCTTGCGCCGTTGATCGGGCTTGCGGATCGAATCGTGGATATCGTTTCGACGGGAAGGACCCTAAAGGAGAACGGGCTTGTGGAGCTGGCGCGAATTGGAAGTGTGACATCAAGGCTGATCGTGAATCCGGTCAGTTACCGGATGAAGGATGCCTTGGTGAACGATATGGTGAAGCGCCTGGCGAAGGTTGTTGAGGAGGAGGCTGTCGCGAACAATGAAGATTGTTAAGGTGAGCGAAGACGGAGGAATGCAGCTGCGACGCAGCGTGGAGAGCGGAAGCGAGAAGCAGCGTGAAGTGGTTGCCGAGATCTTGAACGAAGTGAAGGAGCGCGGGGACGCGGCGCTGCGGGAGCTGACGGCGAAGCTGGATGGAGCCGAGCCGGAGGCGATGAAGGTGACGGAGGCGGAGGTGGAAGCCGCGTATGGGGAAGTGGATGATCGACTGGTGGAGATCATGCGCGAAGCGGCGGAGAGCATTCGAGACTTCCATAGCCGGCAGGCGAGGGAGTCGTGGATGACGGCGAAGGAGGACGGGACGCTGCTGGGGCAGAAGGTGACGCCGCTGGAGGCGGTGGGCGTGTATGTGCCAGGGGGGACGGCGGCGTATCCCTCGTCGCTGATGATGGGCGTGATTCCGGCGCAGGTGGCTGGTGTGGAGAGAATTGTTGTGACGACACCACCATTTGCGGATGGGACGTTGGCGCCGGGAGTGTTGGTGGCGGCGAATGAGATTGGGGTTAAGGAGATTTATAAGGTTGGCGGCGCGCAGGCTGTTGGGGCGCTGGCCTATGGGACGGAAACGATTGCGCCGGTCGATAAAATTGTCGGGCCGGGAAATGTCTACGTGGCGCTGGCTAAACGGGAAGTGTTTGGCTACGTTGATATTGACAGTATCGCCGGTCCGAGTGAAATTGCTGTGTTGGCGGATGATTCGGCTGATCCGGGTTTCATTGCGGCGGATTTGTTGTCGCAAGCAGAACACGATGTCCGGGCAGCGGCGGTTTTGGTTACACCGTCAGAAAATTTGGCTGAAAAGGTTGCCGCTGAGGTAGAACGTCAACTCCAAGACTTACCCCGCCGGGAAATTGCAGAACAATCCTTGCGTGATCATGGCAGGATTTATGTGGTTCGTGATCTTGACGAAGGAATGAGTTGCATTAATGAATTTGCGCCGGAGCATCTTGAAGTGGTGGTTGAGGAACCGTTGGAGTGGCTTGGAAAGATCCGTCATGCGGGAGCGATTTTCCTCGGGCCGAACAGCTCCGAACCGGTTGGCGATTATTTCGCCGGACCGAACCATGTGTTGCCTACAAGTGGAACGGCGCGGTTTTCAAGCCCGCTGAATGTCGATGATTTTGTGAAGAAATCAAGCGTGATTGCCTATAGTAAGGAAGCAGTTCAAGCGAATGGCGATAAAATTGCCGCTCTGGCGCGCCTGGAAGGATTGGAAGCCCATGCCAGGGCAGTCGAAAGACGATTGGAGGGGAAACGATGAGCGAACAAAGGAAAGCATCCATTGAACGGAAAACGAATGAAACGAATATCTCGCTAGAATTGTCAATTGACGGAAGCGGAAACGCGCAACTTGAAACAGGAGTGCCTTTCTTAACCCATATGCTTGAGCTTTTCACAAAGCATGGACAATTTGATTTAGATGTAAAGGCTCAAGGAGATACAGATGTTGACGATCACCACACAACTGAGGATATCGCGATTTGCCTCGGACAGGTACTTCGTGAAGCCCTTGGTGATAAAAAAGGGATCAAACGTTACGGGAATTGTTTTATTCCAATGGATGAAGCCCTTGCGCAAGTCGTCGTGGACCTGAGCAACCGGCCGCATCTTGAATTTCGTGGCGATTTTCCTTCGGAAAAAGTCGGCACATTCGATACCGAACTCATTCATGAATTTCTATGGAAATTGGCTCTGGAAGCCCGGATGAACTTGCATGTCATTGTGCATTACGGACACAATACGCATCACATGATCGAGGCTGTTTTCAAAGCACTTGGCAGGGCCCTGGACGAAGCAACTCTTGTGGATCCACGTGTGAAAGGCGTTCCTTCGACGAAAGGATTGTTATAAAATTGATCGGAATCATTGACTATGGAATGGGAAATTTGCATAGCGTCAGTAAGGCTTTGGAAAGACTCGATCAGCCATATTTTGTGACGGATAGCACTGTGGAACTTGAAAAAGCGGATGGCTTGATCCTGCCTGGGGTTGGTTCATATAGAGATGCGATGAACATTCTTTCGGGAACAGGTTTGCGGAGTTTTTTACAGAATTCCGTTGAACTTGGAAAGCCATTGCTCGGCATTTGTCTCGGCATGCAGCTTTTATTTACGGAGAGTGAGGAAAACGGCCCGACTAAAGGGCTCAATTTTCTACAGGGGCGATGTGATCGATTTTCAGGAGTAAGTGCCTCCGGCGTGCGTTATAAGGTGCCGCATATGGGATGGAACCATCTTTCGTTCCGCCAACCGAACCATTCACTTTTACATGGCCTCAAGGAAAATTACGTTTATTTTGTTCATTCCTATGTTGTTCAGGCTGGTGAGCCAGAGGATGTTTTGGCCGCTAGTGATTATTTCGCGGATGTTCCTGCGGTTGTGGGTCGAGGGAATGTGTTCGGGGTCCAGTTTCACCCGGAAAAAAGCGGTACACTGGGGATGGCTATTTTGAGAAATTATTGTGCGCTGGTTGAAGGAGAGGTTGTTCGATGAGCGAGTTTGTTCTATATCCGGCTATTGATATTCGCGGCGGCAAGTGTGTGCGCTTGCTTCAGGGAGATTATGATCAGGAAACGGTGTACGGCGATTCTCCTGTGGACATGGCGCGGACGTTTCATGAGGACGGAGCCGAATGGATTCACACCGTCGATCTGGACGGTGCGAAGAAGGGTGAGCCCATTAATCATGAACTGATATTGGATATAAAAAGACAACTTCCGGTGAAGGTGCAAGTCGGTGGCGGCATCCGAACGGAAGCGGATGTTGCACGATACTTAGAAAGCGGCGTTGACCGGGTTATTCTGGGCAGTTCAGCGATCTCCGATCCTGATTTTGTTAAAGAAATGCTGGCGAATTACGGCGCCCGGATTGCGATTGGGATTGATGCGCGTGATGGCTATGTGGCTGTTGAGGGTTGGACGAAAACTTCGGAAATCGAAGCCGGGACGCTCGCGTTGGAACTTGTTGAACACGGAGCGGAAACCTTTATTTTCACCGATATTTCCAAGGACGGCACGCTTGAAGGGCCGAATATCGAAGCTATCGGGAACCTGGCTCGTTTGACTGGGAAAGACGTGATCGCTTCGGGTGGTGTCAGCAGCGTGGAGGACATTGAAAACTTGAATAGCGAGAAAGAGTCCGGCATTTCCGGCGCGATTATCGGGCGTGCCCTTTACACTGGGGCCGTTACGCTGCGGGATGCTTTAAAGGCGGTGAATCGCTGATGTTAACGAAACGGATCATTCCTTGCCTTGATGTCAAAGAAGGGCGAGTCGTCAAAGGTGTCCAGTTCGTTAATTTGCGTGACGCCGGTGATCCGGTGGAATTGGCGCGGTTTTACGATGAACAGGGTGCTGATGAACTGGTGTTTCTCGACATTTCCGCTTCACATGAAGGCCGTGAAACGATGGTGGATGTCGTGGAACGAGCAGCCGGTGAATTGTCGATTCCGTTCACAGTCGGTGGCGGGATAAACTCGATAGAAGATATGAAGCGAATTTTGCGAGCCGGGGCTGACAAGGTGTCAGTCAACACAGCGGCCTTGCTCAATCCGGATTTGATTCGACAGGGCGCGGATTTCTTCGGAACCCAATGTATTGTTGTCGCGATTGATGCGAAGTGGGATGATACGTTGGGCTCGTGGCGAGTGTATACGCATGGCGGCCGTCGAACGACCGATTGGGAGGTCCTCGAGTGGGCTCGTGAAGCCGCAAAACAAGGTGCGGGAGAAATCTTGCTAACCAGCATGGATAAAGACGGGGAGAAATCCGGATTCAATCTTGCATTAACGGAGGCAGTCGGGAAAGCTGTCAGTGTGCCTGTGATTGCATCCGGGGGTGCGGGAAATGCAAGGCACTTTGTGGAGGTGTTTGAAAAGGCGGATGCTGATGCCGCGCTTGCGGCGTCCATCTTTCATTTCCGGGAAACATCGGTCAGGCAAGTGAAGGACGCATTGAAACAAGAAGGGGTGCATGTAAGGTGAAATTCGACGAAAACGGGTTGATTCCGGCAATTGTTCAGGATGCGCAAAGCAAGGAAGTGCTGACGCTTGCCTATATGAATCAAGAATCGCTGGAAAAATCACTTGAAACAAAAGAAACCTGGTTTTACAGCCGGTCACGTCAGGAATTGTGGCACAAAGGGGAGACGTCGGGCAATACGCAAAAAATCGTAGATCTTCGCTATGACTGTGATAAGGATGCAGTCCTTGTGTTGGTTGAACCGACAGGGCCAGCTTGCCACAAAGGAACTTACAGTTGCTTCGCCGATTCTATGTTGACCGAACAACCCGAACCGCGTGCGGATCGCTTTGCGATTTTAAACGAACTGGAATCTGTCATTGCGTCTCGTGAATCAGAACTACCCGAGGGCGCCTATACCACTTACTTATTTAACGAAGGCGTCGATAAAATCCTGAAAAAGGTCGGTGAAGAGGCCGGGGAGGTCATTATCGCCGCGAAAAACCGTGCTCACGATGAACTTCAATGGGAAGTGGCGGACTTATTCTATCATGTGCTTGTCCTGCTCAGGGAACAGAAATTGCCGCTGGATCAAGTGCTTCAGGTCCTTGAAAAACGACATGGCAGCGACTGAGCATTTTTGTAGACTTCCTTTTCCACGCAAGGTAGCATATAGACAGCAATGATGGAGAGGAAGTGAGCCCCTTGGCTAATGAAGACAAAATTTATGATGTGATTATAGCCGGTG
>DASTWO010000222.1:0-2217 GCA_035776675.1 Caryophanales bacterium
CTCCACAGCTTTCCCGCCATTCTTGGCAGATGTTGATTCATCTTTCTTTTTGTCCCCTTTTTTCATATCCAGCGATTCACCCGGATCCACATAATTAACGTCTTTCTTCGATTGGTCATTAGCTTGCTGGGATCCTCCCCACAATCCACAACCCGACAATATGAGCGGAATCCCAACAATCAGAACCGCTCCCCGTATTTTAAATTTGTCCTTCATTGCGCTCTCCCTCCTCAGATGGTATGTACTACTATTTATACGAGCTTCCCTGTCTTTTAGACCAAGAGAGGACAAATTCTTGCATTGGATTTCCAGAGAAAGCGCTCATGAAAAAAAGCCCTTCAGAAGAACTGAAGGACTTCCCTTTATGAAAATATTAAATTTACACATATACCATCTCGGATCCGAAGGCTCTTACAAAACTTCAAATACCATCCGAAAAAAAAGAAAGGCAATTGTGAACCCGTTTAGCGAACATAAACAGGCAACCTGACTGATTTAGCCATGATGTCCATATTCATCCAATGACCGGCAATGATCGTAAACACTTCAGAGGCGCCTGATGTATAAAAACGATGCTCCGGTTCCCTTGTCCCTGTATAAAGCAAACCGCTGTGATAAAGGACCGTACTCACTTCTCTGGCTGTCTCGGCCCCCGAACAAATAATGTTCACTTCCGGCCCCATCACTTTTCGAATCACATCTCGAAGCAACGGATAATGCGTACACCCCAAGATCAACGTATCAATCGTCAACGACTTTAACGGTTCAAGCGATTCTCGAACTGTATCTTCAGTCTCCAAACCGGTAAGTTGCCCTCTTTCCACAAGGGGAACAAACCGTGGGCAAGCCAAGCTTTCAACCTCTACTTCATCGCTAATATTTCTCAAAGCCTTTTCATAGGCCCCGCTTTTGATCGTTCCGGATGTTCCGATTACCGCAATTTGGTTGGATTGGGTTACCTTAATGGCCGATCGTGCACCGGGATGAACCACACCAACAACCGGAATATCAACCTGCTCCCTGATTTCATCCAAGACAATGGCGGTTGCCGTGTTGCAGGCGACCACAAGCATCTTAATCTTCTGGCCGAGCAGGAAATCAGTCATTTCCCAGGTGAACTCCCGAACTTCCTCTCTCGGACGTGATCCGTATGGACATCTTACAGTGTCGCCAAAGTAAATGATTTCTTCTTTCGGCAGTTGGCGGGCCAATTCCCGGGCAACTGTCAATCCTCCCACGCCTGAATCAATAACTCCTATTGGTTTATCCAAAAGATCGCCTCAGTTTCCGATAGTAAATGTTTGTGTTTTGAATTCAGCATCCATCATCCATATTTATCTTTCAGTTAGGCTTGCTTTATCTCTTTATATAAATGCGTCAAGCTATTTTCCAGACGGTCAATTTCCTCTTTGGAATAACCTTCGAAAATCTCTCGAAGATAATCCTGCCGTTTGTCAATAGCCTTCACAATCAAATCCGACCCTTTTTCTAATAAATGTATGCGCACAACACGGCGGTCGTTCTCATCCTTTACCCGTTTCACAAGACCATTATTCTCCATCCGGTCAACGAGATCGGTCGTGGTACTGCAAGCCAGAAACATTTTCCCCGAGAGTTCTCCTATGGTGAGATCACCTTCTTCAGACAGCCATTGCAACGCAACAAACTGCGGCGGTGTAATATCAAATTCCTTTAGAATTTCTCGGCCTTTTTGTTTTATAATCCCGGCTATCATTCGCAAGGCTTTTTCAATTTCAGCAACCTGTGTCGTTTGTGTCAGCATATTCTTCTCCTTTCATACGTTGGTTTTAGCCTAAGGAATCCCATGCTGTATGAGAAGTTCGGTCGCAAAAAGGGAATTCCATTGTTCCGGCGGCCGATCTTCTCATACACCCGGATCCGTTTCAATGACCCGGCACTAAACGCTGAAACGCAGAGTATTATAAGATTCCGATACCTGAAACTTTAATTTCTGTTCGAGGGGTATCACATTCTTCTTCTACCCGTCTACTATGAATGTATCATAAATTTTCTTCCCCGGCATCTGTTGATTTTCATAAATCCGCAAGAAAGGAAGTCACGGCAACGTTAAGGGGCACATACAATATGTTGACTAAATATCTTCCTTCACCAGCAGCTCTTTAGTCCGAGCAAGGAGGGGGAATTGTTGAAAGAGAACCACTATCGGCCGAAGCCCTTACTTACAAAAAGGGAAAG
>DASTWO010000223.1:0-4365 GCA_035776675.1 Caryophanales bacterium
TGGGACAGCTTTATATTCATAGAGTAATCGCGGCTTTTTTCGTTTTAATTTGGTGGATTGCGTTGGCTTATTTTTCTCATTTCCTTCCGGCATTTCAACACGTCCTAATGGGGGAATTCCATCAGGCCACCACGCTCCTGAATCCGCAATGGGCGCTGTTCATGCCTTCCGTTTACGGTTTTGCCGCCTATGACGCTTACGTGAATACCGTTGCGAATAACAAGTTGTATAAAAAGGAACAAAAGGCTTTCCTGAAAAACACTTACCAAAATTCGAGCTTTCTCTTGCCCCAAAGCAAAAAGTAAAGACAGGTGATGGTTCTTGTACATCTTCTCGACGTTCGATCATTCTACATATTTGGAATTGGCCTTGGCGGCATTAGAGGAAAACGGTATTCATCGTGAAAAAATTCTGGCTGTCCCCATCGACAGAAGAAACGCGAAAAAAAAGCTGTTTGACACGATTCATTCTTCGGACAGCATCAGTCTGCTCGACACTGCTATGGCCATGGCCACAGCCTTTTCAGTCCTCGGAGCCAGTTTTGGCTTCAGCTTGAAATGGGGACCGATCATTTGGGGACTAATCGGTGTCGCAGCCGGATTTGGAACGGGAATTTTATTTAGTCTGATTAATTATTGGCGCAAACATGCCGGGGAAAGAAAAATCGACAAGAAGGCGACGGAAGTCATTATCATAGTCGATTGCGAACCTGATCAATCGAAGATGGTGGAAAGCACACTGTGGGATTACTTTGCCTATGGCGTTGGGAAGCTGCATACATAAAATCACGGATTCTCTATGACTGGGTGTGTCAATCATGCCTCTCTGGCAACAAATTTTAAATCTGCAGGCGAAATTGGCAGATTTACGAAAAGAGTATTTTTTTGAGGATATTTTATTTGGCTATCATTGGTGGATTCTTGTTGGCCAGACCCTTGTTTTATGGGCTGTTTGGCTTATCCTGGTAGATCGCGGACGATTAAGAAACATCCTGCTTGTCGGTTTATTTTCTCTAGCGTTCGCGTTGGTATTGGATGATATGGGCTTATCAACCGGGGCCTGGAACTATCCGTACAAAATCGTCTATTTCACGACCCGGTTAAACCCCGTGGATATGGTTATTCTCCCCATTACCTTTATGCTCATTTATCAATATTTCCAAAGGTGGGGATCTTATCTTATCGCCACTATCCTGTTTGCCGCCTTTGCATCATTTATTGCTGAGCCACTATTTGTAAAGCTCAACCTATATACCATGATTCACTGGAAATACCTTTATTCAGCCCCCATTTACACGGCAATCGGAATCGTCGTAAAGGGGGCCGCAGATATCGTTGAACGGATCGAACAAAAAGCAAGAACGAAAGAGGGATCCTGATGTTTCGCAATCCACGCCTGAGATCCAAAAAGAAAACAGATAACGAAAATTTCAATCCGGATCTGGTCAACGGCCTCGAAGAGAACCTTGATAATATCAAAAAAATGCTCGACGACCCTCAGGATCTCATGATCCGTAAAATTCCGGCTGGCAACACGAAATTTTCTTGTGCACTTGTGTATATAAGCGCCCTATCAGACGATCGTATGATCAACGAACAGGTTATCAAAAGCATTCAGCTCGTGTTGACGGAGACGAAACGGCCCCCATCCTCGAAGAAACAGTTGTTGGAATTAATTCAACAAGAAGTCCTGTCGGTCGGGACTGTAAATAGGGTTAAATCGATGGATAAAGTTATGCTCTCCATCCTTTCGGGGGAAGCCGCCCTTTTCATCGACGGCCTTGACACCCCTTTAATCCTTGGTACTAAGGGCTGGAAAACAAGGGCAATTAAAGAACCAGTCGCCGAGACGTTGATTCGGGGACCGCGAGACGGCTTTATTGAAGACCTTGCAACGAACGTTGCCCATATCCGCCGCAGAGTCCGTGATCCGAACTTGCGATTTAAACCATACAGAGTCGGCCGCCGTTCGAAGACACGGATGATGCTAGCCTATGTTGACGGGATTATTCATCCCGGGCTTAAGGAAGAAGTCGACCGAAGGCTACAAACGATAGACCTGGACGATGTGCCAGAATCCGGCTATATCGAGCAATGGATCCAGGACAGCTTTCTGTCTCCGTTCCCGCAAATCGGCCATACAGAGCGGCCGGATGCGGTGACTGCAGCTTTAATGCAAGGCAAGTTCGCGATTCTGTTGGACGGTACACCGTTTGTGCTTACCGCTCCAATGAATTTCTCCAATTATTTAATTTCGCCGGAGGACTATTATAACCGCTGGATGTTCGGCTCTGTTATTCGAGTCCTTCGCTATTTTGCAGCTTTTAACGCGGTATTTCTACCGGCTTTGTACATTGCTTTGTTATCGTATGCCCCCGGGATGATCCCGTCCCAGCTCGCTTTTTCTATTGCCGCTACACGGGAAGGTGTGCCCTATCCGGCCTTTGTTGAAGCATTTTTAATGGAAATCACGATGGAGCTGTTGCGGGAGGCCGGGATTCGCCTGCCGAAACCGGTCGGGCAAACCATCGGCATTGTCGGCGGCCTCGTTATAGGCGAAGCGGCGATACAGGCCGGGGTTGTCAGTCCGATTATGGTCATTGTTGTGGCGCTGACCGCGATTTCTTCCTTTACCATTCCATCGTTCAATTTCGCTTTGTCGTTTCGCCTCCTACGCTTTGGAGCGATGATCGCGGCGACGATGTTCGGGTTTTACGGGATCATTTTATTTTACATTGTCATCAATATTCATGTCTCCAACTTAAAGAGTTTTGGTGTCCCGTATACCACACCTGCCGGCCCGATGTTTTGGCACGATTGGAAGGACTTTGTCCTGCGCGCTCCTTTGCTGATGCTAAAAAAACGCCCGAAATTTCTGCAGCCCAAAGACGTAGAGAGGCATTAATCGACAATGCCGGTACAGGTACATTTACGATCTTTCACCTGAAAACTCAACCCAAAATCTATTGTGCTTAAAGAGGTCTTTGGTCCTGAGCTTCGGGGACTGATGGGCAAGTTATAAAGGAAGGTGATTCAGGCATGAAGCGCTTTGAATACAGTGACAAGGAAATCGGAAATAAAGAGATGACCATGGCCGTCTCCTCTATCCTCGTCGGCGCAGGGACACTCACTTTCCCGCGTTTGGTGGCGCGTTATACCATCTCAGCGGACGGCTGGATATCCATTATGATGGCGGGCGTATTCGCTGTTTTCTTTGCCTGGATCGCCGCCCGCCTGGCTTCCCGGTTCCCGAACATAAGCTTTTTCGACTATACTTCGAAAATCGTCACCAAACCGGTCGCTTACATACTCACCTTTTTCTTCGCGATTCATTTTTTGCTGGTCACAAGCTATGCCGCAAGAGGCATTGCAAGTGCCTCGAAAATGTTCATGTTGCCAAAGACTCCAACGGAGGTCATTGTCCTCACCTTTCTTCTTGTTGTCAGTTATTGTGTGACGGGCTCCCGCACCGCTTTGCTCAGAATCAACTTATTCTTTTTCCCAATGGTCGCCTTCGTCATTATCTTGATTCAGTTGGCGAACCTCAGGTTTTTTGAAGCAGAAGATTTGCTGCCGGTGTTTGCTACCAATTGGGAGAACCTGCTCAAGGGGGCGCAAGCCGCTTACCTGTATTTTGCCGGCTACACGATCGTCCTGTTTTACGCCGCTTACATGAATCGCCCAAAAGATACTGGAAGGATGACAGTATACGGCGTGTTAATCGCCTTCGGACTATACGTTCTCATTTATATATTTGCGATGGGTATCTTATCCCCTGTCGTCGCGGAAAATACGATGTATCCAACACTGGCTGTCGCAAAGTCGATCCAACTGCCCGGAGATTTTCTGATCCGCTTTGAGTCGGCTTATTTCGCCATTTTTATGATGACGATTTTCAATACCGCTTCAATGGCTTTCGATGTCACCGTGATTTGCCTGAGTTCAATCTTCCGCCGGGTGAAAAAGATAGTCTGGGTCGTCATTCTCGCGCCGCTCATTTTTATTTTGGCAATGACCCCGAAAACCGTCGTGGAAATGGCACAGTCCCGATTCATTCTTGTTCTGTTCGCTTTCGCTTTCAGCCTGTTTGTGCCGGCTTGCCTGCTTGTGATCGCCAAACTTCGGGGAGTGGGAGCTCATGATTAAACGTACAATTTTGACCGTTCTCCTTTGTTTTGTATTAACGTTGACAACCGGATGTTGGGACAGGGTTGAAATCGAAGACCGCGGGTTTGTCACTGCCATTGGTCTGGACCTTGTCGAACAGGGACACGGGGACAAACATCCTATATATGCGGTGACCAGCCAGCTCGTTGTACCAAGCGCAGTCGGGAAAAATCAGTCTCAATCAAGCAAATCCATGCCT
>DASTWO010000224.1:0-44725 GCA_035776675.1 Caryophanales bacterium
TCTAATTCCTCTCTCGTCCGCGAAAGAACCGAGACATCCGCCCCGGCTTCCGCCAAACCGATCGCCAGCGCCCGCCCGATTCCCCGGCCGGCACCGGTCACAACCGCTGTCTTTCCCTCCAATTGAAACGATGGCAAATACACAGAATCCCCCCTGCTCGTTTTTTTCATTATCGCATATCCGAACATGTTATGATATGAAGGAAACTCAATTTCGAGGATTTCCCCATTAGAGAAAATCAAAAGGAGAGGATCGAATGAGTATTTTTTCGAAAGAGGCTCTCAATGGTAAACATGCTCTTGTAACAGGAGCAACAGGCGGGATTGGCTATGAAACCGCAAAAGTCCTTGCAGCAATGGGAGCAGCCGTCACGATCACTGGCCGAAAACAGGAGAAACTGGAACAACGAGCTGAAGAAATCCGGAAGCAAACACCTGAAGCTGAGCTCTTTACATATACGGCCGATTTGGGAAATGATGAGGAGCGCCGGCAGCTTGTGGAAGCCGCTGAAAAGAACTGCGGGCCGATTTCATTGTTGGTAAATTCAGCGGGAATTTCCGGAGGAACAACGGTAGATCAATTGACCCAGGACGAGATGGAACGAATCATGCATCTGAACTACACCTCCACTGTGTTGCTTACTCAATTGGTTTATAAAAAAATGATCAAGAAAAAAGAATGCGCCATCGTCAACGTTTCCTCTTTGTCCGGTCTCCGCGGCACTTACGGAAACACCGCTTACGCCGCCTCTAAATTCGCCTTGACGGGATTCACCCATTCCATGGCAGTCGAGGCCATCGAACACGGAGTTCGGGTCAATGCGGTTTGTCCCGGCTATGTCGAAACGGAGATGGGAAAGAACGCAATTGGACGCCGAGCAGCCCGGGCGAATCGCTCACTCGAAGAACAAATGGAGATTGTGAACCAGGGATTGCCATCAGGCCGCATGACCACGCCGCAAGAAGTCGCCAACACTATTGCGTTTCTGCTGACAGACGCTGCGGGCAACATTGTCGGAGAATCGGTGAAAATTTCCGGCGGAAGTGTTCTGTAAAAAGCAGCTCATATAAAAAATAGCCTTCCACGCGGAAGGCTATTCCTTATTCCTTAATATTCTATGGCTTTCATCACCCGTTTCCCGATAAGCGTATAACCTCTATCGTTCGGGTGGAAACGATCCCCGGAAATTAATGCTCTGGTTCTTCCCTCGAAAATATCAAATGTCGAAACAAAGTCAGTATGGTTATATTGCATCGCAATGTTTTTTCCTGCCAGACTCCACATATGAACAATCCGATCATCAACCTCCGCCTTTGGGAAATACACGGAAAAAGGATTATACATGCCGATGTAAATAATTTGCGCTTTCGCGTTGTGACTGCGGAGAATCGTGAAGATCTTTTCGAGATTGTTCTTGAATACTTTTTTCTGTGCCTTGAACATTTCCAACGTCATGCCTAGAAAGTGATTTTCCACCACTTCCATAACATCGTTGCCGCCAATCGTAAACAAGATAAGATCCGCCTGTTCAATCTGGTTCAGGACATCGTCACTTTGGAGAACTTTCAACAAATCCGCGGTTGTGTCGCCTTTAACTCCGTAATTATAGACGGTGACTTCATCAATTCCTTTTTTATCTTCTAAATGATTTTGAACGTATCCCACATAGCCGCCTCTTTCAAGATCACCGACCCCCTTGGTAAGCGAGTCACCGACCGCGACAATCGTCATGTCTTTCTTATGAAAGACTTTCTTCTCCAGAAGGTCTTTCATTTTCGGAACGGTCTTAACCGGAGACGCAACTTTAATAACCGGGTCAACCAGCATTTGCGGCATATATATATATAGAATAGCAGTAATCAACACCAGAGAAATCATTATTAACACTGCTCGCTTGATCATAGGTCCAACTCTCACCCCAATAGATTTACGCGGGAAAATTTCATGACTGCCAGTTCGGGCCATAAGGTGCAACGGATTCAGCTTTTTGAAGTTCTTCATCCCATGGTTTGGATACCTCCCGAAATTTATCTTATATGAAACCGTTCGAGATGGCTTAACAAGCCCTCGTCGGTCAAAATGTTTTTCTGGGTTTCCCCAATCAAATCAAAATGCGGGTAATCGGCGCGCATATCAATCCATTCTTTTCGCAATCCATACGACCTGCCCCATTCAATCAGCCTGGCCAAGTCGCTACAGCCCGCCTTCGTCACCGTTTTACATTCCGGAAACCGGGGATGGATCCAATAATGCGTCAGAAACGCCACTTCTCCTCCCGCTACTTTTCTTTTCCATTCCCGAAGTTCGCCACGCTTAATCCCAAACGCCATTATCTCATGCACCTCAAGTCTATTTTATCACAGGATCGCCTATTATAGGGGTTCCCGACATTTACCATTGATAAAAGAACACCCATTCGCATATAATGAATATAGAACGAACGTTCCATTTCTAAAGACCTATTCCCGGAGGTGGAGCCCTTGAAGAAACCCGTCATTTTTCTTGTGGATATGCAATCATTTTACGCGTCGGTCGAGAAAGCCGATCACCCTGAATTCCGGGACAAACCGGTCATTGTTTCCGGGGATCCCGAGCGAAGATCTGGCGTAGTATTGGCCGCCTGCCCGCTGGCGAAGAAATTTGGCGTTCAAAATGCCTGGAGACTTTGGGAGGCGCAACAACGTTGTCCGCAGGCGATCATTGTAAAACCGAGAATGCAGCGCTATCTGGAGGTTTCCCTGCAAATCACTGATATCCTTGAACGATTCACGGACATGGTCGAGCCCTACTCAGTTGATGAACAGTTTATGGACGTCACCGGAAGCCAGAACCTTTTCGGAGCCCCATGGGAAATAGCCGGAAAAGTGCAAGCTGAGATAATGAAGGATACCAGAGTAAAAGCGCGTGTCGGAATCGGCGAGAACAAAGTGCTCGCGAAAATAGCATGTGACAATTTCTCGAAAAAAAACAAATCAGGCATCTTTCAACTGGACGAGACAAACATGAAAACCCATATGTGGAAATTACCGGTTGGGAAAATGTTCGGGGTCGGCGGACGCATGGAACAACACCTTCAGAAAATGGGCATCAGAACGATTGGCGGCCTGGCCCGGTTCCCATTGCAGGTCTTGAAAAAGAAATGGGGCATCCCCGGACATATTCTGTGGATGACGGCAAACGGCATTGATTATAGCCCGGTTTCCGGTCATTCACACAGCGGGCAAAAGGCAATCGGCCACGGCATGACCCTTCCGAAAGATTACAGGCGAGCGGATGAGATCCGGACTGTGCTTTTGGAGTTGTGCGAAGAAGTTTGCTATCGGGCGCGGTCAACCGGAGTGATGGGGATCACAATATCTGCCGGAGCGTCAGGTGCAAGTTTCAATCATCCTACCGGTTTTCACAGGCAGGTAACCCTTATGAACGCGACCAATAACACCATGGATGTTTTTCGAGCAGCATGGTCTCTGTTTGTGGAATTCTGGGACCGACAACCCGTTCGCAGAGTGGGCGTCAATTTGTCGAACCTTTGCAACGATCGGGACATCCAGCTGGATCTGTTTGATGATCGCAGCCGAAAACGACAGATCGGTTACGCTATGGACAGCATCAAGGACAGATTCGGCAAAACCGCCATCATACGAGCCGTTTCACTGACCGAGTCCGGCCAGGCTATCGAAAGATCAGCGAAAATTGGAGGGCATTACAAATGAGCGAACACCTGAAACGCGGAAATATGCTTTGGGAAGGAAGCCGGATGTTTCTGCCGGAGCACAAACAAGCGCTGTTGAAGCGGAAACAACAGCAAGAATGGGTGGAAAAGCCGATCATCGATGAACAAACTCTCGTGAAACTGGATGAAACCATTTGCGAGGCAATGGCAGAAAACCGCTTGATGCGTTTCGAATATTACCGGCAAGGACAAATCCATACCTTAACGGGAAAAGCCATCTATTACGACGAAACCAACCACCAACTGCGGATCCACGATAAAAACGGGGAGCCCCAGCAACTTGACGTTAAGGATATTGTTGAGGTTGGGGTTTTGGAGTGAAACATAGATTCAAATCCACCAGATTTTATTATGATTTAAATGTATCCTCTGATTGAAGTGCTGACCAGGTTAAGAAAACATCGACACCGGCCCCAAATAAAATGCTTCAAAAAAGATTAAAGGTTCTTGACATCTTCCCGAAACCAGTGCATAATATGAAAAATACAAAAAAACACATAATCGAACATCGGCAAAGAACAGGCCAGTAAATAATCGCTCGGGCAAAAGAGAACGGGATTCATCGGCTGAAAGATCCCGCGGTTGCGAGGTTATTGAACCTACCTGGGAGTCGTCAGGCAAACCTGACCGCATAGGATGCGTTATCAGAATTGAGTGGACACTACAGATCCTTCAGATCATGGTATGTGTCAAACAAGGTGGTACCGCGGAGATGAACCTCATTCCGTCCTTTCGACAAGGGCAGAATGGGGTTTTTGCTATTGGAAAACAAAGATACAGGAGGGAAACCCAATGTTTGAAAAGGTGGCTTTTATCGGAGCGGGTTCGATGGCGGAGTCCATATTGTCAGGGATGTTGGCGAAGAAATTTCTTAACCCGGAACAAATTTATGTGACGAATCGGGAAAACCGGGAACGGCTGGAACGCATTCAGAATCTATATCAAGTCCATTGTTCACGTGATAAAAAAGAAATCATTCACGACGCGGATATGGTGATCCTTTCTATGAAGCCGAAAGACATTACTGACGCGTTGCAATCCATCAAACCTTATGTCGGAGCGAATCAGCTGGTGGTTTCCGTGCTGGCCGGTGTTTCCACCGACTATATTTCAGATCAGCTTGACTCGGAAGCTCCGGTTGTGAGAGCCATGCCGAATACTTCCGCCACAATCGGATTCTCGGCCACCGCGATTGCAGGAGGGAAATTTGCCGACGACGAACACATTCAATCCGTCAAGACGCTCTTCCAAACGATCGGAACGACAACTGTGGTCGAAGAAAATGATCTCCATGCCGTTACAGGATTGTCCGGAAGCGGACCTGCTTACATTTATTACTTTGTGGAAGCCATGGAAGATGCAGCGGCTGAAGCCGGGCTCAAACCGGATGTGGCGAAAGAATTGATCGTGCAAACGCTGGTTGGCGCAGCTGAAATGTTGAAAACCTCTGAGGACCATCCGTCAGTTTTAAGAAAAAAAATCACCAGCCCCGGCGGAACAACCCAAGCGGGACTGGAAACGCTCGAAAAATACAAATACCAGGAAGCGCTTATGGAATGCATCAAAAAAGCGGCTGCCCGGTCGATTGAACTTGGGGGACCCTTCCAGGCAAGGCAATAAAAAAAAGACGGCTTCATGATCAATCATGAGGCCGTCCTTTATTCATTTAACTACGAATTCCATCATCTTCTGCACTGCTGTAATACATCGATATTCCTTGACTCTGGTCAAAGGTTTCTGAACCTTGGCCCAAACTAATGTAGCTTGAGCTCAACAAAACACCAATCGCAAACAAGCTAAATAAAGTTCTTTTAATCATAAGATAATGCACGCCCCTTTTCAATTTTATTTTTAGCCATAATCGCTAAATCATAATACTCGCATGCCTTCTGAAATTTCCCGACCTCTCGGCAGTGAGCAGCTAATTCCTCGCTGTATTCAATGATGAGCTCCCAACGTTCATAAGCACAATAATAGGAAATTCCATCCATATATAATTCTTCAAACTGAGCCCGTTCCAAGTACTTTGCTTTTAAGAGACTGAAACGGTGATAGTATATAAGATTCCCATAGGATGTAGCATTTACAAGTCCTGTTTTCATCTTGCTTTGTGCTTTCGCTGTTTGTTCCGTTTTGAAATAATTTTTAGCCAGTAAATATAGAAGTCGAACCTTAAGCTGATTTTCTTGTAATTCAATTAATTGTTCCGCTTTGTTTAAGTAACTGATGGCGGTTTCGGGATCGTTTTGTTCTGAATATAAAGCACCGAAATTAAGGTAAATGAGCATTCTCGAAGAATCTCTTTGTGTCTTCGCGGCATGAATCAATGCATCATGATAGTATTTTTCAGCTTCTTTATATTGCTCGATATCCTTATTATTAACGCCTAATAGACTTTCACAGTCAGAAATTCTTGCATAGTGCCCCAGCTTCTTGAAAACCTCCAAAGCTTTCTCAGTATAACGGATCGAAAGAGAAATCTTATAGGTCCGGTGGTAGGCGGACGCTAGCTTGTAGAAGAACTCCCCGATTTCCCCAAGACTGATATCGTAAACCAGTCGCTCGGCTTTCAGGTAGTTTTCTATCGCGGCCTTGTATTCCTGACGATCATAGTGATAAATCCCTCGGAAGAAATAATAGTAATAGTTCAACCAGTGCCGGCAATCTTCTTCAACCGGTCCGACATCAGCTAGAGCGTCGGCCGCTCTTTCCAAATCTTCACACATTAAATGATAACGTACTATTAACAGATCGTAAAGCGATTTCATATCGGGGTCCAGCTGGTAGAGATAAGCGGAATCGATCTTTTCTTTTCGTTCAACAGCCCGTTCCCTGTCCTGATCCTTCATAAGCTCATACCAACGTCTTAATAATTCTTGCTGATGCTCAATTTCCATTCAATCACCTCTTCGTTTCGGCGGCTTATTCCTGGAACGGAAACAAATTATTTTTTGAGAAAATTCTGATCATGTAATGCTATGATATGTTCATAATTCGCAAAGATTCGTCTTTCTCCTGCATGCTTCTCTTAAAAAACAAAAATTGAGGAATTCGGCCCATTTGAAAAACAGTTACAAATACCTACTTCTCTTGCCAATGAAAAAAAACAGCTGCCCGGAAACCCGAGCAACTGTTCATCAGTTTATTTCAGCAATTCATCAATCGTATAGGAAAGCATATCGGGAAGCGTCACGAATGAATAATCCAATTCCAGGCGTTCTGTCCATTTGTGGGGATCGCGGCCCAACGGACCAAGGTTCATCACAGGGACATTCAAATCGCGCAACGCGTCAAATGGCAGATCATAACCATTCCCATACAGCGGCATGTTGGAGACAAGCGGAAACAAAGCGTTCGCCGATTGTCTCATTCCTGTAAAGCTCAAATCCGACAGCCCCGGAAAGAACCTTTGATGTTTCAACGAGATGTGGTGGTTCTTCTCACTGTAATTCGTAACCTTTTCAATGACCGCCTGAATGTAGGGATCATTCCTAGATGACACAGCCGGGTAAAACGGCGGATTGTAGAATAAAACAATCATTGGTGCCCGATCCTTGCATAAAGCGGACAGATCCGAAACAAGCCGGGTTGATAAATCACGGTCCCCGAGTTCTTGAAAGTTCGCGATAATGTAAGCCTGGCGCCGTTCAATTTCATCTTTGCCATAAGCCTCAACGGCCATTTCCCAAAGTTCTTCGTAGGTGAAGACATTAATTTGAAAATCTACCGGTTCGAACGCCTGCCACTGGGAAAATTGTTTGGCTTTCTGCAAGTAATGTTGTTCCATTCGACTCGCTGATTGTTTGGCGACCTTGAGCAATTCAGTATTGAGATTCTCCAAAGGCTGCTCCATCGTCAAAATATTGAAGTTGGTCACGGCTGAATGCGGGCTTTGCACCGAGTAGCCTTCCTTCAAATCTTTCTGCATCAGGTTGGTAGGCGGCGGTGTAACCTCTCCTTCCACCTGTTCACAGAAGTCCGTGTTAAGCTCAAGTGCTTGTGTCAATTGCGATACCATAAAATTCGCGTTCAAACCGGCGAAAGGTTCACCAACGTGGGTTTCCCTTCCGTAACAGAAAAATCCGGGTAACACCTTACCGACTGAGCCACTGTAAATATAATGACTTTGATCCCCTGGAAACTGGGTGAAAATCGGTTCCGAATTGAGAAAAGCCTGATAGTCAAGATCATGCTGTCGCGCTAAATCGTTCAATACTTCCACCGCTTCTATCATACCTGTGGAATTCGCCTCTTCATCACAAACCGACAACAACAAGACATTACCGTCAAACTTTCCTTCACAGGCTTGTTCAATCATTGACATCTGCAAAGTTGTGCCGGCTTTCATATCCATGGTGCCTCGCCCAAACAGCCAATCACCATTCTCAATATCGTACCGTACCTCTTCAGGCACTTCATCCTTCTGCCTTTTGAATTCATTCGTTAAATAATGCGGTTGGAAAGCAAGGTTCTTCCACTCACCATAGTCCTCTACGTCTACGACATCGAAGTGGCTCAACAAGATGACCGTTTTCTTCGATGAACCTTTCTTAACGAGCGCCGTTATAAACTTACGACCATCACTTGTCGGATGAAGTTGCAGGAGATTGGGATTTTCTCTGAAGTAGTCCAGCTCCCGCAAACGAATTTGCAAGTATTCGCTGATGGCGATTTCTTCTGGAGATCCCGTGACACTTGCATGTTGCACAAGTTTCGTCAACAGATCCTTCAATTCCTCTTTCGTTTGCCACTTCGCCATGCGACCACCCTTTCAACAAGATATCCTCTTTTGATCATTGTACTATATTCCTTTACCCGGTCGCACCTTTCCGAAACAGTTGAAATGACGAGTGAAAATCACTATGCTATAATTCATTTCGATTGACGAAAATCTTTACTTAAAGGAAGTGACCGCAATGACCGCTAAATTATTTGAACCTTATAAAATACGAGACTTGACATTGAAGAACCGAATTACAATGTCACCCATGTGCATGTATTCTTGTCCGGAAGAAGACGGCAAAGTAAATGACTGGCACCTAACGCATTATACAACACGCGCCGTAGGACAAGTTGGATTAGTGATCTTGGAAGCCAGCGCGATTACGGAACAAGGACGAATTTCACCGCAGGATCTGGGAATCTGGAGCGACGAACAAATTCCTGGCCTCAATAAACTCGTCGATTTGAACCATAAACATCATTCCAAAATCGGGATTCAGATCGGACACGCTGGCCGTAAGGCAGTAGTCGACGGTCCTATTATCGCACCATCAGCCGAGCCTTTTAACGAGAAAATGAAGACACCGGAAGAAATGAATAATGTCCAGATCGAGGAAACGATTGAGGCTTTCAAGCAAGCGGCCAGACGTGCGAAAGAAGCAGGATTTGATGTCATTGAACTTCACGGAGCCCACGGTTACTTAATCAGTGAGTTTCTATCTCCCCTGGCCAACAAGAGAACGGATGAGTACGGAGGATCTCGAGACAACCGTTACCGTTTCCTTGAAGAAGTCATTAACGCTGTAAAACAAGAATGGGACGGGGTCCTGTTTGTCCGAGTTTCCGCCAGTGATTTCCGTGAAGATGGAAACAGCCCGGATGACCATGTATATTTCGCGAAGAAAATGAAAGCCCAGGGCGTTGACCTTATTGATTGCAGTGCCGGAGGCGTAGCCCCTGCAAAAATCAACCCTTATCCCGGTTATCAGGTACCGTTCGCTGACCAAATCCGGAATGAAGCGGAAATCCCAACAGGCGCTGTCGGCTTGATCACGGAACCCCTTCAAGCGGAAGAAATTTTGCAAAACGGAAGAGGCGATCTCGTAGTTCTTGCTCGTGAACTATTGCGTGATCCGTACTGGCCGCTGACTGCCGCACGTGCTCTTGGTGAAGACATAGAAGCACCGCGCCAATATCGACGCGGCTGGGATGCTTAAACTTCGAAGGACCAAAAGTCTTTCGCCAGAAAGGTATTCGGGAAGATCGAACGCGCTTCTTTCAAGAAATTCGCTTCCTCTCCCTGATATCGGGAACTGATATGAGTCAGAATCAGCGCGGCCGCTTCGGCGGATCGCGCTTTTTTTGCGGCATCCAGCGTCGTCGAATGAAAATACCGGTGCGCCTTCTTCCTGTCTTCTTCCATAAAGGTAGCTTCATGGACAAGAACATCCACCCCGACCCCTAGGTCGACTGCCGCCTCACACGGTCGAGTATCTCCCAGAATCGCCACCTTCTGACCTGGCTTTGTCGGCCCTATATAATCATTCCCGTGGATCACTCGACCATCATCAAGCTCAACAATTTCACCATCTTTCAACATTCGGTAAAGCGGTCCTGACGGAACCCCTTCCTCCTTCAACCTATCCGCATCCAAAGCTCCTCGACGATCATGCTCGGCCACCCGATAACCAAATGAAGCAATACCGTGTTCCAATTTAGCAACTCGCACCGAAGCGTGATTGTCTTCAACCACGACGCCTTCTCCATCAAGCTCAACAATTTCGTATGGGTAGCGCAAATGAGTACCGGAGACAGAAAGAGCCGTTTCCACAAAAGAACGGATTCCCTCCGGTCCATATATCGTCAAAGGCGATTCATCCTCCTGAAAGGATCGGCTGGCCATGAGACCCGGCAAACCGAAGATGTGATCTCCATGCAAATGGGTAATGAATATTTTTTCAACCTTGCTTAATTTGATCGGCGTCCTCAAAATCTGTTGTTGTGTCCCTTCTCCGCAATCGAACAGCCAAATCGCTCCCCGTTCCGCCAACATGCGCAATGCGATAGAAGTGACATTCCGCTCCTTTGAAGGTACGCCGCCTCCAGTCCCGAGAAAATATAAGTCCAAATCGCAATCTCCTTTACTCAGCCTTTGCATCCTATCTGTATTTTATAGTTTTTTTTCCGATCAAGCAAAGCCACCATACATTTTCGCATACAAAAGACTGCCGGAAACTCCCCGGCAGCCAAATGGGAAATTCTTCACTCATCCTTTTCCCTCTTCTTCTTTTCCTTCTTTGCCTGATCCAGCAACTTTCTCACAGCACGCTCATAACGGTCCATCTCTTCGGCGGATAACGATGCATTTCCATAACGAACCTTTCGGTAATCATCCGCGATGATGGCCTGCTCATCGGGATCTAAATGCAGACGATTGAACCAATCCCCCACAGACTCATGAGACGACCGACCGACGCCCCGCGCGCCAAGTTTCCTCTGCAACTGATAGAATCGCTTTCGGACTTCATCTTTCGGAGGCTTCCCCCGCCGCCGCCTTCCCCTAAATGAGTGTTCCGAAATGGAATAGGTTTCCGACAATGCTGCTTGTGACTCAGAATCACGGTGAATGCCGATTCTCTTACGGTAGAAATAGATAAATACGACAATAAAGAGAGCCGCAACCAATCCAAACAAAATCCAATCCAACGGTAAAGAAGCATCATCAATAGAGGGAGGTTGTTGGTCAGGAATCTTCTTGTCTGAACTTTTGAAACGACTTAGGAACTCTTTCGGCATTTTGTTCCCGTTACCGGTCAATAAAGACAACAACCAAAAGACCGGATAGCCCAATACCACGCCCAATCCATGCGCGAGCAATCCAAACCCTTTGAAGAATACCCACTTTACCACCGGATACAACAAAAGAAGCAACACAGCTCCGACAACCAGGCCACCTACGGTTCCAGATCCCCAACGAAGGAATATCTGCCGCTCCTTTCGACTGCCGGCCTCAGAATCTATAAGACGCCGAATGACCTCCATTCCCAACAAAAACACAAATTGCGATAACATGATAATCAAAATGGCGTTTTGTCCAACATAAGAGGGAAAAATCGTGTATAACAACAAGGCAAACCCGAGTGAAACAAAGAATACGACAAAAGGACTCAAATCATCAAACGGATCCCGAAAGGCGAGAAAAAGAGTCGCCATTCGCCAACAACAAGCGGCAACAAGAACCATCGCTAAGAATAGTGGAAAACCAAGAATCCATGCCAATCCCGCAAAGACCGGAACGAAAGAAAGGAGCAAGCCGAAAGACAAATTTTCCTTCTTTCTCATAAGCAACAGCAATGAAAGAACAGGTAAATAAAATACGAGTAAAAACGGCACTAAAGGTGGAAGTTGTTCCAGGCGAATATAGAAAGGCACGAGGACAAGATACAGCAAAAACCCTTCCAAGCTGTAACGGAGCAGAAGTTGTATCTTGCTCATCAGGATACCGCCTTTCCCTTTACAATATTGACGACATACGTGCCGTTTTCACGATGTTCAACACTATACAACCCATAGCCTTTCTTCTTCCACTTTTGCAAATAACCGTGATCATCGTCATTATAAGCAATATTAGCGGTTATCATCATTGGATTTTGATAGCGTTGGCGATCCACATAAGACAGCAGGTTCCTTGTTGAAACGATCACACTGTTTACATTGACCCTTGCCAACAATTCAAGAGCTTTTGACAACTGCCCACGCCCCTCATCAGCCTTCAAGTGCATCACCTGATCTTTACCGCGAACTTTAATATTTGTATACAATTCAAATGGGATTTCATGTTCAGCAGCGAATTTGCAAATATAGGCGATGCAACTGATCTCTCTTTCCATGTCTACAATGCGATTGCCCTTTCTCGTAATATTAAGGACAAGCACCCAGGTCATTCCACTTGTTCTCTCAAAAACCTTGGTCTGTAATTCTCCGGTTTTCGCTGAAGCTTTCCAATGAATTCGGTTAAACGGATCAGAGGAAAGATAATTTCTTGTCCCTGCCGGTGCAGTCACATCTTCATCTAATGAATATTCAACAGGGCGCGACCCTTGCCACTGTGTTTGAATCCGCTCTAAACCCAGAACAACCGTTAATTCCGGATACACGATCATTTCCGTATGAAATAATGGATTGTAGGACAAATGCATCTCTCCCAATCCAAACCAATCACGTATCACAAGCTGGACTCCTCGAAATTTGGCGACACCGCGCTTAACACCTTTGACTCCAATTCTGGCATTCTGGACACTCCGCCGATCCAAGCTGAATGTGAAAGAATATGAATTCTGTTTCTCACCCGAACTATCCAAATGCAACTGAGGGCATTCAACAGCTTCCTCCAAGTCAAATCGAAACTTGCCGGCAAAGAGCGGGATATGCCCATAATTGGCGACCGGAATATTGAATTGATCTTCATCGTCAACGAACATGCGGACTTTCTGAGTATCATTCACCATTTCAATATTTTCAGAGATCTTGTTGAAATAAAATCTAGTCAGCAAATTCATTAAACAAAAGAACAACACAAACAAGAACAAAAGAAGAGAACCGCTGTATAAAGAAACAATAATAAACAAAGCGGAAACTGCGTATAGGAAATTCTCAAAGGAAAGGCGAGTGTATCGATTCCACTCCCGAATGCGATCTGCTTTCGGTTTCTTTCGCTTAAGGACCTTATCAAGATGAAGTTTCCGTGAATCAAAGTCAATGACCCGCATCAGTCCAAAGCTCCCGTTTCCACCGGCACCTCAACCTCGTTCAACAACTCGGACATTAGTTGTCCCTTTGTTCTTCTCATTTCGCCTTCCATCGATAAAACAAGCCTGTGGGCAAGAACGAAAGGAGCCATTTCTTTCACGTCTTCAGGAATGACATAGTCCCTCTTTTCAATGAAAGCTTTTGCCTGAACCGCTCTCATAAATGCCAGCGTGCCTCGAGGACTGACACCTGTATCGATGAATTCTGAATTTCTGGTAGCTTCTACAATATCCAGAATATAATCTTTCACTACATCAGAAATCGAAACCTCTTTCACTTTTTCCTGTAACTCAAGAATGTCATCAAGTGAGAAGACCGCACTTAGCTGTTCAATGGGCTCCTCTTTCTGATAGCCGGCCATCATTTGTTTTTCCTCTTCCCGGGTTGGATAACCCGTCCGAATCTGCAACAAGAACCTGTCCATTTGCGCTTCCGGCAACGGAAACGTTCCTTGCGATTCAATCGGGTTCTGTGTCGCCATCACAATAAACGGCGGCTCGATCTGCAGAGTCTGCCCTTCTATCGTCACCTGACGTTCCTCCATCGCTTCCAACAGGCTGGATTGCGTTTTCGGTGTGGCTCGATTAATCTCGTCAGCCAATAAAATATTGGTCAGCACCGGTCCTGGACGAAGTTGAAATTCCTGCTCTTTCGGATTGAAAAATTCAACACCTGTCACATCACTGGGCAAAACATCCGGCGTAAATTGAATGCGGCTAAATTTCCCATCAATAGATTTTGCGACGCTTTTCGCCAACATCGTTTTGCCGGTACCCGGCACATCCTCGAGCAGAATATGTCCCCGGCAAAGCAAACCGATCATCACAAGCTCCACGGTTTTCTCTTTCCCATATAACACCTGCCCGATCGACTTTTGCAAATTTTCTACTTGCTCATTTTTCCCCAATTCTGATAAGCCCCCTTACCAATCAATCTATTTTTATCTATATGTTCACTTCGACATAAGACAGATTTACCCTTTTTATTACCACTTCTTTTTCATATACAATTTTCATGAGAAAACCGCCTGCCGAGGCAGACGGTTTTCCGAAGAAATCATTATCGCTGTTTCTTTTGATTCTTTTTTACAGCCTCTTGCAAAGGATCACCGTCCAAAGCTTGTTCAGCTTCATTAAGCGCTCCTTCTTTCGCGGCCTTTTCCTTTGTCTTGTCCTTCTTATTTTTAAACCAATCCAACTGTCTTCACCCTTTCGGAATATTTTCTTGCAAGGTACCCTTAATATTCCATGTCAGGCGTTCCCGTATTCAAAATCAATGTGATGATTTTGAATCTCTCGGACGTTGGATAGATCCTGATCCGTATTTGCGGCGAATTTCCCTCATCGTCTTTTCAAGTGCTTCGTGTTTCTCCCCGACCTTCGCATCCTTCTCATAAGTGAAGAGATCAAGCTGTTTGTGTGCTTCTTCTTTCTCCACCAGATCCTGTGCCGTAACGCCTAGCAGACGGATTGGGGTTCCGTTCCAGTGTTCTTTCCACAACGTAATGGCGGCCCGATATAGTGTTTCTTGCCCGGAAACCGGATTGTCCAGCTTGCGACTGCGCGTAATGGTCTGCCTGTCTTCGTAACGGATTGTGAGCTGAACATTCCATGCCACGGTTTCCTTTTTCTCCATTCTCTTGGCAACAGACCTGGATAATCGCTTCAACACAGTGCTTACCGTTTCCTCATCCGTTGTATCCACAGGCAAAGTTGTAGAATTGCCGATACTTTTGAAATCAGATCCTGCATCGGGATCAACCGGTCGGGGATCAATACCTTGTGCTCTCAGTTTCATCCGTGGCCCCATAATGCCTATGGCTTTCTGCAAAATCATATCATCAGCTTCCGCTAAATCTTTAATCGTCACAATGCCGATTCGATTTAGTTTGATTTCGGTTTTGTCGCCAATCCCGTGCATTTCGCCGACTTTTAATGGCCACAAAATGGACGGGAGATCACGCTTTCTCAATATCGTAATCCCTAAAGGCTTTTTCATATCGGATGCCATTTTTGCAAGAAACTTATTTGGCGCAATCCCTACACTGCAAGGGAGACCAAGTTCTTTCAAAATTCTTTGCTGAATTTCCGCTGCAATTTCAGGCGGTTTTCCCTGGTGATTGCAATCCGTGATATCCAGATAACCCTCATCAATCGATACCGGTTGGACAATCGATGTATAATCACGAAAAATGTTAAAGATCTTTACGGAAGCCTTGCGGTAACGTTCGAAATTCGGTGGTCGAACGATCAATTCCGGGCAAAGGCGTCTGGCTTGTCCGACAGTCATTGTTGTCTTTACGCCTTTCGCTCTGGCTTCATAACTGCTGGTGACAACGATGCCGTGGCGAGTCTTTACATCACCAGCAATAGCGAGAGGTTTTCCTTTCAATTCCGGTTGCAGCACAGCCTCCACAGAAGCATAGAAGCTATTCATATCAACATGGAAAATAACGCGACCTTTTGCCAAACACCTCACCTCCCGGTTCAGAAAGATTATTTTTTGAATCCAATAGGCAATTGTGCTATTATAAAGACCCAATTAATACAGAAAAGGTGGCGATGGCTTTGTTCATACGGACGGAATATGATCGCCTGTTACAGGAAGTAAGTATTGTGAACATGAATTATCATGCTTACTATGCAACATCGCCCACCATTTCCCAGCTTTCCAAGATCACGGGCGCCACGGAAGAACACATTCTGGAATCGTTGGAATTCGGCAACCGCCGTCCTCAGACTGTGTGCACATAATGGACAGGACCGCCGAATGGCGGTCCTCCGGCACAAGCTTTCTCTTTACATATCCTTAAATTTCTTCTTACAGTTTCACTTTCTCAGCCATCATTCTTTTGGGCAGCTTCATTTACAATAGCCAATACAAGCTCTGAAGTTTTCACTAGCTCCTGAATTGGCATTTTCTCATCAGTGGTATGAATGTTTTCATAGCCTACTGACAGATTCACCGTTGGAATGCCGTAACCGGCAATGATATTCGCATCACTCCCGCCTCCACTTTCCAACAACCTTGGCTCACGCCCAATAGCCTTTACCGCCTCTTTCGCAATTTCCACTACCGGATCCCCATCTTCATACCGATAACCTGGATACATCGTTTCGATTTCGACTTCTGCAGATCCGCCCAACTCTTTCGCTGTCGCTTCGAAAATCCGTTTCATTTCTGATGCCTGTTTCTCCATTTTTTCAGGAATTAATGAGCGTGTTTCCGCTTCGATTTCAACACGGTCACAAACAATATTCGTTTGCGCGCCTCCTCTGAAACTGCCGATATTCGCCGTAGTATCCTTGTCTAGCCGGCCAAGCCGCATTTTCGAAATCGCCTTGGCGGCCAGAGAGATTGCGGAAACCCCTTTTTCCGGAGCAACACCGGCATGAGCCGTTTTCCCGTTAACAACGATATGTAATTTCGCCTGAGTTGGTGCAGCGGTAATAATATGGCCAACCTTTTCCGCACTGTCAAGGGCATACCCGTACTTCGCCTGCAAAAGCGAGGAATCCAAAGCTTTCGAGCCGGCCAATCCCGATTCTTCGCCGACCGGAATCACAAATTGAATTGTGCCGTGTTGAACATCATTTTCTTTAATCGTCCGAATCGCCTCAAACATCGCGGCGAGTCCGGCTTTATCATCCGCTCCAAGAATGGTTGTCCCGTCACTTGATATAACCTCGTTCTCAATCCGTGGTTGTATCCCTTTGCCGGGTACGACTGTATCCATATGAGAAGTGAAATATATAGGATCTGCTCTCTTGTTATTCCCCTTCAAAGTGCAGACGAGATTACCAGCGCCATGTCCAATTCTTTCCGCAGCGTCGTCTTCCACAACCTCAAGGCCGAGTTCGGTAAATTTATTTTTCAGAACATCGGCAATTTGTCTTTCATGCCGCGTCTCTGAATCAATTTGTACAAGTTCAAGAAACTGTTCAACCAATCGATCCTTGTTCATCGTGTTGTTCCTCCTTGTTAACTGGGCTTGTTTTCAGTATCCGGGCATAAATTGGCCAAACCCAAATCTAAAGCGGAATGTTTCCATGTTTCTTACGTGGGCGTTCTTCCTGTTTATTTTGCAACATTTCAAGCCCTTGAATTAACTTGATCCGGGTTTCCCGGGGATCAATCACATCATCAACCATTCCATTTGCTGCCGCCACATACGGATTAGCGAACCGCTCGCGGTATTCTTCAATCTTGGCAGCCCGGGTTTCTTCCGGATTGTCACTCGCTTCAATTTCTTTAGAGAATATAATATTGGCAGCGCCATCGGGACCCATTACGGCAATTTCCGCATTCGGCCAGGAATAAACAAGATCCGCTCCAATTGATTTGCTATTGAGCGCGACATAAGCGCCTCCGTAAGCCTTTCGCAATATCACAGTCATCTTCGGCACAGTGGCCTCGGAATAGGCATACAGAATTTTCGCGCCATGGCGAATGATTCCGCCGTGTTCCTGCTTAATTCCAGGGAAAAACCCTGTAACATCCTCAAAAGTCACAATGGGAACATTGAACGAATCGCACAATCGGATAAACCTCGATGCTTTATCTGAAGAATCAATGTCAAGACCGCCGGCCATCGTCTTCGGCTGGTTGCATACCAAACCGATGGTTTCCCCTTTCAGGCGGGCAAAACCAACAACTATGTTCTTCGCAAAATTCCTATGAACTTCGAGGAAAGAATCATCATCCACAACCTGGGCAATTACATCTCGAACATCGTACGGCCTGGTCGAGTCAAAAGGTACGATATCGGCTATATCAGGTAAATAATCATCCTGCTCTTCGGTTTCAAGCACAGGGGTTTTTTCATTATGGTTTTGCGGCAGATATTTCAACAATTCCCGAACTTGATTCAGCGCCTGTTCTTCCGTTTCCGCCGTAAAATGAACGTTCCCGCTTTTCGAACTATGTACGCCTGCGCCTCCTAGGTCTTCGCTTGAAATGTCTTCTCCTGTTACGGTTTTGATAACCTTAGGGCCAGTAATGAACATCTGGCTTGTTTTCTCAACCATGATGACGAAATCGGTAATCGCCGGAGAATAAACCGCCCCACCCGCACAAGGCCCCATAATCACGGAAATTTGCGGAATTACACCAGAGTATATAGAATTACGATAGAACACATGTCCGTATCCGTCAAGAGAAACGACTCCTTCCTGGATTCTCGCGCCTCCAGAATCATTTAATCCGATAAAAGGAAAACCGTTTTTGGCGGCCAGATCCATGACGTGTGCGATTTTCCGCGCGTGCATTTCACCGAGCGCGCCGCCGAATACAGTAAAATCTTGTGCAAAAAGATAGATCGGACGGCCGTCCACCTTACCATACCCAGTCACGACACCTTCCCCATGGGCATCGTTATCTTCCATTCCAAATCCGCCGCCTCGATGCTTGATAAAAGGATTCAACTCAACAAACGTGCTTTCATCCAATAAGAGGTCAATTCGTTCCCTCGCGGTTAATTTCCCTTTCTCATGTTGCTTATTAATTCTTTCATCCCCGCCGCCCAGCTCCACCTCGCGACGTTTATCATAAAGTTCGTTGATTTTATCGTAAATATCCATTTTACGCTTCCCCTTTCTCTGTCAATTCGTACAAAACCCCGTGTCCGGCTTTCGGATGAACAAAGGCCACCTGTGCGCCTTCCGCACCTTCTTTAGGTTCCTCATTCAGCATTTGAACACCGTTTTTCTTAAGTTCCTCAACCCGGCCGGCAATGTCTTTCACACCAAGAGCGATATGATGAATGCCTTCCCTGCGTTTACCGATAAACTTTGCAATCGGACTGCTTTCAGACAAAGGTTCAAGTAACTCTAACCTTGTGTCTCCAACTGTCAAAAAGGCGACTTTCACACCTTCAGAGGCTACCTCTTCAATGCCATCCAGATTTAACTTTAATTGCTCTACATAAAAAGGAAGTGCCTCATCAAGGGAAGAGACGGCAATCCCAATATGGTCGATCTTTTCCGGCGGGACCCCCGTCGGTTCCATCTCTACTTCAATCCCATCCCGCTCATATACTGCCCGCTCAACAAATTTCGCGATTTTATCTGTGGGTGTACCCGGTGTGAACACCTTCTGAACCCCTTCAGACTCCAGAAACGGGATGTCTTCCCACGGAATCACACCGCCTCCAACGACAATAATATCCTCGGCACCTTTACCCGCAAGCAATCTGACAATCTCGGGAAACAACTCATTATGAGCTCCCGAAAGACAAGATAGACCGATTGCATCCACGTCCTCCTGGACGGCCGCTGCCGCAATTTGCGCTGGGGTTTGGCGGAGACCCGTATAGATTACTTCCATTCCGTAATCCCGTAAAGCTTGAGAAATAATCAACGCCCCACGGTCGTGTCCGTCCAACCCCGGCTTGGCGATTAACACGCGAATGTTCTTCTTCATGTTCCCTCTCCTCCACTTCTAAATTCCGGTATATTCACCAAACTCTTCACGCAATACGCCGCAAATTTCTCCTATTGTGCAGTAATCCCTGACACAATCGATAATCAGCGGCATGAGATTGTCGCTTCCCTGTGCTCCCTCACGCAACGCCTTCAAACGAGCGCTCGCTCGATCTTCATCCCGCTTCTCCCGAACAGCCGCAAGCTTCTCCTCCTGCTTTCGAGCCAATTCCGGGTCGATTCGGTGCAATTCCGGCTTCGGCTCGTCCTGTAACTGGAACTTGTTCATGCCAACGACAATCTCTTCTTCATTCTCAATCGCCTTCTGCGTTTCATATGCTGTTTGGTGAATCTCACGCTGCATATAACCTTCTTCAACAGCCTGCACCGCACCTCCGTAATCAGCGATTTTCTCAAGATAATCGTTTGCTTTCCGTTCAAGCTCATTCGTCAGCGATTCTACATAATACGATCCGCCAAGTGGATCGACTGTATCCGAAACACCGCTTTCATGAGCCAGAATTTGCTGAGTTCGCAAAGCGATCCGCACAGACTCTTCTGTCGGCAATGCTAGAGCCTCGTCACGCGAGTTGGTATGCAGGCTTTGCGTGCCTCCAAGTACAGCCGAAAGCGCCTGAATCGTCACACGAACAACATTGTTATCTGGTTGCTGAGCAGTCAATGTCGATCCTCCGGTTTGCGTATGGAATCGCAATTGCCAGCTTTTCGGCTTCCGAGCACCGTATTTCTCCTTCATAATCTTCGCCCACATTCGTCTTGCAGCCCTGAATTTCGCGACTTCCTCGAAAAATTGATTATGGGCGTTAAAGAAAAAGGAAAGCCTTGACGCAAACCGGTCAACATCGAGTCCGGCTTCCAATGCAGCCTCGACATAGGCCATGCCATTCGCAATTGTAAAAGCGAGTTCCTGAGCGGCAGTTGCCCCGGCTTCACGGATGTGGTATCCGGAAATACTTATTGTGTTCCACTTCGGAACCTTCTCTCCGCAATACGCGAAGATGTCAGTAATCAATCGCATAGAAGGTTTCGGCGGAAATATATAAGTACCGCGGGCTATGTATTCTTTTAAAATATCATTTTGAATCGTTCCGGCAATCTTATCCGCTGAGACCCCTTGTTTTTCCGCAACAACAATGTACATTGCCAACAACACAGAGGCAGGAGCGTTTATCGTCATAGATGTGCTCACCTTATCAAGCGGAATTTCCTTTAAAAGCGCTTCCATATCTTCCAATGAATCAATGGCCACACCAACTTTGCCGACCTCTCCCTTCGCCATCGGATCCGTCGAATCATAACCGATTTGTGTCGGAAGATCGAAGGCTACCGACAATCCTGTCTGGCCCTGTTCCAACAGATAACGAAAACGCTTATTCGTTTCCTCTGCCGAACCAAACCCGGCATATTGCCGCATTGTCCAATGCCGGGCACGGTACATTGTCGAACGAATCCCTCGCGTATACGGATATTCTCCGGGCAAACCAAGCCTCTCCATGTACTCTCCATCGGCCTTCTCCGGCGTATATAATCGCTCGACCTCAATGTCCGAACTGGTACGGAAAGCTTCTTTTCTTTCCGGAAATCTTCCCATTAACTCTTTCGTTTTCTCTTGCCATTCCCGATAAGCGCGCTGAAATGCTTCCTCATTTGCCATTGCGCTTTCCCCCTCCTTTAAGCCGTATGGTTTCACCCGCTGCATCCACACCTATTATAGCATTTTCGCCCGGCTGACCGCGAATCCCCTCATTCTCTTGAACATGACCCTTGTCCGATTTTCAAATTCAGGCTACAATAAACACAATAAACCATAAGGAGCGTTCACGATGTCACGCAAAACAATTAAATTTGTTGTTTACATTATGTTATTTTCCATGCTGGTTACGACGTTGTTTGCGGGGCTTTCGTCACTTTTGTAAGCGCACCGTGTTCTATCGCCAGTTGTTCAAAAGTCCGGTCTGTAGAGACGATCAACACTTTCGTCCCAAGCGGAACATAGTTATACAATTCCTGAACATCTTTTTCATACATGCGTACGCAGCCAGCGGAAACATAATGACCTATAGATGCTGGATTACTGTTGCCGTGCATGCCATATTCACGGCCATTTGTCCCTTTAGCATCAAACCCGATCCACCTCGAACCAAGCGGATTTCTCTCCGAACCGCCGGGAATATCCCTTTTTCGATAATAAGGATTTTTCGCTTTGACAGTTATAGTGAATTCACCTTCCGGCGTTAATTCTTCACTTTTCCCGGTTCCGACAGGGTAAACATTACGGATTTCGTTATCATCGATATACGCCAGTAGGTTCGTTTTCTTGTTGATGATAATATAGGGATCACCTGGAATGGGATTTTCACCTATCGGCCAAAGCGGAGAATTGAATACAATCAAAACGGCCATGAAAGCCTTCATGTGTGAGCTCACCTTTCTCTTTTCCCCTTATTTTTCGCGAAGAGAGGCAATCCCATACAAACAGGCTGAACGGACCAAATGCCATCAAAAAAACCCGGAAACGAATCCGGGTTTTCCTTATGAGCCATGCTCATCCAGCAAAGCTTGCAACTTTTGCACCACTTGAATCGGTTCGTGGCCTTCAATTTCGTGCCGTTCCACCATCTTGACAATCTCGCCGTCTTTAAGCAAAGCGAAAGATGGAGACGACGGAGGATAGCCTGTAAAATAAGAACGGGCCTTTTCAGTAGCTTCCTTGTCTTGACCCGCAAATACCGAAACAAAGCGGTCTGGCTTCTTATCATAGTTGTATATATAGGCCGCGGCCGGACGGGCAATTCCTCCGGCGCATCCGCAAACGGAGTTAACCGCTACCAGCGCTGTTCCCTTTTCATTTAAGGCTTGTTCGACTTCTTCAGGCGTGTTCATTTCTTCGAAGCCGGATGTCTTTAATTCTTCACGGCAGCGTTTCACATGATCAGCCAACAGTAAATCATAATTTGCGTTCACAGATTTCGCTCCCTTACATGGATTTGTCTATATTTTAACGCGCCTGCGCTCAAAATCCAAATGAAAGAAACCGGTCCCCGCCAATTATAGAACAACCTGTACAAGTTCCGTTTTCTCACCTATTCCTTTTAACTCTGTTTGAAAGATTTCGGTGTGAACCTTTTTCTCTCGCAAGAATGCGGTCACCTCGCGCTGCCGAAAGAGTTCATCACTCAGGACAAATCCTTCACCGTCGCTTTTCCCCTGAATTCTGGCCGCAATATTGACCGTCCGTCCGAAATAATCGATACGATCATTAGAATTGACCACAATAGCGGGGCCGTGATGCAATCCCATTTTCACTGTAATCTGCTCCCGCTCAGGAAGCGCCGTATTGAATTCTTCCAGCTTGGCATGAATGTCATAAGCAGCTTTCACCGCATCTTCAGGTTTATAGAACACCGCCATTACCGCGTCGCCTATCGTTTTCACAATACTTCCGGAATGATGGGTGATCCATTCCGACAAATAATCGAAATGGCGGCGAACATTACTATAAGCATGCGCATCGCCGACAATTTCATAAAGCTCGGTTGATCCTTTTAAATCACTGAACAGCAATGTTGTATTTTCAATCTGAATTTCTTCTCCAGGTGACAACACTTCAGAAGAGAACAAATCCCGAAATTCATGCATGGTCGTAACCTTTGCGGCGGTTACCGCCTTTTCGTCCCATTCGATTTTCTCCAATACCACAATGACGGTTTTCTCTCTTTGATTTTCAATCTGGAGACGAGAACCGGGTTCCGGACGTGATATGGCATCAAGAGCCCATCCATTGGTCTGAAGGCTTACTGATCGACTTGACTCCGCCTTGTCCGTCAACGAGAGAATATCATTGGATCCAACAACGCGAAGCCTGACATCATCTTGAAAGTACGGAAACTCGAAGTCGGCCATTACCCCAGGTTTGACATGAAATTGGGATAGAACATGCGGGGTAAGAAAAGGACCGCCAATACAATATACACTTCTAGTCGATTTACGAACCGCGGGTGCTACACGGAAACGTAATTCCACATAACGATCGAAATTCGCCTCATATTCCACACCGCACAGATCGCAATGAAAATCGGGGTTTAGATCTTGAAGAGAGGATATCCTAACCTTTGAAACGCGGCAATTCGGACACATCAATTCCCAACTCAGATTGAGAACTCCTTCTTTTGTAGCATATAGAAATAAACGCAACAGTTCATCTTTCTCCACATTCCAACGCGCGGCCAATTCATAAGGACGCATATTCGCCACTTCTTCATCTCCGCCGTGAACAATAAAATGATGCAGCAAATCAACCGCCTTACTGTTAATAGTGAGTCCTCGCAACTTAATGATGCGTTCTTCGAGTGTTCCCGTATTTGCCTTAGTATTAAAAGAAGGCTGAGGTAAATCCCCTTTTCCACCGGTTGTCGATGATAGTTTCAAATACGATTCACAATAATCCATCGTCTTCTTCATTGAACGTTTCCCTACCAAAGGGATCGCCGCGATTCCCAAAACGTTGGCCGGTGTAAAATCCGCAAATAACCTTACCGCCGTCGCATGTTCACCATTAGGAAGAATAGTTGCGGCATCTTCCAATTCGACACCGCCGTAAAATCGTTTTAACGGGCCGCTTGTGTAAACCCGTTCCACTGCGTAATATCTAAACTTCGTCCACACAAAAGGATATTCCCTCCATTCCAAAGGAATCATACCAGCGACTTTCGCACGGATCTCACGATAGATAAGAGACTCATTATCTTGAGGTAAACTATACTGGATGGGAAACAACCCAATGAGTCGATTCAGATGATCCGTGTTAGCCAACAGATCCCATACCTTTTTCCGCGGCAAAGGAATCTCTTGCTCGATTTTATACGTTTTGGCAGGCCGTTTCATGTTACAGTCCTCCCGGAGCTGTTAAATAAATTGCCAGGGCTAGCAATAAAATATGAAAAATTTGATCGGCCACAATCTCCAACCAGACGGCGTCGGAACCTCGTGCTGTTTGTATGTACCTTACCCAGAATGAAACGAAGGTTTTCCGGTCCAAAATCACGTGACCAACAAAAATAACGGCGATTCCCACGGGTGAAAGCCCGCCGCCCATCAAACCGAATAACGCTACTACAGCCGTGTAAACAACACAATGAGTGAATAGAGGCGACCATTTCTTGGATTTGTTTACCGCCATCCAATTTGTCTGGAACAGGAAATCCCCTACAAAATGGCCAACCAGCAAAATGTCAAACAAACTCAAACGTCCCGCCCCGTTTCATCCGTTTTATTTTGTAAAACGCTCGCAAAGGCTTCCACGACGGCGGAATCAAATAAAGTTTCTTTACAGCGAATTAATTCATTTAATCCTTCACGAAAATTCCTTCCACTGCTGTACGGGCGATCAGTTGTCATAGCATCAAACGAATCCGCAACTGCAGCAATTCTGACATCTAACGGAATTTCATCCCCTCTCAATCCATCTGGATAGCCGCTGCCATCCAACCGTTCATGGTGGGATCGAGCCACACGGACAGCTAATTTCATACGATGTTTCGGTTCCATATCCGCCAATATTTCCGCTCCAATTTCCGGATGTTTCTTGATTGTCGCAAATTCTTCTTTGGTTAACCGTCCCGGTTTGGCAAGAATTTGATCGGGAATCCCGATTTTCCCGACATCGTGGAGAAGAGCTGCTCTCTCCAATTCTATACACTCTTCCTTGTCCATCCCCAATTGTTCAGCGATCCACCTTGTATAACGCGCTACTCTCTCGGAATGTCCTGATGTGTATGGGTCACGGGCGTCAACGGCTTTTGTCAGGGTTCGAATGGTGCTCATCGCCATCCTGGACAATTCGTCATACATTTGACTATTATGTAAGGCTAATGCGGATTGTTGAGCCAATGAAAGCGCCAGTTCGAGATCATCCTCATCAAACAACCGGCCGCCTTTTTTATTCAAAAGTTGGAGGGCTCCGATCGCTCCTCCTTTAACAAGCAGAGGAATCGTCAACATGGACCGGGTCACAAAGCCACTCTCATGATCGACCCGCCAGGCCCATTTCGGATCCGTCCGGACATCCTCGACAAAATGAGGTTTTCCGGTCAAAATCACCTTGCCGACTATCCCTTCTCCCGCTTGCAATTCAATATTAAGAATGCTGTCTTTCGAAGGGCCTTCCGCAACCTTTGCCTGAATTAACTCTTCTTCCTTATTGAAAAGCCAAAGCGTACCGGCCTCAGCCTCTATCACTCGAATCATTTGCCGCAAAATCCGTCCCAATACTTTTTCAATATCAATCGTTGAATTGAAATCTTTTGAAGCCTCTAACAGGCTGGATAGCCGCCTTACTTTGTTCCTTAGCTGTTGTAACTCGCTCATCTAAGATATCTCCCCCTAACTTACTCTCTGTCTCCTTATATATTTCGGCAGAATTCTACATTTTTCCTGCTCTTTTTTTAATTAGCTGTAAAAACACTGAAAATCCGGATTGGCAATTGTGCTTCCGAAATACATTCCGTTTACATAGGATAATGGAAAGACGGGTTCGTAGGATTTCGCAAAAAGTCGGGAGGGGTTCATTATGGATTTCAACGCTGATTTCATTATCATACTGGTCCTGTTTATTTTGCTCGTGATCGTTTTGAGCATTTGTTTATAGTTCCACTCCGAACTTTTTATCAATTATTGATTAAAAAAAGGTTTAACATTTTGATGGCGGGGAAATATGATATATGTAACCAACACCTCTATACCCCTTAACCCCCTTTTTGGGAAGATGAGTGGAAGCTCATCTTTCTTTTTTGTGCAAAAGAAGAGCCGGCCCCTACAAACGGCCGGCAAACATTTTTTTATTTTATTTATTTCTGGCCAGTGGGCCTGACGAGAATTTCGTTAATGGATACGGAATCCGGTTGTTCGATGGCGTACCGAATCGCTTTCCCGATGTCTTCCGCCTCAATCGGCTCCAATCCCATCTTTCCAAACATCGTCTTGATATCTTCGTCGGTAATGGTTTCAGTCAGTTCCGTGGCTACCGCTCCCGGCGAGATAATCGTCGTCCGAATGTTGCTCTTCGGAGATTCTTCTTGTCTCAACCCTTCCGTAATAGCGCGAACGGCAAACTTCGTACCACTGTAAACCGCGCCGCCAAGCCCAACTTCATGCCCGGCAACGGAAGATACATTAATGACATGGCCATGATTTTTTTCCCGCATGTGCGGAAGTACAGCTGCAATCCCGTATAAGACGCCCTTGATATTAACATCAACCATGCGATCCCATTCGTCAACCTTCAGTTTGTTCATGAATGAAAGCGGCATAAGCCCCGCGTTGTTCACAATCACATCGATTTTCCCGTATGTATTGATGGTGAATTCAGCCAGATCTTCCATATCTGCACGGGAAGTGACATCCGTGATTTTGAACTCGGCTTCACCGCCGTTTTTCACAATCTCTTCTTTCAAAGCCTTCAGACGGCTTTCACGACGCGCTGCTAGTACAAGCTTCGCCCCATGGGACGCTAATTCTTTCGCGGTACCCTCGCCAATTCCGCTGGAAGCTCCTGTTAAGATGACTACCTTTCCTTCTACATTGGCCATTCTATAACATCCTTTCTTTAATCATTACATCTTACCTTTTCCCATTGTATACCCAAGAGAAACCTGGGGCCAATAAATCAATTGGTATTCTAATGATTTTGCAAATAAGTGTATAAAACGACATCATTTTCAATTTTGTTGTGGAATTATAATTACTTTGGTATTAACTTACTTTAACTATAAAAAACAACCGCTGCCGGTTAACAGCAACGGTTGGTCTTTCTAATAAATGGAGGTATTCTCCTTCGTAATGTTTTCAAGCCTTTCATTCACCCGGGCAAGGAACCGACCGCAAATGAGGCCGTCCAAAGCCCTGTGATCAAGAGAAAGACAAAGATTGACCATGTCTCGGACAGCGATCATGCCGTCTTTCACGACTGGCCGTTGCACAATCGATTCAACGGAAAGAATCGCCGCTTGCGGATGATTGATAATTGGCGAAGACATCACCGATCCAAATGAACCAGTATTGTTAACGGTAAAGGTTCCGCCTTCCATATCCGACGCCGCCAGTTGGTTGTTACGGACTTTCGTCGATAATTCCTTCACGCCTTTGGCCAATCCTTTAACACTTTTTTCATCAGCATCTTTCAGGACGGGAACAAATAACGCATCGTCCGTTGCAACCGCAACCGAGATATTGATCGCTTTCTTTTGGATGATCTTATCTCCAGCCCACATAGAATTAATCTGTGGGTATTCCTTCAACGATTCTACAACCGCCTTGATGAAGAATGGCAAGAAAGTCAGGCTGTAACCTTCTTTCTGCTTGAATTCTTCTTTAACTGAATTTCGATACTTCACCAGATTGGTAACATCAGCTTCAACAACCATCCAGGCATGCGGTGCCTCATGCTTCGATTTCACCATATTGGATGCGATGGCTTTGCGAACACCGGAAACAGGGATTTCAACATCCCCTTGTCCTGTTGTTACAGATGGTTGCTGCGAAGATGCAGGTTGCGACGCCGCCGTAATCGGCGTCTTCTCCTGTGAGGAATCGGCTTTCGGAACATCACCTGAATCAATCAGCTTTTGAATATCCTTTCGGGTGATTCTGCCACCTTTTCCGGAACCATTCACCTGATCAAGGTCGATGTCGTTTTCCTGAGCAAGACGCAACACCGCCGGAGAATAACGTTTCTTCATTGGTTGTTCTGCCTGCTCAACGCTTTCCAGTTTGGTTTCAACTACCTCTTTCTCATGCTTTGAATCGGCCTGTTCCGAAGGTTTCGATGCTTCTCCTTCTACTTCTATATAAGCTACGAGCTCGCCGACTTCCAATGCATCCCCTTCCGAAGCAACCAATTCCTTGATCGTTCCTGTAAAAGAAGATGGGACCTCGGCGTTGACTTTGTCTGTCATAACCTCAGCAATCGGATCATATTTCTTCACTGTGTCCCCGGCTTCAACAAGCCATTTGCTGATCGTTCCCTCGGTGACACTTTCACCGAGTTGGGGCATCACGATTTTTTCGGTTGCCATTGTATGCCTCCCTTATTTTTGCCCTTTATTGTATCTACGCATTAATTAAAACTCAGCTAAATCGCGCATCGCCTTTTCAACTTTATCCGCATCAACCATAAAGTATTTCTCCATCGGTCCGGCGAAAGGCATCGAAGGAATATCCGGACCGGCCAAACGCCGAATCGGCGCGTCAAGATCAAAAAGGCATTCCTCGGAAATAACAGCCGAAACTTCACTAAGGATACTGCCTTCCTTGTTGTCTTCAGTGACCAGCAAAACCTTTCCGGTTTTGGACGCCGCTTCCGCAATCGCCTCTTTGTCAAGCGGGTAAACGGTTCGCAAATCAAGAATATGTGCCGAAATCCCTTCAGACTCCAGTTTATCGGCGGCCTGAAGTGCAAAATGTGTACAAAGCCCGTAGGTGATCACTGTAATATCCTCACCTTTCCGCTTCACATCGGCCTTACCGATTGGAATTGTATAATCTTCTTCCGGTACCTCTTCCTTAATTAACCGATAAGCCCGTTTATGTTCGAAGAATAAGACCGGATCGTCATCACGAATCGCCGCTTTCAAGAGTCCTTTCACATCATATGGGGTCGACGGCATTACAATTTTCAATCCGGGGGTATTCGCAAAAATCGCTTCGACTGATTGCGAATGATACAACGCTCCATGAACACCGCCACCGTAAGGAGCGCGAATGGTCATCGGGCATCCCCAATCATTGTTTGAACGATAACGGATTTTGGCGGCTTCCGAAATAATTTGGTTAACGGCAGGCATGATAAAATCCGCGAATTGGATTTCCGCAACCGGCCGTTTTCCGTACATTGCCGCTCCAACACCGACACCGGCAATGGCCGACTCCGTCAACGGTGTATCAATCACACGTTTCTCCCCGAATTCATCAATTAATCCGTTTGTTGCGCGGAACACACCGCCTCGAACTCCCACATCTTCTCCAAACACGAAAACATTCGTGTCACGTTCAAGTTCTTCCCGTAAAGCTTGTGTGACCGCTTCAATATATGAAATGACAGGCATATGATTTCCCTCCTCCGTTATTCCGCATAAACATATTTCATAGCCGACTCGGCCTCAGCATAGGCGGCATTTTCCGCATAATCGGTCGCGTCGTCGACTTGTTGGTCAATTCTTTCAACAATTTCTTTCTCCTTGTTTTCGTCCAATATGCCGGTATCTCTTAAGTACGCGGCAAATGTGCGAATCGCATCTTTGCTCTTCGCCTCTTCCACTTCCGCTTTTTCCCGATATGTCATATCATCGTCGTCACTCGAATGAGGAGTCAATCGGTAAGATACAGTCTCAACCAATGTTGGCCCTTCACCACGACGAGCACGGTCAGCTGCTTCTTTCACCACTTCATAAACGGCGAGCGGATCGTTTCCGTCTACCGTTACACCTGGCATTCCATAGCCTATGGCGCGGTCGGAAACCTTCTCACAAGCCAGCTGTTTCTTTACAGGCACGGAAATCGCATATTTATTGTTTTCACACATGAAAATAACAGGCAGTTTATGAACGCCGGCAAAGTTAGCCGCCTCATGAAAATCTCCTTGGTTAGAGGACCCTTCGCCAAACGTCGTTAGGCTAACAATATCTTTTCCGTCCATTTGTGATCCCAGTGCCGTCCCGACGGCATGCGGAATCTGTGTAGCTACCGGAGATGATTGCGTAAGAATCCGATTTTCCTTTTGTCCGAAGTGACCTGGCATTTGTCTGCCTCCGGAACTCGGATCTTCAGCCTTTGCAAATCCGGATAACATTAAATCACGGGCAGTCATGCCAAAAACGATGACCAATCCCATATCACGGTAATAGGGAGAAATATAATCCTTTTCTCTGTCCAGCGCCATTCCCGCACCGACCTGTGCACCTTCCTGTCCCTGACAAGAGATTACAAAAGGGATCTTACCCGCTCTGTTTAAGAGCCACATCCGTTCATCTACTTTACGGGCTAATAACATTTTTTCATACATTTCCAATACATCATTGTCATTTAAACCGAGTGCTTTGTGTCGATTTTCAGCCATTTGACTACCTCCTTTAAGAATGAATAGCCCTGCCGTCAACGGCTAACGCCGCTTCACCCATAATTTCACCCAATGTCGGGTGTGGATGGACCGTTTCAGCAACCTCCCAGGATGCCGCATCCAGAACACGTGCGAGTGATGCCTCTGAAATCATATCGGTTACATGAGGGCCAATCATATGGACTCCTAATAAATCATCCGTTTTCTTGTCAGTGACAAACTTCACAAATCCGTCTGCCTCACCAAAGATCAAAGCTTTGCCGATGGCCTGAAAAGGAAACTTGCCGATTTTCAAATCATAGCCTTGATTCTTTGCTTCTTCTTCCGTCAATCCGACACTCGCGGTCTCTGGACTCGAATAAACACAGCGTGCGATCATCGTGCTGTCAATGGCTTCAGGATTCTGACCGGTAATATGTTCAACCGCCGCAATTCCCTCATGCGAAGCGACGTGAGCCAATTGCAAACCGCCGATCACATCACCAATTGCATATATGTGGGATTCCGCCGTCTGATACGATGAATTCGTTTCGATGAAACCGTTTTCAACTTTAATACTGGTATTCTCTAGCCCAATTCCTTCCGTATTGGCCTGACGGCCAACGGAAACAAGCATTTTCTCCGCCACAAAAGCTTCTTCTTTCCCCTGTATCTCCGCTTTAACCGTTACCTTGTCCTTTTTATCTACAGTATCAGGCAACACTTTTGCACCGGTAACGATATTTGCTCCCTTCTTCTTCATAAGCCGAGTCATTTCTTTGGAGATATCACGATCTTCCGTAGGTAAAATGCGATCGGCATATTCCAGGATCGTAACATCGACACCGAGATCAAGAAACAATGAGGCCCATTCTATCCCAATTACGCCGCCACCGACAATAATAACGGATTCAGGCAATGTGTCCATGTTCACAGCCTCATCGGACGTAACAACCTTATCTCCATCAATCTCTAATCCCGGGAGAGTTCTGGGGCGCGAACCTGTTGAAACCAATACGTTCTTCGGAACCAACATTTCATTTTCTTCACCGTTTGCCATTTCAACGGAAATGGTTCCGGGCAAGGGAGAGAAAATCGAAGGTCCCAGAATTCGACCCGTACCTTCGTACACATCGATTTTCCCTTTTTTCATTAAGCCTTGAACCCCTTGATGCAACTGATCTATAATCTTCTGTTTTCTTTCATGGGCTTTCCCGTAATCGAACCCAAGCTCCTTCATCAAAACACCGAATTCACCGCCCTTACTCGCAGTTGCATAAACTTCGGCACTTCTAAGTAACGCCTTACTCGGGATACAGCCTCGGTGAAGACAGGTCCCACCCAATTTATCTTTTTCGACAACAGCTGTTTTCAACCCTAGTTGTGAGGCGCGGATAGCGGCAACATAACCGCCAGTTCCGCCGCCTAATACAACGAGATCGTACTCTTCAGACATTCAATCTATCCCCTTCCTATTGCATGTGCGGGCACTAATCACGCCGGCTCAAAATATGATGGCCATTTCGCAAGAATGTGGTTCTCGCATTTTTCAATCGCTCAATTCGTTCTTCAGCAAGACGATCTGCGGCCACATAGGTTGGAACGCCATCACGTTTGGAAATTTCAAAGACCCTGGCTACATTATCATAAATGCCTTCCACCTTCTTCATCGCCCTTTCATGATTGTAACCGTTCAGCTCATCAGCGACGTTAATAACACCGCCTGCATTTATAACATAATCAGGGGCATAGGCGATTCCCATTTCATGAAGTTGGTTACCGTGGGTTTCATCTCTTAATTGATTATTAGCAGAACCTGCAATGACTTTCGCCTTTAATCTTGTAATTGTGTCATCATTAACGACCGCTCCAAGAGCACAAGGAGCAAAGATGTCACAATCAACATCATAAATTTCATCAGGATCGACAGCTTTGGCGCCAAAATCATCGATTGCACGTTTGACCGCTTCTTTATTAATATCTGTTACCACTAATTGGGCGCCTTCCTCATGAAGATGTTCGCATAAAACATATGCAACATGGCCGACTCCCTGGACCGCAACGGTCTTTCCTTCAAGTGAATCTGATCCAAAGGCTTCTTTGGCGGCAGCCTTCATACCTTTGTAGACACCGTAAGCGGTTACAGGAGATGGGTTTCCTGACGAACCAAAAGCGACTGAGATACCGGTGACGAAATCCGTTTCTTCATGAATTAAATCCATATCCGCGACCGTAGTCCCAACATCCTCTGCTGTGATATATCGGCCGTTCAACCCTTGAATATATCGGCCGAAAGCGCGAAACATCGCTTCATTTTTATCCTTACGGGGATCACCGATGATAACAGTTTTGCCGCCGCCTAAATTCAATCCGGAAGCCGCGTTCTTATAAGTCATTCCACGAGCTAGTCGCAGAGCATCCTCTATAGCCGCATCCTCTGATTCGTATTGCCACATCCTCGTCCCTCCGAGCGCCGGGCCAAGGGTGGTATCATGAATAGCAATAACTGCCTTTAATCCAGATTCTTTATCCTGGCAAAACACCAGTTGTTCATAATCGTAGTTTTCCATGTAATGGAACAATTCCATAGCCTTTCCTCCTTTGTATTATCGCGCATTGTCGATTCACACATTTGTTCGACAAGGGATCTGACTCCCCCACTTAACAAAACCATATAATCCGGGAGTCGAGTTTCAACAAAAGTTTCGATAAATGATGATCTTAACCGATATTATTTAATGCAAAAACCATGCCAATTCGTAAACAAGTAAACATCGGGATACTGACAAATATTTGTCTGCAAATCATTGCACACTACGCAAATTATTGCATGCCAAGTTATGCAAGGTTTAATTTTTTCATTTTATAATACAAATTACGAATGGATATCTTAAGTTCTTGAGCTGTTTTTGTTTTGTTTCCGTTATTGTTCCTTAACGCTTCGGCGATGACATTTCGTTCGAAATAGGCCACTCTGTCCATCAGGGACTCTGAATTTGCATCTTCAAAAAGAAACGGATCCAATTCATGGTGAGGATTCATACCAAGTGGCGGAATATGTTCGACGTCAATTTGCGAAGTATGGAATCCCATATAAATCATGGCTCGTCCCAATACATTTTCGAGTTCCCGAACATTTCCCGGCCAGTCATACCTTCCCAGATGTTCCAAAGCTTGCTCAGTAATCCCTTCAACATTTCGACCGTATTCCTGATTCAACTTTGTTATCAGATGATGACAAAGATCGGAAAGATCTTGCTTTCGATGGCGAAGGGGGAGAATATGAATCGGCATTTTATTAAGGCGATAATATAAGTCATTTCTGAATTCCCCTTGACTTAATCGACCTTCCAGATCAACATTCGTTGCGGCAATCACTCTCACGTCAATGGAAACCGGTTTGGTACCGCCGACACGAACTATTTCATTCTCCTGAAGGACACGAAGCAATTTGGCCTGGGTTCCGGAAGATAATTCTCCAATTTCATCAAGAAAGATGCTTCCCCCGTTGGCCTCTTCGAACAAACCGGTTTTGCCGCCACGCTTCGCACCTGAAAAGGCACCTTCCTCATAGCCAAATAATTCACTTTCCAATAAGGATTCGGATATAGCGGCACAATTCACTCTGACAAACTTATTGTATCTTCGTTCACTGGCATTATGGATTGCATGTGCAAATAATTCCTTGCCCGTTCCCGATTCCCCTCGCAATAAAATTGTCACTGGGGTTGAGGCAGAAGTTTTGGCTTGAGCGAGGACTCTCTTCATTTCATCAGAATTAGAGCTGATAATATCGTCAAAAGAATACTTCGCTTCCAAAGTACGGATGATTTGCCGCGCTCGATTTAACTCTTCCGTCAGCGATTGAATTTCGGAAACGTCGTGCAAAATACCGACGCTGCCTTTCAACTTGCCATTAGCGATTACGGGTGCAACATTGACGACGACATTTCTTCCTTTAGGGCCGACTCTCATATGTACGCCGCGAACCGGTTTTTTCGTTTTTAATACCAACATATGCATGCTTTCGCCTTCGGAAATATCCTCAGTAGCCGGCTTTCCAATCACATCTTCGCTTTTTAACCCGGTCATCCTGGTGTAAGCCGGATTGATCATGAGGCCGCGCCCATTTTCATCAACAACCGAAATGGCTTCTTCCGAAGATTGAATAATCGCTTCTAGCATCGATTGAATGCTTTTCAGATTTGTCACTTCTTCAGCCATATCCACGATCCGTGTAATATCGTTAAAAGCCGCAAACGCGCCGAATTGTCGCCCCTGTTCATCGGTCATCGGAATTCGTGTCGTAATAATTTTTCGGCCATTCTCTAATATTTGTTCCTGATGAAATTCAGATCGCCCGGTTTTCAGTACACGGGGAAGTTGAGTCGAAGGCATGATCTCAATGATTTTCTTACCTATCACTTGTTGTTTCGGCATTCCTGTCATGCGTTCTGCGCTTTTGTTGAATAGGGTTACCCGTTCATCCAAATCAATGGCAATCATCGCGTCCTGTGTAAGATCCAGGATTAATTCAAGCTGATAAGGCTGTACTTTCTCCATCTTTCCACCCCAAAGCTCAATATGTAAGACCGAGGAAATTCCGGATTTACTGTAAGAATATCTTTATCATTTCGTAAAATGATCGATGTAAGACAACCACAGTGGAGCTTATTTCCCGGTCGGCATAACACTGTCTATTCGGTGAAGCTTTGTTGAGCGCAAACTCTTTCATAGTCAATTGTACCTGTTTTCACATGATCTTGGCAACCTGACACAGCATTCACAATGAAAGCGCCGGAAAGACATATCCCTTAATGGACAAGGAAAAAAGGGTTCGATAAAATAAAATGAGGAAGGTACAGAAAGGACGACTGGATTTGCGTGTTATAGCTTGGTTCATCCTCATTCTGCCCGGAATCCTGGCCGGAGTGGGGATCAAATGGATGAGAGATGCCTTTTTCGACCAACAATATTTTCCTTATCTTTGGATGCAATTTATCGCCGGTTTACTTGCATTCGCACTCGGGATGTTATTCATTGGTGGATTTATTTATTATCGTGAACGAAAGAAACAACATTTACAACAAAAGAACAAATAGAAGAAACGGATTCTACTCAATAAAAAAAAACAACGTTCTTTGTTGGCTCGTTCATCCCTTCAAAGAACGTTGTTTCTTTCTGTTCCCGCTAACCCTTTCAGCCAGCCTTATTTTCAATCCTTAATTTATCAGCGACCATCGCGATGAATTCGCTGTTGGTTGGCTTAGCCTTCGACATTGAAACGGTATAACCGAAAAGAGATGAGATCGAATCATAATTACCGCGGCTCCAGGCCACTTCAATCGCATGTCGAATAGCACGCTCAACCCGACTTGAAGTTGTTTTGTACTTCTTTGCGATATCAGGATATAAGACCTTTGTAATCGAACCCAATAATTCAATATCATTGTAAACCATTGTAATGGCTTCACGTAAATACATATAACCCTTAATATGTGCCGGAACTCCAATTTCATGAATAACACTTGTGATACTGGCATTTAGGTCATGCGGATTGTCCGTGTTTGTCGGCTTCGATACAACAGCAGCCGGCCTTTGAACGGTGGGCTTTGGTTTCCCGCTGACCTGGCGAATGTTGCTGGCCAGGCTGTCCAGATCAAATGGCTTAAGTATAAAATAAGACACACCCAAATCAACAGCTTTCTTCGTTACATCTTCTTGTCCAAAAGCCGTTAACATGATCACATTAGGATTTCCCATTTCGGGATTTTCCCGTATTTTCTCGAGCACCCCAAGTCCATCAAGATGAGGCATTATAATATCAAGAACGAGGACATCCGGCTTTTTCTCTTCCAAAATCGACAGGCACTCCTGCCCGTTATAAGCTGAACCGATGACCTCCATATCATTTTGATTTGCAATAAAGTCCTTGACTAAGCTCACCAATTCTTGGTTGTCGTCCGCTAAACATACTTTAATTTTCTCCACACTGGTTCCTCCTTGTGATTTTTGTTCCCCCATCGTTATATTTTCGACAATCAAACCAAAATTCCTTTTATAAAAATAAAATTTAGTGCTTTTTTCTCATTTTCTTTTGCACATTCGATTATGCTTCAATTTTCGACGAATAACGAGGTTTGACAAATCAAAATATGTATGATTTTGTCGAATAATCTCAATAAAAAAGAACGAAGGCAAGAAATTAACTCGCCTTCCGTCCCTTTTCAAAAATATTATAGCCCGCTTCATCCAACATCCACTCAATGTGAACGCCATATCCGCTTGTTGGATCATTTACAAAAACGTGAGTAACGGCACCGATTAATTTTCCGTTCTGTATAATAGGGCTTCCCGACATTCCTTGAACAATTCCTCCCGTCTTCTTCAAGAGTTCCGGATCGGTAATCTTGATGACGAGCCCTTTTGTTGCAGGAAACTTTTGTGGAATGGAACTGACAACTTTAATATCATATGCTTCGACTTTATTGCCTTCAACCACTGTATAAATCTTTGCCGGTCCCTCTTCTACCTCGTTGGAAAGTGCAATCGGAATCGGTTTCCGGGTGATCGCATTTTCAGGTTTGCGCTTTAATTTCCCGAAAATGCCGAACGGACTATTCTCCTTCACAGTCCCTAATATTGATCTTTGATGGGAAAGCTTCGCGATTTTCTCGCCTGGTTGGCCATTGTTTCCCTTATCAATCGAAGTGACCGTTGAACCGACAATCTTGCCATCGTGAACTTTAATGGCTTCCCTTGTATCCACGTCTGAAATCACGTGTCCAAGGGCTCCGTAAGTCATGGAATCCGGATCATAAAAGGTTAAGGTACCAATGCCCGCTGCTGAATCCCGGATGTACAAACCGATTTGATAAGCGGAAGAATCTTTATCTCTTAACGGTTTGAGTTCTTTATGCAGCTTTTTCTTGTCACGCATAACCGTGAGCTTTAGAGTGTCTTCTTTCTTTCCCGCCTTTTTCACAAAGGGGGCAACGTCACTCATTTCTTGAATTTCTTTGCCGTTAATTTCTGTAATGATGTCGCCAACTTTGATTCCAGCTTTTTCGGCAGGGGATTTCTCTCCTTCTCTCGTTTGAACCAGATGAAATCCTACGACCATTACACCTACAGTGTTTAATTTAACCCCAATGGATTGGCCGCCGGGAATGACCCGGATTTTTGGAACGACATCAACATTGACTTTTTTTATGGGAAAGCCGCCCATCGTTAGCGTAACCTTGGAACTCCCGGTATTCTTGCCGGCAAACACAAGTTGTTCCCCGTTTTCGGCTGATGCTACGGAAGATTTCGTAGACACTGTGCTTACCTTTGAAAGAACAGAAGCCGGGGATAAAATGGCTTGATTTTCACCTTCAAACAGCATTAGATGATTTGGAATGCTGAAGTATTGTTGTACTGGTTTGATAAAAACAAGACCCATTAAGATACCAAGGAGAACGATTCCTATCCAACGCCTGACCTGTCCTGATTTCAATCCGCTTCACTCTCCTCGCTCCAGCCCAACACCTCCGTTTTGCGGCTGCATTTATAATCTTGCCTTTCCGGGGGTCAAATATAACTGGATCAAAAGAAAAGTGCTATCCAGTACAGGATAGCATTTCAAGAAGTGGCTTTAATATTTCCGGCAAGCTCCAAAAGCTCTTTAGCATGCCGTTTGGTCAGGTCAGTCATTTTGGCACCAGAGATCATTCGCCCGATTTCATTAACTTTCCGATGATCGTCTAGTGAATCCACGTAAGTGGTTGTCCGATTATTATTTTCTTCCTTCATAATGTATAAATGCGTGTCCGCCATTGCGGCTACCTGCGGAAGATGTGTAATGCAAAAAACTTGAGAACGAACGGAAAGTTTAAAGATCTTCTCAGCCATCGCCTGAGCCGCTCGGCCGCTGACTCCAGTATCCACCTCATCAAAAATAATTGAAGTAACACCATCTCCACGGGAAAAAATACTCTTTAACGCGAGCATAATCCGTGATAACTCGCCACCGGAAGCCACCTTCGACAATGGTTTAAGCGGTTCCCCGGGATTCGTTGAGATTAAAAACTCAACCTGATCCACACCATCCTTTTGGAAGTGAACTTCTCCATTATTTTCCCTTCTTTTGAAATGGATATCGAATTGCGTTTTCGCCATTTGCAGGCTTTCTAACTCACGGGTAATCGCTCCGATGACATGCCTCGCCGTACTTTGCCTTTCGGTTGAAAGGAGTTCAGCCTTATCCAACAACTTACTTTTCGTCTGCTCCAGCTCGCGTTGCATGACTTCAATCTGTTCGTCGCGATTGGTTAACGTGTCTAATTCAGATACGGCTTCATCACGAAACTTCAGAATTTCCGAAACAGAATCCCCGTATTTCCGTTTTAATTTCTGAATTTCATGAAGCCTTTCCTCAACGGTGTTCAATCGATCCGGGTCATATTCCAATTGTTCAAAAATGTCACGAAGAGAAAAAGTCATTTCTTCCAATAAATAATAATGGTCAGCTAACCGCTCGTATATATCCTTATATTGTCCGTCAATGTCGGCTATATTTTCCAACGTGTTCATTGCTGTCCCGACCCATTCAAGCCCTTTTTGTTCCCCGTTTAAGGCTTGATATCCCTCTTGAAGAGATTCAAAAACCTTCTCGTAATTGGCGAGGTTTGTCCTTTCACTTTCCAATTGTTCATCTTCATTCTCTTCCAATTGAATGGCATCAATTTCATCCACTTGAAAGCGAATTAAATCAAGGCGTTGGGCCGCTTCCTTCTCGTTTTCAGTCAACTGACGAAGTTGCTTTTGAACACGTGTATAAGCTTCAAAGAGGTTTTCATACTCTTGACGGGCTTGCCATAACGTCTCTCCACCGAAACTGTCCAAAAGCGAAAGATGTCTGTCGGATTGCAACAAATCCTGATGCTCGTGTTGCCCGTGAATGTCGATCAACATGCGCCCGACTTCTCTCATAGCGGCTAAAGTTACCAGCTTCCCGTTTACGCGGCAAACCGATTTTCCGGCTTTTGATATTTCCCGTCTAAGAACGATCATTTCGTCCGCAACTTCTAAACCAAGTGATTGTATTTTTGGCAACCCGGGGTGATTTTCATTGATGAAGAACAGTCCTTCAATTTCCGCCTTAGCCGCACCGTGACGAACAAAATCAGAAGATCCCCTTCCACCGATCAACAACCCGATGGCATCGATAATCATGGACTTACCAGCTCCGGTTTCCCCTGTAATGACAGTCATCCCTTCCTCAAAAGAAAGGTTAACCGATTCGATGATACCGAAGTTGGAAATGGACAATTCACCTAACAAAATCCAATCACCCCTTATCTTCTTCAACCATTGATTTCTGCATTCGTTTAGAGAAATGGTTACTATTGCAATAAACTGAGAAAACGGTTTGAAATTTCCGGAGCATGTTTCTCGGAACGGCAAATAAGCAAAATCGTATCGTCTCCGCAAAGTGTACCGACTAAACCTTCCCAGTCAAGGTCATCAACAAGATCACCAATCGCATGTGCATTTCCCGGCAATGTTTTGACAACAATCAGTTGACCGGCTTCATCAATTCGAATAAAGCCATCTCTCAATACCCTCTTTAACCTTGCAAGAGGATTAGAGCGTTGTCCCGACGGAGGACTGTATTTATAGCGTCCGTTCTGCATAGGGACCTTTACAAGACTGAGTTCCTTAATATCACGGGAAACTGTTGCCTGTGTGACGTTGTAGCCGTCTTTACGCAAACTTTCAACAAGCTCGTCCTGGGTTTCAATTTCATTATGAGCAATCAGTTCAAGAATCTTGATATGTCGTTGTCCTTTATTCATTTTGACCACCTTTACAATTCCTGTAGCCGGATGAGTTACCCCTTTCAACCTGATGTCGGCCTAAAGGGGGCATAACTATTTATATCTTATCCGAATTAAGGGAGATTGTACATTATGAAAGGAAATATCAAAGACGGGGAGATTTATTGAAGAGATGACTTTACTTACCAAACATACTGTGGGCATCCGAAACAACCTCATGAATCGAAAAGCTTTTGTTGTCGTAATTCGAGAGAGAAAGATGTAATAAAAATTCTATATTCCCGCTGCCTCCCGTAACAGGTGAATAAGACAAATGACGAGCGGAAAATCCTGTCAAATTGGCAAAGTCGATCATTTCCTTAATGACCCGTTCATGGATACGGCGATCTTTGACAATCCCTCTCTTTCCCACCTCTTCTCGTCCTGCTTCAAACTGGGGTTTAATCAACGCCACAACGTCCCCGTCCGGTTCCAATATTTCACAAAGCACTGGCAAGATTAACTTAAGCGAAATAAAGGAAACATCAATGGTTGCAAAGGAAGGCATGCCCCTTGAGAAATCCTCGCTGCCCGCATAACGGAAATTGGTTTTCTCCATGACAACCACTCGATCATCTTGTCTTAATTTCCAGGCAAGCTGATTGTAGCCAACATCAAGAGCGTAAACAAGTTTCGCACCATTCTGGAGGCAACAATCTGTAAATCCGCCAGTTGAGGCCCCTATATCTAGAACCACCCGTTCTTCTGGACTTATTTGAAAAGTCTCTAGCGCCTTCTCCAGTTTCAAACCGCCCCTTCCAACATATCGAAGCGTATTTCCTCTTACCTCAAGCGGTAAAGCCGGACTTATTTTCGTTCCCGGCTTGTCCACCCGCTGATTCTCTGAATACACCAGACCAGCCATTACAGCTCGCTTCGCCTTTTCCCTTGTCTCAATAAGGCCTTTTTCGACTAACAGGAGATCAACTCGTTCTTTTTTCATGATTTCGCTCTTCGTTATTAGCTGGAATCAAGTTACGAATCGTTTCACAGACGCCATCAACTGTTAAACCGACCTCTTCAAGTAAATCGGGAACACTTCCATGTTCTACATAACGATCCGGAAGACCCATTCTTTCTATCTTTGCATTATGAAACCCTTCATCATGCAGGTACTCAAGCACCGCTGAGCCGAATCCACCTTGTAATATGCCCTCTTCCAAAGTAAGGATTGGGAAGTTTCGGCTGGCCAAATCCTTAAGCATATTGTAATCGAGCGGTTTAATAAATCTCGCGTTAATGATCTTCACCGAAATACCTTCGGACGCAAGCTGCTTAGCAGCCTTTTCAGCAACCTTCAACATCGGACCAAAGGATAAAATAGCCGTATCGGAACCATCTCGAAGGACTTCCCACGACCCAATTGGAATTTCCCGCAACGTATCGTCCATTTTGACACCATATCCATTCCCACGGGGCAGGCGTATGGCAATTGGGCCATTATCATGTTGTAAAGCCGTGTATACCATATGTTGCAATTCGTCCTCATCTTTCCCCATGCCGACAACCATATTCGGAAGGGAGCGCAAGAAAGCAATATCGAAAACGCCATGGTGCGTTTCTCCGTCAGCACCAACCAATCCAGCCCGATCAACTGTAAACGCGACATTCAGATTCTGACGGCACACATCATGAACCAATTGATCATAACCCCGTTGCAGAAAGGTGGAGTAAATCGATAAAACCGGCTTCATATCCTGAGTCGCCAGACCGGCTGCCATCGTTGTGGCATGTTGTTCAGCAATTCCGACATCAAATAAACGTTCCGGAAATTCCTCTCTGAACGCCTCAAGCTTGGAACCAACCGTCATTGCCGGTGTCAAAACCACTATTCGTTCATCCTGGCGCGCCAACTTTCGCAATGTTTCGCTTGCCACCTTACTGTAACCAGGAGGAGCATCGACAGGTTTAATAATATCCCCAGAATCAATTTTGTAAGGTCCGGGACCGTGCCAGGTGCCTACGGTATCCGATTCGGCAGGTTTGTAACCCTTCCCTTTTTGTGTCAGGACGTGAACAAGCTTGGGGCCACGCATTTTCTTGGCGTATTTAATATTCTCAGTTAAGTCGTCAATGTTATGACCGTCGACAGGCCCGAGATAGGTATATCCGAGTTCTTCAAAGAAAACGCCCGTGACAAAGAAATATTTCAGTGAATCCTTTAATCGTTCCGCTGCAGACGCCAAACGGCCACCGGCCGGAATCTTCTTAATCAGCGCTTCAAAATCTTCCTTCGCCCTGTTATATTTGCCGGCTGTCCGCAATCTTCCCAACATATTGTGTAAAGCACCGACGTTAGGCGCGATTGACATTTCATTATCATTAAGAATGACAATCAAGTCTTTCTGTTCATGTCCGATATGATTCAGCGCCTCAAGCGCCATTCCGCCCGTAAGCGCACCGTCACCAATCACGGCCACTACCGATTCATTATCACCTTTTAAATCTCGAGCAGCCGCCATTCCCATTGCCGCTGAAAGAGAAGTCGAACTGTGCCCGGTTTCCCATATATCATGTTGGCTCTCGGATCGTTTTGGAAATCCTGCCAGTCCTTTATGTTGGCGAATACTGTTAAATTGATTGGCCCGCCCCGTTAAAATTTTGTGAACATAAGACTGATGACCCACATCCCAAATAAATTTATCTTTAGGACTGTCAAAGAGCTTATGCAAAACAAGGGTAAGTTCCACCACACCCAGGTTTGGAGCAATATGGCCTCCTGTTCTGGACAGCTTGCCGATCAAAAATTGGCGAATTTCTGCAGCCAGCTCATTCAATTCGGCAGTTGTATAATTTTTCAAAAACGACGGGTCCTGAATATCTTCTAAATCCATCATCGGCGCTCACTTCCCTTTTCTTTCAGCTTCGGCGACTTTTTCTTCTTTGCGTATGTAAACTTTATCTTCAAAGAGTCTTCCACAAAATAAAAAATTCGCCCGACTTGCAATATGATTTCCGTGGCATATTTGATCGCGAACGCTTTCCCAAATGCCTTGCCGCCAACCGTCAAAGCCGCAACAACACTAGTGAACAATACCGCTACAACATATTGGAATGCTGACTCTTCACCATAACCCAATTGAACCGTTAATTCAAGAACAACGGCGGCAGAAGCGGTACCGCTTACAATCCCCGAAATATCTCCAACCACGTCGTTACAAAAATTCGCGACTCTGTCTGCATTCCGTGTAATAAAGATCGACTGCTTTGAGCCATGTACTCGCTTGGCTGCCATGGCGTGAAATGGCTTCTCCTTGACGGCGGTCGCCGCTACTCCGATAATATCAAAAACCACACCGGTCAGTACAATCACAAGCACGATAAGCATCCCGACCGCCCAGGAAACGCCACCTAATAAAAACGTTGACACGACTGAAAAAATAGCCGCTAACACAAGCGTGATAACGGCAATTCCTGAGCTCCATTTTATCGAGTTCTTCAATAATTTAATCATTTACTATCCCCAAAAATCAGTTTCAACCCACATCCAACCTGATAGGCGGATGCTTCTTTTCAAAGTTAAATGAAAGTGGTCATCTGAAGAGTAAACATTGCAGCATAGGTCCAGTAGGTTTTCCCAAAAGAGACACCGGATCGTTGCCGCTCCGGCGGTTTCCCATTAAGCCCTTTTCACTGTCGTCACCGAGCAGTAAACTGGATCGCCACTTAGCCTGCACTATAATCCCCTTCAAATGTCATTCGGAACAGTCTAGGAGTTTTCCTCGACAGCCCTTCCATTTCCTAGCCTCTTTTGCAGAATGGATTTCATCCGGATAAGGAATCACACCACCGGCCAAGCGGTAATGATTTCCATATAGTCCGTAATCCCCTCCAATTCCACTCAAGGCAGGCTACGCTGTTCACAAATTCCCAGAACTTGCAAAACAGGGTTCTCTCCGTGTTAACAATTCCATTCAATTGCCAATCACGGGCCTCCGCGGATGCAGGGTCATCGCCCACATGCCATTGTGGATCGCCCTACAACCTTAACTCCCAGCATGGACCCAAGGCTGGGCGCCTCGAGCCGACACAAGAAGCTTCATCGATATGCCCTTTGGCGGATTTTTAGGCC
>DASTWO010000225.1:0-3035 GCA_035776675.1 Caryophanales bacterium
AAGCTGACGAGATGAGCCAGGCCGAACATAAGACCGACAATGATTCCCATGAAGCCGAAGAAGCCTGCCAATAACAGCAGCAGGATGCCGGAAAAACGAATAACCTGATGAAAGGCATAATTCGGCAAAACGAAGGAAATCAGAGCTGTGGCCGATACCACGCAAGCCATAACAGGACCGACAATTCCGGCCCGTACCGCGATTTGGGCGATTAACAGGAGTCCCAGTATCGTGAATACCGGGCCGCCGAAGGCTTTTGGCATTCGTAATCCAGCTTCCCGTACCAATTCATAGGCCAACATCATAAAAATGGCTTCTATCAACGCCGGATAAGGCAGAGCTTCACGGTTCGCCGCAATTCGAATCAGAAAGGAGGTTTGCAACAAATCTTGATGAAAGGTGACCAGGCCGACGAAAAAGGCAGGTAAAATAAGAGCCACAAACATTCCGAAAAACCGTACCCAACGGATGATGGAAGAAGCCAAAGAACTGTCGTAATAATCTTCAGCGGAGTGAAGAAATTCGACAAATGTGGCGGGTGTGGTTAACGCGAAAGGGGAACCGTCAGTGACCACTGCGACTTTACCGTCAAGCAGGTCCCCGCAAACACGATCTGGACGATCCGTGCTGATCACAGTCGGAAAAGGCGAACCCGGCGAATCCTTGATCATCGATTCGAGATATTGGCTATCGAGCACCCCGTCGATATCAATACGGGATAATCGTTGATGAACCTCTTGGACAATGCCGTCATCGGCAATCCCTTTAATATAAACGACGCTGATTTGCGTATTCGTCTGTTTCCCAAGGGTTAAATGTTCCACTTTTAAAGAAGGATTTCGTATTTTCCTGCGGATTAATTTCATATTGGTTCCGATATCTTCGACGAATCCTTCTTTCGGCCCCTTTACCGTCCGATCGGTATCCGGTTCTGTTACGTCCCGGCCTTTTGAATTCGAAGAACGAAATGAAATCGCATCTTTGATTTGTTCAATGACCAGGATCACTCGGCCGGACAATATTTGTTCAATAATTTTTTTCCATTCATTTAATTGCGTAACACTTCCAAAAGGAGGTTGTTTGTTAAATAACGTGTCCAAAGACCCCTTCCCGGGGGAATAAAGGCTTTGTTCAATTTCAATCAGGGCGTGGTCGTTCACCATTTCAGATAAATACACGAGACATGCCGGTTGATTTTCAATTGTTGTAGACTGAAAGATGATGTCATCGCATTCCGAAAAGGTTTCCTTCAAAACGGAAATGTTTTCAGCAAGGGATGACGACAGGGAACCCCCGGGAATTTGATCATTGATTTTTTCTGTTTGATTTTTTTCTGGGAACTTGCTCATCCGGGGAAACCTCCTAAGTCTTCTTCATTGAAAAGTTGCCTTATTGTGTGCAAAATCGCTTCCTTCTTATTCATCTGGCGGTTTTCTTTCTGAAAAGATTGCTTTATGAATCTCTGCTGTGATCCTGTCCCTTTTTCGTTAAGGCCGTCCGATCCGGTGCGCGTGGAGGTTCCTCCAGCCAACGGTTTTCAATCATCAGGCTCAGGCCTTTATCTCCAAACTTTCCGAGTTCCGCGGCCATTTTGGTGTAAATAGGGGCAAGGTCATGTCTCATGCTCATGGAAATACTGCCTCCGTAGTTAGCAATTCCGGCCTGAGTCAGAACCCTTGAATGGAACATCATCAACTTGTCGGAAAACGGGGCAACCGTCGATTCGGTTACCTCTGAATCCCAGGTCGGCGGCGCAGACAGGTCGCTTTCATGAAGAAGGCCGCTTAGTATCTCAATTTGCTTCGCCGCTATATTGGCCCCTTTAAACATATACCTTCGGACCTTTTCAACCTTTGCTACCTGGGCATAACCGGACAGCAAGACTTTGCTGAACACGTTTGTAAGTAAGGAAAGTGAAACATTTGTCATTTCCTGAGAGGTTAACGGCCGTTGCTTTCCGAGCCAGCCCGCTTTATAATGCTGGTCGTTAATAAAGGCAACCTGGTTGGGAACGGTAACATACGGTGCCCGGGTGTAAATGCCTTTTTTCAGCATCAATTTTGTTAATTTGACGTTCAGATCGGCGGAGGACGCCACACATTTGCGGTAATAATCGCGAACATCTTCACGGGCCATAATTGGCAGGGCAATACTGTATATCCCCAGCCCCATTCTCGACATGTTCTGTAAATAAACCAGAAAAAATGTATCGGAAAATAACCTCGGTGCATTCAGGTTCATGTCCTTTTCCTCAAACCCGACAGGAATCGGGCAATTTTCCCGCTGGAAAATTTCTTTCAGTACGCCGATATGTTTTTTTGACAAGTCGAGAGCAAATTGCAGAATATTGCGGACCTCCGGGTCTTCAGCGGTTTCAGAAAATCGGGTTAATACACAAACAGCCATGCTGTCACTCATGTAAGAAGTCCAAATGTTACCAAGTTCGGCTCCGTTAAGTCGAGCCACATGATTTTTGCTCATTTCTGTTCCCCCGATCTATTTCTTTTTGTTCAGTTCCATGCGATCATCCGCCTGAGGGGGTTCTTCCATCCAACTGTTTTTGATCATGATGTTGGCTCCATCTTTCGCGTAACCGCCAATTTCAGCAGCTAATCTTGCGTACGTGGTCCCCAGATCGTGGCGCGGACTGGCAGACATCGCCATACCGTAATTGCCTATGCCGGCCGTTATCAACAAGGTGATAAGGAAAGTGATCAGTTTGTCTGAAAACGGCGCCTCCGTGGAATCCGTGACCGCATCCTCATGGTTTGGAGCAGAATGAAGATGGTCCTCCCGCAATTTATCCGTGAAAATGTTCAGGTGTTTTTTGGCAATTTCCATGCCGCGCCATGCATATTTTCGGATGCTTTGGTCGCGGGCGGACTGGCTGAATCCAAGCAATAAGGTGTTTCCGATCGAATTGGTTTGCGCGTTCGAAAATAAATGTATGATTTCCGCCGCGATTAAAGGCCGTCGGCCTCCGATAAAACCCGCAAGGAAGTTATGTTTGCTGACGAAACTGAGTTCATCGGTGA
>DASTWO010000226.1:0-5762 GCA_035776675.1 Caryophanales bacterium
AACGGGGACTCGTAAGTCTTTCCACGGTTTATGATGAACGTTATTCCAAGGTGAATTAATGGGAGGAGCCACATGCGATGACCCGCACGTGTGGTTCTGTGAGAGGGGTGGTCAGTGATGGCGACCCCTACTCGATTCTTAAAGAACCAACATTGAGAAGAAAGTTAGGCCAGAGAGTAATACAGACACGATCGTCATGGCAATCAAAGGGCGCAAAGCTTTTGTGCGTAATGCTTTAAAGCTGACATTTAATCCAAGGCCGACCATAGCTGCTGTCAGAATGAAGTGGGAAAGGTTTCCGATTCCTGACAGGACACTGTCGTGGACTTTCACATAGTCTCCTATGACATAACTGCCAATGAGGCTCATGATCACGAATCCAATCAGGAACCACGGGAAGGGTGTCTTAGCTTCTGCATCCATTTTTCCGTTGGACCGTCTTTTCATCCAAAACATGAGAACAAAGCTTAATGGCACCAACAGGAATACGCGCCCCAGTTTGGCCAACAGAGCCACTGCCAATGGGTCCTGGCCGGCCGGGGCCGCCGCCAATGCCACATGGGCGATTTCATGCAAGCTGACGCCGGACCAAATGCCATATTCCATACCTGATAAAGGCAGGAAGGGACGAATGACGGTGTAAATCAACGCAAATACTGTGCCCATCAGCGCGATAATGCCGACACCGATCGCGGTATCCTCTTCCTTTGCTTTTACTATCGGGGAGGCGGCCGCAATGGCGGAAGCTCCACAAACGCCTGTGCCAATTCCAAGTAGCAAAGATAAAGGGGTGTCCGCTTTCATCCATTTTGCGATAAATAGAGTCAGGACAATGGCAAAAGCAATCGTAAACGCATCACGCGCCAACAACGGCAAGCCTTGATTCAGGATAACGTCAATGTTCAATTTCAGTCCGTACAGGACAATGGCGTAACGCAACAATTTCTTCCCGGAGAAATCAATTCCTTCCTTTAACGCCTTCGGATACCCCCAGATTTGTCGATAAATCACAGCCAAAATAATGGAACATGCCATTGAACCAACCCGATCCGGACCCGGAATTTGGGCTACGCCATATCCAATCAAGGCGATGGCCATAGTAAAACCAATTCCGCTCCACCAGAGCAGCCATGGTGAACGATGGGGCTGCGGATCAGGCTGGCTCTCTTGTTGTAAAGCGGTATTTCCCGATGTCTCGATTTTCATCTTGATTTCCCCCGTTTCTAAGTCCATCGTATGACAAGGGTTATAATAAGTAAAATAAATTATTATGATAGTTACAATAAGTAATATGTTATAGTGGGAGTATTGAAAAGGAGGAAATATGCCTTGGATCAACAACTTGACGTTTTTGTAACTGTAGCGGAGAAGAAGAATTTCTCGCGGGCTGCCGAAGTCCTTCATATGACTCAGCCTGCTGTAAGTCAATACATCAAACAGCTGGAGCGGGAAATGGATACGAAGTTGTTGGAGAGAACCAATAAAATGGTTCGTTTAACGAAGGCGGGAGAGGTTGTTTATCATCACGCTAAGGAGATTCTCTCGCTTTCTAAAAGGATGCGGACGCTTGTGGACGATATGATGCATACTGCATCCGGTCCTTTGGCGATTGGAGCGAGTTATACTTTCGGGGAATATGTTTTGCCTCATCTTATTGCCAGGTTAAGAGACAAATATCCGCTGATCCAGCCAACCATCTTTATAGGAAATACGCGGTTGGTTGCGGAGAAAGTCGGAGGTCGGCAGTTGGATATTGGTATTGTGGAAGGAGAGGTTCATCAACCGAAGGTATATACTGAGCCGCTTGCGAATGATTATATGGAGGTTGTGGTTCATACCGGCCATCGACTAGCCGGTCGGGAAAGGATTGCGTTTTCAGATCTGAAGGATGAAACATGGATTGTTCGGGAGGAAGGCTCCGGAACAAGGGAGATGACGGAGCGGATGTTTGAAGATCACGAGTTTCAACCGAAGTCCATGATGAAGTTTGGAAGTACGCAGGTCATTAAAGAATCAGTGGAGGCGGGACTTGGCATTTCTTTTTTATCCAAATGGGCGATCCGTAAAGAGTTGGCCTTAGGGACATTGAAAACCTTGCCCATTGAGGAATTTCCTTTTATGCGCCAATTTTCTCTGATCACTCAGGACACGCCTTTTCAAACGAAAGCGTCAGAGGTTTTCTGGGATTTGCTACATGAGAAAATTTCCGAGATGGCTAACAACTGAGGAAAGAATTTGAGTTGGATGATTATGTTCTCCGAACACAGGGTGCTAGAATCAATCTTAAGTTATGATTTTTCATATTATTAAGGAGATGTTTGTTTTGCGATATAGTTACGTTTCACATTTGTATTGTCCAAAATGCGGTCTTACATACAATACTGAGGAGCCTCATCAACTGTGTGAATGTGGTTCACCTCTGCTTGTGGCTTATGAAATGGATGAGTTGAGAAAAGCATTTCGGCCGGGAGATCTTGCTGAGCGGGGCGCGGACCTGTGGCGATATCATGAGCTGCTTCCGGTTCAGAATGAGGAGAACGTCGTCACACTTGGTGAGGGCATGACCCCATTGTTGCCGATGAAGCAAATCGGGCGGGATATGGGGGTTTCGGAATTATTTATGAAAGATGAAGGGCTGGTTCCCACTGGCGCTTTCAAGGCACGGGGCGCGGCTGTTGGCGTCTCGAAAGCGAAAGAAGTTGGTGTGAAGGGACTGGCGATGCCGACAAATGGAAATGCCGGTGCGGCATGGTCTTTGTATTGTGCCCGGGCGGGGATCGATTCGACTATCGTCATGCCAAAGGACGCGCCGGAAATTACCAGAAAAGAGTGTGTGGCAGCCGGAGCGGAACTTTATCTGGTTGATGGGTTAATTGGTGATGCCGGGAAAATCGTTGGGCAAGCGGTGAATGATTATGGATTGTTCGATGCGTCAACGTTGAAAGAACCGTATCGAATTGAAGGAAAAAAAACGATGGGGTTGGAGATCGCAGAACAATTTGGCTGGGAAGTGCCAGACGTCATCTTGTATCCGACCGGTGGAGGAGTCGGTTTGATCGGAATTTACAAAGCGTTGCGGGAATTGCAGGAGCTTGGCTGGATTGATGGTGGAAAAATGCCGCGTTTGGTAGCGGTCCAATCGGAGGGATGCGCTCCTATTGTGAAAGCGTGGGAAGAAGGGAACTCTCATGCGGAGCCATGGGAGAATGCTTCCACAGTTGCCTTTGGTATTAATGTTGCCAAAGCACTGGGAGACTTTCTGATATTGGATGCGGTAAGGAAAACGGATGGATGTGCGATCGCCATCGATGATGAAACAATTCTGGAGGAGCTGAAGGCGGTTGCCTCGGCTGAAGGAGCCTTTGTATGCCCGGAGGGTGCGGCTGCTTTTGCGGCGGTAAGACAATTAAGAAAGAATAGCTGGATCCGTGAAGGTGAGCGGGTTGTTGTTCTAAATACGGGAGCTGGTATCAAGTATCCGAATACTGTAAGTGTGGATGCCCCTGTTTTGCAAGCGGGTGAAAAGCTTACGAAAAAGTAAGAGGGAGGCGCATTGATGAACTTAGAAGAACTGGATACACCTTCGCTGGTGATTGATCTTGATCGGATGGAGAGAAACCTGACGGCCATGCAGAAAATGGCTGATTCCGCAGGGGTGAAATTAAGACCTCATACAAAGACTCATAAAATGGCGGAGGTCGCTCGTTTGCAATTGGATTACGGAGCCAAAGGAGTTACCGTGGCTAAGGTAAGTGAAGCGGAGGCGATGGTTAAAGCGGGAATCTCTGATATTTTCATAGCCACTGAAATTGTGGGCAATCAGAAATTGGCGCGGGTTGCGGAAATCGCGAAAAGAGCCAACATTCGAATGGCGGTCGATTCAATCTATCATGTACGGCAAATTGCAGACTTTGTCGGTAAACAATTTCCAATGAAGATTATGATAGAAGTGGATACCGGCATGCATCGATGCGGAGTGGAGCCGGATGAGGCGGTTAGTCTTGTCGGAGATATTATTGAAGAGTTTCCGCAAGTGAAGCTTGCGGGAGTCTTCACACACGAAGGACATACGTATAATGCCCGGGACAAGAAGCATATGAGACAGATCGCCATTGACGCACAAGTGGCGGTTGTTGATATCGGAAAACGGATCATGAATTTATGGGGAATTCCATGTGAGATTAGTGTTGGATGCACATTGGGACAATTGGCTGGCGAGGTTGTCGATGGGATAACGGAAATCCGCCCGGGTACCTATGTTTTTTATGATGTGGGGCATGCATATTTTTTGGGAGATAGTAAGTTTTGCGCTGTATCTATTCTGTCGACAGTTACGTCCAAGAATAATGAGGACCAGGTGGTGGCTGACGCAGGGGCAAAATCGATGACGATTGATCAAAGGTCAAGTGGTGTGTTGAAAACTAACGGGTTTGGTTTTATTAAAGGCCATTCGGAATTGTTGGTGAAAAAACTTTCCGATGAACATGCCGTAATCACGCCAGGGAGTTCATTAAATGTAGGAGACCGAATCGAGATTATCCCAAACCATGTGTGTCCAACGGTGAATTTGTATGACAGAGCTTATGGAGTCAGGGACGGAAAAGTTGAAAAGATATTTCAGGTTACTGCGAGAGGTTGTGTTCAATAGTTGAGGCTTTGAAGTTGGTGCAACTCATAGTTGTTTGGACGCAAATAATTGAAATTCGACGCATATTTTGAGGTTTTGACGCAAATCTTTTAAATTTAACGCATGAAATCTGACTTTGGCACAAGCTGGCTTCGTGGTAGACCTAGTTATCCGGTCAAATGGCTTCATCATCGGTGAAAAAACACTTTCACATCAAAAACGAACATTATTCACCGTGAAAAGCTATGTAAATGGCCCTTTTTCCTTTCTAGGCGAAAACTTGTATAATGGAAGCAAACGGTGTCGAGGAGGTTGGAACTTTGCAATGGACGGACAGGGATGAAAAGATTTGGGCAGACATTCTGGCGTGGGAAAATCGATATTTCCAATATGAATCCAATGATCTGGCCTTTACTTATGAGAAATGGGTTGAAGCTGGATTCGGCAAGTTCAGCGAGTCTGTACAAGTTCGGGTTTTGAATACGATTGATACGATGTTGTTTCATCTTCATGCTTTGATCCAGAATTCGCAATTTCAATTGGAAGCCAAGCAAAGGTTACTGAATGAGGCTCGGCTGTTCGACAATACAATTGATGAAATTTCCGATTTGAGACAGTTGGAAATTGACCAACTTCGGTACATAACTGAGCAGCACATTGCCCGGCAACGATTGCTTTCTTTCGCCCAGGGCGGCTTGACCGGAACAGGCGGGTTCTTTCTGCTTGGGATTGACTTTCCGGCAGTGATCACCATGAATTTGCGTGCTATTCAATTGATTGCTTTGAATTACGGGTACGAAGTCGGAATGCCGGGTGAAATGATGACGGCGTTGAAGGTATTCCATACGGCGTCTTTACCGAAACGGCTGCGCCATGAAGCGTGGATGAACCTGGAAGATGAAGTTTTCAAAAGAAAATATGATCCGTATTTCTATGAGGATGATCAAATTCTTGTGGATTCCCTCTGGTTTGAGCATACCTTGAAGCATCTGGCGAAATCCGTTGTGATTCAATTGCTCCGGAAGAAGGTGGTCCAGGGAGTCCCTCTGCTGGGGATGGCGTTCGGTGCAGGGATGAACTACCAGTTTTCCCGACAGGTAACCGAGATGGCTCACTATTTCTATCAAAAACGGCA